>JALHNS010000425.1 GCA_022843445.1 Gemmata sp.
GGTCGTGCAACTGCCGCCGCCCGCGCCGAAGCCGCTCCCGGCCCCGCCGCCGCCGGTGAAGCCCGCGCCCAAGCCCAAGCCGGAAGACGACGACCTGCCGCTCGGCCGCGCGCTGCTGGACGATTTCGACGCGCTGGACGACGAAGCCCCGCTGGAAGTGCCGAGTTACGGCGTACCGAAGCTGCCGGCGAAGCCCGCGCCGAAGCCCGCGGCGAAGGACCCGAAGCCCGCGCCCGCCGCGAAAGAGCCGAAGCCGGCCGCGGCCAAGCCCGCGCCGAAGGAGCCAAAGCCCGCGCGCGAACCCAAGCCCAAGCCGGCCCAGAAGCCGCCCGCGAAGCCCAAGCCCGCGCCGCCCGCCACCGACGACGACGACTTCGGCGCGGGGTTGGACGTGTAACCCCGGGACCGCGGCCGTCTCGGCCGCGCGTTTCGCGTGGGTGTAGCACGCCCATTAGCCGAGTCGCACCCCGCGCTGCTGTGCGCGGGCGGCCGGTACGGCCGCGGTCCCGGGAAAATCACTTCGGCACTTGCAGCGATTCCACTTCCGGTAGGTCGTCGAGCGCGTTCAGCGCGAACGCTTGCAGGAACTTCTTCGTCGTGCCGTACAGTTGGGGCCGGCCCAGCGAATCGTGCTTCCCCGCGACGCGCACAAGCCCCTTCTCCATCAACTGCCGCACCGCGTCGCCGCACGCGACGCCGCGCACCTTCTCCATATCGGCCCGCGTGATCGGCTGCCGGTACGCGACCACCGCGAGCGTTTCCAGCACCGACGGCGACAGCTTCAGCTCGTGCCCGGTGCGTTTCAGCCGCGTGAGCCACGGGTGGAACGCCGGCCGCGACAGCAACTGATAGCCGCCCGCGATCTCTTCCACCTGAAACGCGGAGCCGTCCGCGTCGTAAAGTACCCGCAGGCGCTCGATCTGCGCGCGTGTTTCGGCCGCGTCGCTCAGCCCCGCGACCTCCGCGAGCTTCCGCGCCGCGAGCGGTTCGTCGGCCATCAGCAGCACCGCTTCGAGGCGCGCGAGTTTGCCGTCGCGGGCGTGGGGGGCGTGCGCTTCCGGTTCGCTCGCACCACTGCGCGCGCGCAGCGCGAGCGGCAACGGCGCGTTCCCGATCCGCGCGGTAAAGGGCCGCACGGTCGCGGTGCCGAACTTCTGGCGCAAGTGGTTCATGGCGCTTCTGGAATGCGGCGCAGCGGCCGGGTACACTTTCCCAACCGCTCGGCCGGGACCGAGGTAGCGAGAATCTGCGGCGCTACGCCGCGGGTGGATTGTAGCGTGTGCCCGACACAGCGCGAAGGCAGGCGCGGAGCTGGCAACCGCGCCCCACGTGCCTTGCGACGCGATGAACCGAAAGTGCCGCCCGGCCGGGCCTCTCACACAGGTGAACCGACGTGCCCGAATTGTGGTCCGCGTTTCTGCCGCACCCGTGGAACCTCGTCGCCGCGGGCGTCGTCGCCGCGGCGCTGCTGTTCGGGTTCATCGGGCTGTCGGCGTTCCTCGGCATCTGGGCCGAGCGCAAGGTGTCCGCGCGCATCCAAGACCGCCTCGGCCCCACCCGCGTCGGCCCGTTCGGGCTGCTGCAATCGCTCGCCGACGGCGTGAAACTGATCGCGAAAGAAGACCTCGCGCCCACCGGGTCCGACAAGTTCCTGTTCAAGCTCGCCCCGTATTTGGCCTTCTGCGCGAGCTTCTGCGGGTTCCTCGCGCTCCCGTTCGGCGCGGGGTTGGTGGCGCACGAACTGAACGTCGCGGCGTTCTTCATGCTCGCTGTGCTTTCCAGCGAAGTGTTCGGCGTGGTGCTGGCCGGGTACGCCTCCGCGAGCAAGTGGGCGCTGTTCGGCGGCGTCCGCGAAGCCGCGCAAGTAGTGAGCTACGAAGTGCCCCGCGCGATGTGCGTGGTGGTGCCGATCTGCGTGGCGGGGACGCTGAACCTGAACACCATCGGGAACCAGCAAGTCGGGTGGTTCTGGAACTGGGTGTTGTTCCAAAACCCGTTCACGTACGTCGCGTTCTTCGTGTTCTTCCTCACCGCGACCGCGAGCTGCAAGCGCGCGCCGTTCGACCTCGCCGAAGCAGAGAGCGAGTTGGTCGCGGGGTTCCACACGGAGTACAGCGGCATCCGCTGGTCGTACTTCTTCCTCGCGGAGTACGGCAGCATGTTCGCGGTGAGCGGCCTCGCGGTGATCCTGTTCCTCGGCGGCTGGCACACCGGGTTCCTGCCGTTCGAGCCGAGCGCCGAGTTCGGGTTCGTTCTCGGCAACCTGCTGAACTGCACCGTGTTCATCGGGAAGTGTACGTTCTTGGTGCTGGTGATGATCTGGATGCGCTGGAGCCTGCCGCGGCTGCGCATCGACCAAGTGATGATGACGTGCCTGAAGTACTTCCTGCCGATTAGCTGCGTGCTGCTGGTGGGCGTGTGCCTGTGGCAACTGCTGGTGCCGGCACCGGCGGCGCGACTTGTGAACTACGCGCTCGCGTTCGGCTCCGCGTTCGGCGCGCTCGTGCTGATGCTGAGCCTGCTAAGGCCGCTACCGATGAACTCCGCGCGCGGCACGCTGCCGGGCGCGTGGGAAGGGCGCTCGGTGAAGGGGTGAAACGACGCGGCCCGCCGATCGCTCGGCGGGCCGCTCGCGTTCGCGTCTACTTCCTAACCTGTAGCGCGGAAGGCTCACGGCACCGCCGGATCCGTTTTCTGAATTCATTCAGCGGAACCACGATTCGCGAGGTTGTTCCAGACCGCTGAATGAATTCAGAAAACGGATCCGACAGCGGTGCTGGAACAGCCTTCCTCGCGACGAATGGCACAGAGTGCGCTCGGGCGACGCAACATCGCCCTGCTGCAAAGCAGCGAGCTAAACGCGAACACTGGCACTTGTACCCGCGGCGAACGCGAAAGGCAAGCGCCAAGCTCACTCCGGCGGGCCGACGTACACGAACGGTGCCCAGAAGAACGGCGCTTCCCACCCCGCGGTGCCGCGCACTTTGAGGCGGGCGGCGCGAAGCGCGTCCGCGTGCGAAAGCCCCTTCCCGGTCGCGGGGCGCGCCGCGCCGAAGAACGCGCCGATCAGCTCGGAGGTCGCGCGGTCGTCCACGCTCCAACACGTCGCCATCACGCCGCGCGACCCGGCCCCGAGGAACGCCCCCGCGAGCGTCGCCCCCGCTTCCAGAGGCTTCTGCGGGCCCACGTTCGTCACGCACGCGCTCAGCACCGTTAGCTCCGTACCGCTGAGTTTCAGGCGCAGGATTTCGTGAAGTGTTAGGGAGCCATCGTTCGCGGGGTCCAACGGCGCGCCGGCCACCGGGGGTGCGAGCGCGACCCGCGCGAAGGCGTTGCCGAACTCGGTATCGGCGAAGCCGTGCGCCGCGAGGTGAACGAACCGCTTGCCCGGCAGCGCCTTCACCACCGCGGCTTCGGTTGCAGAAGTTCCCTCGAAGGCGGTCACGCGGTCGGCCGGGAAGAACTCGCGCACCTTCTTGCTTTCCACCGCGGTGTACGGCAGCGGCGGTAGGGCGTTCGAGCCTTCGGGGTACGCCGGATTGCCGACCGTCAGCAGCGTGTCCGCGTCCGACTTGCGCTCGCGCGACAGCACCACCGCCAGCGCCGGAACCGACGGCGCGACCGCGATCGCCGGCAGTTCGTCCAACACGAACTTCGGCCCGGTCGCGGTGGAAACGAGTAGGGCCTCGAACGGCAGTTTGTGCAGCGCGCCGTCCGGGATCAGCAGCACGCGCTTCGCGCCGCTCGCGCTCAACTTCGCGCGCAGTGCGGCGGGTAGCACCGCGTCGCCGAGGAATTCGGGCACCACCGCGCGCGTCTCGCCCGGCGTCTTCGTAACCAACAGCGCGCCGCGCGTCGGGCTGAACGCCGGGTCAGCGATTTGCCGCAAGTAGTTGTTCACCAGCCGGCCGCACACCGCGTCGGTGAGCGCGACGGCGTCCGCGGGCGCGGGCGCGGGGCGGTCCGGCTGCTTGCCGGCGCTCACCAGCACCGCCCCGCGGAAGCCGGCCCGCGCGACCAAACCTTCGGAACTCGGTTCGCCCGCACTTTCGGCAAGCGGTTTCGGCACGTTCAGCGGGAACACCTGCGGCGCGTCGGTGCCGGTACACAGCACCGCGAACGAGCGGTCCCGCCCGATCGCGTACACCAGCAGCGCGGCATTCGAGTCGCGGGCCGCTTTGCGCACCTGCGCGAGCGCGGTTTCGGCGAACGCCGGGTCGCTGAGCGCGCGCGTCAGCGGGTCCGCGTTCACGATCTCGCGCCACACCTCGGAGTATTGTTTCTGTGCCGCGTCGAGGTCCGCGAGCAGTTGCTTCGCGCCCGCGTCGGTCGCGTCGGCGGGGAGCAGCATCGCTTGCGCGCGCAACCGCGACACCTCGCGGCGCGCGGCCGCTTCGCGGGCCAACAGCGGCGCGCGAAGCGCGTCGGGCAGCCGGTCGCGCGGGTCCACGCCGGCCGCGAGCATCTGATCTAAGAGCGTGCGACTGCGGCTACGCACGAGCGCGCGGAGGAGCCCTTCGGCGTCGCCGTCGGCGCACCACGCGATGAGTTGCTCGAACGCGGGCGCGAACTGGGCGAAGAACTGCGCGCGCTGCGCGGCCTCGCCGAACGTGTTCCGCCGCGCCGCGTCGGCCACTTCGAACACTTCGCCCAGCAGCTTCTTGGCTTCGGCCTTCTTTCCCTCTTTGTCCGCGAGTACCGCGAGCCGCCACAGCGTGATCGCGCGCGTGACCGGCGGGCACCGCGGCATCTTCGCTTGCGCCGCGCGCGATTCGCCAAACCGCGTTCGGGCCGCGTCGGTGTCGCCACGCAGTTCGGCGCACGCGGCGAAGTAGTTCAGCGACCGGGCGAGCACCGGCGAGCCGCCCTTGCGCTGCGCGTCCGCGAGTTCGCCCCACGCGGCCTCGGCCTCGCGCAGTTTGCCGGCGCTCAGGTCGTTCAAGGCGCGCACGTGCTTCGCCGTGCCCCACAGGTAGCCGGACGAAAGCCCGTTCTTCGCGCACGCGGCCTCGATGCCCGGCACCAGTTTCAGCGCCGCGCCGTAATCCTCTTGCGCCACGTGCAACTCGGCGCGCACGGCGTCCACGAGCGCCGCGCTCACGTCGTCCGGCTCGGTGAACCCCGCGAGCACGCCCGCGGCCTCTTCGAGCGCGCGGCTCGCGGGGGCGAGTTCGCCCTGTTCCTTGTAGAGCAGCGCGACGTTCAGCGCGAGGTTGAACCGCACCGGGTCCGCGGACTTGCCGGCGCTGGCGCAGTGCTTGAGGCCGGCGCGGAAGTGGTCCATCGCGGCGGCGAAATCCGCCCGGCGCGCGGCCGACACGCCGCGCAGGTACGACGCCTCCGCGAGTACGGCGTCCGCCGGCAACCCGTGCTTCGCGTACAGGTCGGCGCACCGCACCAGCAGCGGGTCGGCCTTTTCGGGCGTGTCGCACGCGAGTTCCGCGGTCGCAAGGTTCACTAGCACTTTGGGCAGTGAGCGCAGGTTCGGGAACTTCGTGGCGTCGTGGTCCGCCAGCGCCGCGACCAGCGACTGGCGCGCCTCTTGGTACGCGGCCGTCATCAGTTCCAGCCCGCCGCGGTCGGCCCGCAGGCGCGCGTCCACGAGCGGGTCGCCGGACCAGCGCTCGCCGGCGCTGAGCGCGACTTCCAGCGCTTGGCGGAACTGGCGCGCCGCGCGCGTGAGCGATTGGAGCCGCACGAACGCGGCCAACGGCCCGCCCACGTCGGCATCCGAACTCGGCGCGGCGATGGCCGCGCGGTACTCGGCCGCGGCATCTTCGCGCAACTTGGCGGCTTCCGGCAACTTCTTCGCGCTCACCGCGGCGGCGGCCCACTCCGCGAGCAGGTCGCCCGCGAGCAGTCGCCGCTTCGCGTCGTTGGCACGGTGCAACTTCAGCGCCTCGGCGAAGTGCGCCGCGGCCTCGTCGTACTTGCCTTGCGCCGCGAACAGGCGGGCGCGGGCGCGCTGCGTGTCACGCCGGCCGCGCGGGTCGTTCAGCTTGTCGTGCAGGTCCGGGAGCGGGTCGAGTACGACCAGCGCGCCCGCCGGGTCGCCGAGGCGCGCGTGCGCGTCGGCGAGGAA
>JALHNS010000426.1 GCA_022843445.1 Gemmata sp.
GGTAACCCTTCAGATAGCCAGCGAACGCCGGCCCCAACCGCGCGATTTCCTGGTCCGTCATCGGATGCCCTCCCGATAATGGACTCATCGACATTCAGGAAACCCGCGCTGTAGTGGTAAGTTCGCCACGCTCGTCGGGTACGAACTGGTGCAAGGGGCCGAGACGCCGTTCCTGTCGCGCTCGTACCTGTTCCAGTACAACCCGTTCACGCACACCGGCGTGTTGGCGACGAGCAAACTGAACGACACGTGGACCGCGAGCTACGGGGCCGTGCTGGGCAGCGACAACTACATCGACTCGACCAACCGGTTCATGTACGTCGGCCAGTTGAAGTGGGCACCGGAAGAGAGCAAGTCGAACGTGCTGCTCAACATCGTGCTGACGAACCCGCGGTTCGACATTGCCGAGAACTTCGCTCACTACAACGTGTACAACGCGGTGTTCACGCACAACTTCAGCGACAAGCTGACGTACGTGGCCGATGCGACCTTCTCGCACATCAACGGCACGCCCGCGGGCGGCTCGGCGACGTGGTACGGGGCCGCGCAGTACCTGATTTACAAGCACTGCGACAAGGTCACGAGCAACTTCCGCGTGGAACTGTTCGAGGACACGAAGGGGTTCCGCACGAACGCGGCCGGGCTGTACACCGCCGTGACGTACGGCCTCGCGCTGCAACCGCACCGCGCGCTCACCCTGCGGCCCACGGTCCGGTTCGACCACAACAACACGAGCCGCCCGTTCGACGGCTCGCCGAACCTGTTCACCGCCGCGTTCGACATGATCCTGCGGTACTAAGCCCCGTAGGACGGGCTTCCAGCCGGTCCCGTGTTCCCGCGGGCAGTTTCGCGCCAGAGGACGGGCTTCCGCCGGTCCCGTGTTCCCGCGAGGGCGACACGGGACCGGCTGGAAGCCCGTCCTACGGGTTCACACCGCGGGCGCGGCCTCGCAGCGCTCCTGCCACATGCCGACCCAACTGTCCCACCGGTGCAGCACGCCGAGGCGCTCCAAGTACTCGCGGTCCGGGCGCGCGCCGCTCTCCGCGTGAACGATGACGTCCGCGACGTGGACCGCGGACAGCGCCGTGAACGCGGTGCCCGGGCACTTCCCCGGGTGGTGGTGCCACGCCACCGCTTCCACCACGCCGTCCGGCAGCCCCCACAGGCCCAGCAGGTACGCGCCCACCTCCGCGTGCGTGGTACCGAGTACGCGCGCCTCGGCCTCGATGTTGGGCACGCCCTCGAGGCGCGTCAGGCTCAGCACCTCCTTGTACGGCCCGGACAGGTGGCTCGCGAGCGTCAGTTGGCCGATGTCGTGGAGCAACCCGCCCAGCGCGGCCTCGCGCACCACGCGCTCGTCGGCCCGCACGTCGGACGCGATCGCCGCGGCCAGTTCCGCGACCGCTTGGCTGTGCTCCCAGAGCGATTCGATGGAGAACGGGCGCAGCGCCTGCGGGTTGTACCGCGAGAACAGGTCGGCCGCGAGCACCAGCGTGCGCGTGAGGTCGGCCCCGAGAATGCGCACCGCCTGATACGGGTTCGCGGTGGGCTTCCGCAGCCCCACCAGCGCCGAGTTCGCCATCTGAATGAGCCGCGCGGCAATCGCCACGTCTTGCGACACCAGCTCGCCCACGGCCGCGAGCGAGAAGTCCGGCATCGTGAGTTCTTCCGCGATCCGCGCGTACACCGTGGACAGCGCCGGCACGCTGGACAGCCGGCCCACCACCGACGCCAGCGCCGGCGAGTGCAGCAGCTCGCGCAGCGCGAACGCGCGCTGCACGGTGCCGCGCAGCTCCGCGGGGTCGAACGGCTTGGGCAGCACGCGGTGCGCGAGCGCGACCAGCCGCACCAGTTCGGTCGCGGAGCTGGAGTCGGCGAGCACGATGCGCGCGGTCGGCGGGTGCCGGCGGCGCACCTCCAGCAGCACGTCGGGGCAGGGCGTGCCGCTGAGCCGCGCGTCGGCGACGAGCGCGTCGAACGGGTCGCCTTCGATCTTCTTGAGCGCTTCGATCCCGCCGCGCGCGACCACGGTGTCCCAGTCCCGCTGTTGCGGGGGGAACGCGGTGCGGAACGCGCGCAGCGCGCTCGGGTCGTCGGTGGCAAACAGCACGCGCCCGCTCATACCTCGTCCCTCGTTCCCCCGGTCTCCCGGTTCCCAGTTCCAGAGGTCCGGACGTTCCGAGCTGAAGAACCGGCGAGCGGCGGGGTTGATCCCCGCGGCGCTTCGCGCGCCCGAATCCGCCGGGCTCATCCCGGCGGCTCGCCGTTCGGCTCGGAACGTCCGGACCTCTGGAACTCGGAACCGGGTCTTCCGTCTCAATTCGCGGTCGGCGCCGGTGCCGGGCGCGCCGCCCGCGCGTGCTTCACCGCGCGCTCGGCCACCTTCAGCAGTTCCAGCGGGGTGAACGGCTTCGGCAGGAACAGCGAGCCCGCTAGGCCGTCCATGCGCCGGTGGTCCGGCACGTAGCCGGACACGAACACCACGCCCACCAGCGGGCGCAGCGCGCGCACGCGGCCCGCCAGCTCGCGCCCGTCCATCCCCGGCATCACCCAGTCGGTGATCAGCAGGTCGAAGTGCCGGTCCGGGGTGAGCAGCTTCAGCGCCGCCTCGCCGCCGACGGCCTCCGCCACCGCGTACCCTTGGCCCTCGAGGGTGTACCGCATCAGCTTGCGCAACCGGTCCTCGTCTTCCACCAGCAGCACGGCGCGCCGCGCGCACGCGCTAGACGCCGCGGGGCGCGCCGGCAGCGGGGTCTTGGGCACCGCCGCGGGCGCGTCGCACAGCGGCAGCAGGATGGTGAACGTGGTGCCCGCGCCCGGCGCGGAGTCCACTTCGATGGTGCCGCCGGCCTGCTGCACGATGCCGTACACGGTGGCGAGGCCCAGCCCGGTGCCCTTGCCCACGTCCTTGGTGGTGAAGAACGGCTCGAACAGGTGCCGCTTCACCTCGTCGGTCATGCCGGTGCCGGTGTCGCGGATCACCAGCCGCGCCGACTTCCGTTGCGCGCCGGTGGCGATGGACAGCGCGCCGCCCTCGGGCATCGCGTCGCGCGCGTTGAGCACGAGGTTCAGCACCACCTGCTCGAACTGCCCGCGGTCGGCGCGCACGGGCACCGCGTGCGGGGGCAGCTCGGTGCGCACCGAGATGCGCTCGCCGATCAGCCGCTTCAGCAGCCCCACCATGCCGGAGACGGACTGGTTCAGGTCGATCACCTCCGGGCGCACGGGCTGCTTGCGGCCGAACGCGAGCAACTGGCGGGTGAGCGCCGCGGCGCGCTCGGCCGCGTCGCGGATGTCGTCGAGCAGTTGCGGGAACTCGGCGTCGCCCGGCGGCAGCGCCGCGAGCAGGTGGACGTTGCCGGAGATGATGGTGAGCAGGTTGTTGAAGTCGTGCGCGACGCCGCCGGCGAGCCGGCCGATGGCTTCCATCTTCTGGGCTTGGCGCAGCTGCGCTTCGAGCCGCTTGCGGTCGGTCACGTCTTGGTACACGCCGAGCACGCCCACCACCTGCCCGGCCTCGTCGCGCATCGGCACGCGGCTGGCGAGCAGCGTGGCCGCGGTGCCGTCGGGCAGCGTCCACGGCTCCTCGGTGTTCAGCACCGGCGCGCCGGTTTCGAGCACCTTGCGGTCGCTGGCCCGGTTGCACTCGGCCTCTTCGGGCACCGTGGCGAGGTCGTCGTCGGTGCGGCCCACCAGCTCGCCGGGCACCGCCAGCCCGCGGTCCGCGGCCACGCGGTCGTTGCCGCCGAGGTAGATGGACGCTTTGTCCTTCCAGAACACCCCGCACGGGATGTGTGCGAGCACGTTCCGCAGGCGCTCCTCGCTCGCGCGCAGCGCGGCCTCGGTCTTGCGCCGGTCGATGCCGTCGGTGGTGACCGCGAGCCGGGCCGGGCGGCCGTCGAACTCGAACCGCGCCAGCTCCACCTCCACCGGCAGGAGCGCCCCGGCTTTGGTGCGGTGGCCCCACACCAGCGCGCCCCCCTCGGCCCACTCGTCGGCCAGCACCTCGACCAGTTGCGCCGCTTCATCGGCGGCGATCACGTCGCGCACCCCCAGCGCGCGGAACTCGGCGCGGGTGTAGCCGTACCGCTGTTCCGTGGCGGCGTTCACCGCGAGGAACCGCAGCGTCTGCTCGTCGAACGCCCACACCGGCGCGGGGTGCGCGTCGAACAGGGCCCGGTACAGGGCCGGCGACTCGGTGGGTTCCTCGGCGTGTGCCATGCGCGGCTCGTCGGCGGGTGCGCGGTTCGCTGTAGGGCACTTGTCGTGAGCGGCGGCGAAGATTTGCCCCGCGCGGGGAAAGTGCCCGAAACGCCGACTGCGCCGCGGCGCGCGCTCTACGGTTGGTGCGCCGCCGTTACCGCCCGGAGCCGCGCCCGTGTCGTCTGCCGTTGTGCCCACGCCGAACGAGTACGTCGTCGGGGACGCCGGCGGTGCGCACCTCGGCGGCCTCACGCGCATCGTCGAGGCGTTCCGCGGGTTCCGCAACCCGGACGAATCGGGCGACCCCGCGTCCCGCGTCACCCGGCTCATCGAACAGTGGGTGGTGCTGCCCGAGGAGTGGGACGAACTGCCCCCGGACCTGCGCGACGACATCCTCAGCGGGCACCACGGCACCGACCCGCTCACGCGGCTCGTCGAGCACCACCTGCTCACCCGGTACCAAGCCGACACGATCCGCGCCGGCGGCGAGAGCGAACTGGTGCTCGGCCACTACCGGCTGCTCGACGTGCTCGGGCGCGGCGGCATGGGCACCGTGTACAAGGCCGAGCACCTGCACCTGCGCCGCCAAGTGGCGCTGAAGGTGATGTCGCGCACGACCGAAACGAACCCGCGCCTGTTGCACCGGTTCTACGGCGAGGCCCGCGCGGTCGCCAAGCTCCAGCACCCGAACATCGTCGGCTGTTTGGACGCGGGCCGCCACACCCCCGCCGCCGGCAGCGCGCCGCGCGACTACTACGTGATGGAGCTGATTTCCGGCGCGGACCTGCAATCGAGCGTGGCCACCAACGGCCCGCTCGAACCGGGCCGCGCGTGCGACCTGTTCCGCCAGATCGCCGAGGCGCTCGCCGAGGCGCACCGGTGCGGCCTCGTCCACCGCGACATCAAGCCCGGCAACATCCTCATCACCCCGGACTGGCAGGCCAAGTTGCTCGACTTCGGCCTCGCGCTGCGCCCGCAGCACCGCATGACCGAACCCGGCCTGCTGCTCGGCACCCTCGGCTACATGGCCCCGGAGCAGGCGCAAAACTCGCTGGAAGTGGACGCCCGCGCCGACCTGTTCAGCCTCGGGGCCACCTTGTACTGGGCGCTCACCGGGCGCGAACCGTTCCCCGAAACCGGCCACCTGCTGCGCGACCTGAACGCGCGCCTCGCCGCCGGCGCGCTCGACCCGCGGCGCGCGCGCCCCGAACTGCCGGACGAACTCGCCCAACTGGTGGTGCGCCTCACCGACCGCGACCCGGAGCGCCGCTACCAGAGCGCCCGCGCGGTCGCCAGCACCCTCGCCGGGTTCGGCCGCTGGGTGGCCTCGCGCGACGCCACCGAGCGCACCCAGAAGCCCCGCGTGCTCGTTGTGGAAGACGACCCGCGCCTGCGCCGCCTCATGGTGGGCCTGCTCCGCGACTGTACCGTGGTGGAAGCCGGCGACGGCCGCGCCGCGTGGGCCGAACTGGAGAAAGCGCCCTTCGACCTGCTCGTGCTCGACGTGAACCTGCCGCTGATGAGCGGCCCCGAGTTGCTCGCGAAGCTGCGCGGCGACGACAAGTTGCGCGAGCGCACCCGCACGCTCATGGTGTCCGGCGACATGCCCTCGGAGTCGCTCGGCGGGTACCTGATGACCGGGGCCGACGACTACCTCGAAAAGCCGTTCCTGCCGCCCGCGTTCCAAGCGCGCACGCGGGCGCTGTTGGGGCGCAAGCCGGCCGCGCCCGCCCCCGCGCCGCGCGGCCGGGCGGCGCCCGAGTCGGTACTCGCGCCCGGCGCGGAGAAGGTGAACCCCGGCGAGCCGCTCGCGTTCGTGCTGTGCCGCCTGCTCGAAGAGATCGGCGTCGTCGTGCGCGGCTACCAC
>JALHNS010000427.1:0-5336 GCA_022843445.1 Gemmata sp.
GGTCGTCGGCCGCGAGCAGGTGCGCGCCACCGGGCGCGAACGCGACCGCGGTGCAGGTCGGCGCGTCGGCCTTCTTGCGGCTCGCGCGGGGCAGCTTCAGTTCCGGTGGGGCCGCGCCGCCCTCCGCGAGCGCACGGAACGCCACGCCCGAACCGCTCGCGCGCGCGCAGTACGCGCCGGACGGGTGAACCGCGAACCGCGGGCCGACGCACGCGGTCAGCTCCTGCGAGTCCTTCTCTGCCAACCGCTCGCGGTACACCTCCGCGCCGTCGGCGGTCGAGCGCACCACGAGGTCGCGCACGGTGCCGCCGGGACCGCCGATGTGAACTTCGGTGGCGGTGAACGTGCCGGCCGAGGCGCAGATCGCCCCGAACCGGTAGTACGACACGATGTAGGTGTACTCCTTCTGCGTCGCGCGGCGGTTCACGGTCCACTTCTTGCGGAACTTGCCGCGGGCCTTCGGCGCGTAGTCGTACCGCGAGAGCAGCGCGTTGTCGTGGTGAACGACGGCGAAGCCCTTATCGGTGTCGAAGTGGAACCACGCCGGCCCGCCCTTGCGCAGCAGGTCGTCGGTGAATTTCGGCGTGCCGGTGTCGAGGTTCAAGTACCGCGTGCGGCTGTCGCAAGACAGGTACAGGAACAGCCCCTCCGCATTTGGCGCGAACGCGACGCGCTCGAGGGTGGTGCCGGTGGCGGTGGCGCGCTTGGGCTTGTCGCTCAGCCAATCGGGCCACACCTGTACGGACCGCTCGCCGAATGCCGCGAGCGCGGTGCCGCACGGCGACAGCGCGAGGCCCGTCGGGTTCTTCAGCCCGGTTTTCAGAATGCGCACGGTTGGTCCGCTCCTACTCCACGTCCCACACGACCACTTTGCCCTTCGTGCCGACGGCCGCGGCGCGGGTGCCGTCCGGCGCGAACGCCACCGCCTGCAACTCGCCCACGCGCCAATCGAGCGTGCGCACCGGTTCCCACGTGCGGGTGTCGAACAGCGTGACCGCGCCGTCGGTGCGCCCGGCCAAGAGGAGCGCGCCGTCCGGCGAAAACGCCACCGACGCGCATTCGTTCTTCGGCGGCTTGGCCCTCGCGCGGTTCGTACCCTTCGCCACCGGCTTCGCCTTCGGTTTGCGCTTCGCGGGCGCGCCGAGTGCCGGCAGTTCCACCGGGGCCGGCGCTTTGCCGCTCAGCTTGCGGAAGCACACCGTTTTGCCGTCCGGGAACGCGAAGTACCGGCCCGACGGGTGAACCGCGAGCGCCAGCCCGGCCTTGGAGAGCAACCGGTTGTACTCCGCCGCTTTCAGCACCTCGCGCGACACCAGCGCGCCGTCGGCCGCGGCGCGCGCCGTGAGCGCGTCGAACGGCTCGCCGCGCCCGCCGTGCCGGTACTCCAGACCCACGAGCGCGCCGGTCGCGCCGCACACCGCGCCGAACCGGTAGTGCGTGCCGAGCGTCGTCTTGCCGTCCCGCCCGCCCCGGCGGTCGATCTGCCACACCTCGCGCAGCAGGTCCGGGTGCGCCGGGTCGTAGTCGAACCGCGACAACTTGCCGCGGCTGTGGCTGGAAATGACGAACCCGCCCTCCGGGCCGAAGTGCGGCCACGCGGGGCCGGCGTCGGGCACCACCGATTCGCTGACCTTCCCGGTCGCCACGTCGAGCACCTTCGTGCGACTGTTCCCCGACAGGTACAGCACCGCGTGCGCCGCCCCGGGGCCGAGCGCGGCGCGCTCGAGCGTGCTGCCGGTTTTCACCACCGGGCGCGCCGGCTCGTTCAGCCAGTCGCGCCACACTTGCACGGCACTGCCGCTGAACGCGAGCAGGCCCGCGCCGCACGGCGAGAAGTGCAACCCCACCGGCGTGCGGATCGACGTTTTCAGTACGAGCATGGCGGTTTTCGGTGTTAACACGAGGGGGAACCATTACGCGTCCGCGTCCCACACCACGATCTTACCCGAATCGCCGGCGGCCGCGGCGAGCGCGCCGTCGGAACTGAACGCGAGGCTCTTCACCTTCCCGATTTTCCAGTCCAACACGCGCGTTTCCTTCCAAGTGGCGCAGTCGAACACCTTCACCGCGGTACCCGCCGCGACCGCGAGCCACTTGCCGCCGGGGTGGAACGCCGCCGCGACCGGCTTCGTGCGCCCGCACTTAACCTCCGCTACCGGTTCGAGCGCGGCGAGGTCGCGGAGCACGAGCTTCGCGGGTTCGAAGGTGAGGACGTGTTTGCCGTTTGGGGCGAAGGCGAGCGCGGGCCGCGTGGTGCGCGGCACCTCGGCCTCCGCGTACTGTTTCCCGTCTTTCTCGCTCAGCGCCCGCACGCGCACCATGCGCGGCTCCGGTTCGTTCCACATCCGGTAGCCGTCGAACGCGACGATCACTTTGCCGGTCGGCGCGAACCCGGCGGCGACGCCGAGCTGCGCGTACGCGCGCCGCTCCGGGAACTTGAACACCGGGTGCTTGCTCGACCACACGAACTTGTGAAGCCCCTTCGCGCGGCGGCGCAGGCACCGGAAGTCGCCCCACCGGTGCGAGACGAACGTTTCGCCGTCCGGCGCGAACACCGGATTCGTGACGTGCTCGTGCCCTTCGTCCGAGTTCCAAATCACTTCGGCCTTCTTCGTGTCGGTCTCGATCACGCACACGCCGAGGTGAACCGGCACCACGCACACGGGCTTGGTGGGGTGGAACGCGGCGCGCCCCGGTACGAACAGCACGCCCGTGTGCCGGCCCCACTGGTTCGCGGCGGTCACGTCCCACATCTCGAACGGCCGCTGCGGGCCACTGGCCGCGAGCAGCCGCCCGCAGGGGCTGAACGAAAGGTGAGCGATCTCGGCCTTCGGCCCCGGGAGGATGAGCACACCGCACCTCGCGCTCGTGGTGGCCGCAGGTTACCGCGCCGCGAGCGCCAGTTCCAGCGCCGTTGCGCACGCCGCGCCCGGCGAATCCACCAGCGGAACGCCGGGGCAGTCGCGCGCGAACCGGTGCCGAATGTACCGCGCGCCGGTGAAGCCGTCGTCGATGCCGATGACGAGGCGCGCGCCGTCCCGCTCGTGCCGCACCTTCCATACGGCCAGTTCGAACCGCGTGGTTTGCGCGTACGCGCGCCCCGGAACCGCCTCCGCCTCCCGCGCCAGCCAGAAGAGGATCGCGCCGTGCTCCGCGGCGCGGCGCAAGTGGTGCGTTTCCCAATCCACCTGTGCGGCGTAGTCGAACGGCGCGTCGCGGGTCAACCGGCGCGGCGACGCGACGGACACGCCCGGCGCGCGCGCCGCGAACCACCGGGCCGCCTCGGTTTGCCAGTCCGGCGCGCCCTGAATCGGCCCGGCGAGAAACACCAGCTGCCCGTGAACCGGAACGATCTCCGTCGGCAACAGAATCGCGCCCGTGTGTTTGCTCCTTCGCGGAGCTTACCGGACGCACCCCAGACGCCGCAAGTTCGCGCCGCCAACGGGTGGCCGACTCTCTCCGAGAGTCGGCGCAGAAGGACGAAGGCACCTTCACGGCCGTCGAACGAACTTTTCACTCAACGCCCCGCCTCCCGGAGAGAGCCGGCCACCCGCAAGCCCCGCAAGTTCGCGCGCCGCGCCCGCCCGCGCCGTCGGCATTGATTCGCGGAGCGGCTGTGCGTATTGTCCCGCCGCTCACCGCCAGTGAGTTGGTTCCGTCACGCACCGGGGAACGGGCACGGATGCGCGCTCGCAGTTGGCTCATCCGCGGGTTGATCCTCGCCGGGGTCGCGGCCCTCGCCGCCCTCGCGTTGCTCGCCAATTCGTGGGTCAGCCCGGAGCGCGTGCGCGAGAAGGTCGTCGCCACCCTCACCGAACAGTTCGCCGACGTCGACGTGCACGTCGGCTCGGCCCGCATGCGCATCCTCGGCGGGATCGCCGTTTCCGACATCAAGCTGACGCGCCGCGGCGACCCCGCCGACCGGCCGTTCCTCAGCGTGCCCAGCGCGGTGCTGTACCACGACAAGGAGCAACTGAACCGCGGCCGGCTCGTCATCAAGAAGGTGGAACTCGATTCGCCGGTGCTCACGGTCGAGCGCCCCGCCGGCGGCGAGTGGAACGTCCTGAGTACGATGAAGCCCGGCCCCGCGGACCGCCCGGTGCCCACGTTCGTGGTGAAGAACGGCTCCGTTACGGTCACCGATCGCGCGCCCGGCGCGCTGCCGCCGCTGGCGCTCACGAACCTGCAGCTCACGCTCCTGAACGACCCGCTGCCGACGCTCACCGTGCAGGGCAGCGCGGTCGCGGCCAACTACGGCCCGGTGTCGGTGCGGGCGCGGTACAACAAGCTCACCAAGCACCTGTCGCTGAACACCGACGCGCCCGAACTGCCGCTCGGCCCGGCCGTGCTGAGCGTCGCGCGGCGCGTCGCCCCGGACCTCGCCCCGCACCTCGCCAAACTGACCGCGACCGCGAACGTGCGCGCCGAACTCGCCTACGCCCCCGGCGGCCCCGGCCCGCACTGGAAGCACGACGTGCGGTTCTCGGTCAAGGACGCCCGGTTCGAGCACCCGGACCTCGCCCTCGTCGTCGAAAAGTTGAGCGCGAGCGTGCGCAGCGTGAACGGCCACATCAAAGTGGAGGAGGCCAGCGCCGTCGTCGGCGGCACCAAACTGCGCCTGTCGCTCGACACCCGCGGCGACGGCCTGCCGGCCCTCGCGCTTCAGGGCGCGAACGACGGCGGCGACCCGCTGAAGGCCGTCGAGGACAACCTGCAGCGGCTCGAAGTGCACGCCACCGACCTGCCGCTGAGCGACGCGCTCTTCGAACTGGTGCCCGCCGAGTTGCGCCGCGCGCGCAAGCAGTTCAACCCCACCGGGCACGTGGACGTGACCTACAAGTTCGGGCGCGAGGGCGCGGGCTGGAAACGCGACCTCGAGGTGCGCCCCAAGCAGGCCGGGCTGACCTACGAGAAGTTCCGCTACCCGCTCGCGGACGTGCGCGGCCTCCTGAAGCGCGTGACCACGCACACCGGCGAAGCGGGCGTCACCATCGACCTCGTGGGCACCGCGGGCGGGCAGTTCGTGACGATCAAGGGGCGCGCCGACGGCCCCGGCCCGGACCCCGCGGTGAGCCTCACCGTTACCGGGCTGAACGCCCCGCTCAACGACGACCTCGTGAACGCGCTGCCGCCCAAGTTCGCCGCGATGGTGCGCCAGTTCCGCGCCTCCGGGCGGGGCGACTTCGTCGCCAAGATCACCCAGCAGGCCGGCGTGAACCTGCTCGAAAACGAGTTCCGCATCGACATCAAAGACGCGAAGGTGAACTACGCGCGGTTCCCGTACCCGGTGGAACAGGTGAAGGGCCGCGTGGTGGTGGGGGGCCCCCCGCCCGACG
>JALHNS010000427.1:5346-6060 GCA_022843445.1 Gemmata sp.
GGGGCCGGGGGGTGGTCCGCACCACCACGACCGACGCGGCGCGGCCCGTGCGGCCCGGCGAACCGATCGCGCCGCTGCCCGACCGCGACGAGCTGATTCTGGACGGCGTCACGGCCGTTCACGGCGGCGCGCCGGTGTGGATGAACGGCGCGAAGCGCCCGCTGCCGGACTCGCGCGACCGCAAACTCGTGCTCAAGATGGGCGGCACCAACCTGCCCGTCGACGCCGACATGCGGGCGGCCCTGGCGGCCGTGCGCGTCGAAAGCGGGTGGGACGCGCTCGCGCCGTCCGGCCGGCTCAGCTTCAGCGCCGACGTGGAGATTCTGGACCGCGCGCCGCCGATCGACCGCCCGGACGACGACACGCCGTTCGACCCGGCCCGCGACATGGCACTCACGTTCAACTTCGCCGGCCCCACCGTGAGGCCCGCGTTCCTCGCCTACGAAGTGACCGACCTGACCGGCTGGCTCCAGTACAAGAACAACCGGCTCGACCTCGCGCACCTCACCGGCAAGCACGGCCCCACGCGCCTGAAGCTGAGCGCCGCGGAACTGCGGTTCTACCCGGACGGCGCGGTGTGGGCGAACATCGGCGCGGGCGAGATGAAGCCGTTCGTTGCCGACGAGGCCCTGCGCCAAGCGCTGCCCGCGAAGCTGGCGTCCGCCGTGAACGAGCTGCAACTCAAGGGCGGGGCCGAACTGCACCTGAAGCACA
>JALHNS010000428.1 GCA_022843445.1 Gemmata sp.
CGCCGGGCGGCGCGCCGGCGAGTGGGGCGAGGTGCAACCCCGGCACCAGCGCCGCCGGCACCGCGCCGCCGAGCGCGGCCGCGCACGCGAGCGCACCGGGCACGAACTCGCCGCGCCGCGCGAACAAGTAGAGGGTGGCGAACAGCGCCGCACCGAACAGGTGGTACAGCCAGACGAAGACGAGGTCCGGCTTCGGATACCACAGGTTCCAGAGCGCGCCGGGGTACTGGTTCGCCCCGCGCACCGGGAGGTTCAACCCGCCGGTGTGAATCTCGACGTACGTGAGCGCGAGGAACAGCAGGCCGAACCGCACTTCGGTGCGCAGGTAACTGCGCGGGATCGCGGTGCCGCAGTGTCGGCACTTGCCGCGCAGCCGCAGCCAACTGACCACCGGCACGTTGTCGATCAGTTTGAGCCGGTGCAGGCACACCGGGCACCGCGACGGCGGCCACAGCAGGTTCAATCGCAGCGGCACGCGGTACAGCACCACGTTCACGAAGCTGCCGACCAGCGCGCCCAAGAAGAACACGGCGAACAGGGTCGCGGTCTCGACGAACACGTTCGAGACCACGTCCGCGACGGTCAGTTCTTCCCACATCGACGGCAGTTGCTTCGGCACGGCACAACACCTACAAGAGGCCCGCCGACGGGCCAGAAGCGATCGAACCCACCACCGGTCGATTCGTTTTACGAACAGTTATCACGTAAGAAAAAGTAAGTCGGCCGATTCCGACGAGCGGAACCGGCCGACGCGCGCCAACGATGAAGTGGGATCAGGCGAGTACCGGGGCGGCGTCGAACGCACCGCCGAGCACCGGCTTCGGGTCGGCCGCGAGCCAGTTCTTCAGCACCGCCGCGTACACCGACCGGAAGTCCGTTTTGAACTTCACGTCGCCCTCGTCGAGGTTCGCGAGGTCCGGTTTGTCACCGTGAACGCCCGCCTTCACCGCGCCGCCCGCGAGGAACATCGGCCCGGCGGTGCCGTGGTCGGTGCCCTGTTGCTGGTTCTCGGCCACGCGCCGCCCGAACTCGCTGAACGTCATCACCAGTGTGCGGTCGAGGTGGCCCAGCGCCTTCAGGTCGGCGGCGAAGCTGCGCAGCCCTTGGCTCAGCTCTTGGATCAGCCCCGCGTGCCGGCCGGCCTGCGCGGTGTGCGTGTCGAACCCGCCGAGCGACACGTAGTACACCCGCGTGGGCACCTCGGCCGCGATCATCTGCGCCACCACCTTCAGCGACTGCGAGAAGTTGAACGGCGCGTACTCGGTCGCGGTCTTGGTGTCCTTCAGCGCGTCTTGAATCTTGCGCGACAGGCTCAGCGTGTCGTTACCGGTGCGGCGCAAGAAGTCGAGCTGCGGGTTGTCGGTGGGGCGCACCGCGTTCAGCCGCTCCATCGCCTTCGCCGCGCCCGGTTCCCACTCGAACAGGCTCGGGTTGGTGAGCGTGACCGCGCGGCCCTTCGGGTGCGCGAACGCCAGCGCCGGCTTCTCGCCCAGTTGCAGCCCCAGCATCGGCGACGCCACGCCCGCGCACTCCGCGTCGAAGTACCGACCGACCCAACCGGTGAGCACCTCCTTGTCCGGGGTCGCGGTCTCCCAGATTTCGGTGGCGCGGAAGTGCGAGCGGTTCGGGTTCGGATAACCCACGTTCGCCACGGCCGCGAGGTGCCCGGCGTCGAGCAACTCGCGCAGCCCGCCGGCCTCCGGGTGTAGCGCGAGGTCGTCCGTCACCTTCAGCGCCTTGTCGCGGGGCACGGCGAGTTTGGGCCGGGCCTTGTAGTAGGCGTCGTCGCGGAACGGCACGAGCGTGTTCAGCCCGTCGTTCCCGCCGGCCAGTTGCACGACCACGAGCACGCGCCCGGCGGCGGCCTTCGGGTCGGCGGCCAGCGCGCGCCCGGTGGCGGCGAGGAACGCGGGCACGGTGGCAGTCAGCGCGCCCACGCCGAGAAACCGGCGGCGGTCGATGTTCGGTAGCACGGTTCGACTCCTTACGCGAGTTGGTATTCGGGGGTGGTGAGGATCAGCCGGCACGCGAGCTTCGCGCGCTCGGCCGCGGGAACGGCGGTCACGGCGTCGGTCAGCGCGGCCAGCGCGTCGGCCGCCGGCGGCACCGCGAGCATCTTGGCGACCAGCGCACGCACCAGTTTCCCGGCGTCGGTCGGGTCGGTGCCGTCTGCGGCCTTCGCCGCGTCGAACGTCACCTTGAACCCGTCCTTCTTGCGGGACTCTTTGCGCTGCCGGTCGGCGGCTTGAATGCGGGCGAGCAGGTCGCGGCGGGCCTTCTCGTCGGCCGGGAGCGCGAAGTTGCGGTCGCCGGCCAGCGGCTCGAACCCGTCCGGCTGCTTGCCGTCGAACAGCGCTTCGGGCAGGTGGTACCGCACCGCGAGCGTGCCCGCGCTGATCCAGTCGCGCCCGCCGGGCCAGCCCTTCACGTTCGGCGGGTTGAACAGCTCCTGCCCCATGGCCGCCGTCACCTGCGCGAGGCTCGGCGTGAACGTCGCGTCGAGGTTCAGCAACCGGCATGTGCCGACGAGCAGGTGAACCGGCGACTTGATGAGCGTGCCGCGGCTCTCCTTCGCGTAGAACTCCGGTGCGGTTAGCAGCACACCGAGCGTCGTGGCGATGTCGCCGTTGGTCTGGCGGAACTTCGAAGCCATGCGGTCGCGCAGCTCGTTCTTCGGATCGGCCGCGCCGAAGAACGCGATCAGCTTCGCGCTCACGAACCGCGCGGTGGCCGGGTGCGCCGCGACGATATCGAGCACCTCGTTCGCCCCGAAGTTGCCGCTCTTGCCGAGGACGGATTTCGCGCCCGCGTCGTGCTTGTCCTTCACGAACGTGGGCACGAGGCCGTCGCGGCAGAACGTGCGCGGCGCGTCGGCGACGGTGGGCCGCTTCGCGGTACCGGGCGGCGCGTCGAGGGTCCAGCCGGTGAGCGCGCGGGCGACCTCCTTGATGTCGCGCTCGGTGTAGTTGCCGATGCCGACGGTGAACAGTTCGAGCAGTTCGCGGGCGAAGTTCTCGTTCGGCTTCTTGGCGTCCGAGTCTTCCATGTTGAGGTACATCATCATGGCCGCGTCGAGCGCGACGGCCCCGAGCAGTTCGCGGAACGAGCCGAGCGCGTGCTTGCGGAGCTTCGCGTTCTGCTCGTACAGCGCTTGGGCGATGGTGGCGCGCCGGGCCTCGGTGGTGAAATGCCCGTGCCAGAACAGCGTCACCACTTCGCGGAACGGGGCCGCGGTGCGGGCCATGTGATCGAGCCACCAGCACCGCAGTTGGTCCCGCTCGGCGGCGTGCCGCTGCCCGGTCTTGCGGTGGTTCTCCATGCGCTCCATCGGGGTCGTTTCGGGGTACACGCGCTCGGTGTTCACCCACGGTTCCTTCACCCATTCGGGCTTCGGCGGCGGGGCCGCCTCCTTCGCGACGTCGATCAGCGCCGCGACCGCGTCGGGGAGCGCGCGCGCGGCCAACTTCTCGGCCTGTGCCAGTGTGCCGCCGAAACTCGTTCGACTCAGCAGGTGGGACGCGGCGCGCGCGTCCCAAGTGACGGACAGGTTCATGGGGTTCGTGCCTCCGGGTGCGTGTGGTGGTCGATCACTTGCCGAGGTCCGCGACGAGCGTCGCGTAGTGCCGCACTTCCTCGTACTTCTTCCCGTCGTGCTCTCCCGCTTTGCTCTCGGTGAGCTTCAGGTAGGCGGCGTACCGACCGGTCTTCTCGAACCCGATGGTGAACCCCTCCTTGTCGGTCGTCACTTTCTCCTTGGTGCCATCGGGTAGCACCACCGTGCCCTCGGCACCCGCGACCGGTTTGCCCTTCGCGAGCAGTCGGAACCGGGTTTTCCCGGCTTCGCTGACCGGCACGACCTCCAGCGCGGCGGCTTCACCGACGGTGGCGGATTTGGCATCCGAGCCTGCGAGCACGGCCTTCGGGTGGTACACGAGCAGTGTCGGCTTCTCGGACTTGGTGAGCAACCCGTACACGGCGGTGCCGTACGCCACCGACGCGCCCTTGGGGAGTTTCGCCGCGAACGAGTGGTCGCCCTTCGTGTACTCGACCGGTGCGTCCTTGCCGCCGACGCGGGCGAGGAGCTTCAGCCCGCCGACCTTGTCCATCTTCACCTTCTCGTCGGGTTCGAGCGAGTCGCTGAACACGACGGTGACGGCACCGCCGTCCTTCGCGGGGACGACGTACACCATGTGCGCGCGCGTCGCGGCCGCGCACGCGGCGAGGGCGACAACCGACAGGATCAACCGATTCATGTGGAACTCCGCGTACCGGGTTTGGGGGTCAGCGCTTCTTCTTGCGCAGGGATTCGGCGAGTTTCTTCTTCGCGTCGTCGTCGAGGTTGTCCACGACGTACGGGTCGTCTTTCTGCTCCGCGTCCATCTTCTGGTATTCGGCCCAAGTGTTTTTCTTGGACGGATCGCCCGCGGCCGGGGTGGACGAACCGCACCCGACCGCGGCGAGCGCGCACACGAGGACGATCAATCGCGACACATTGGTCTCCGTTAGTAGTCGTTGCTGATGACCTCGCCGCCGGCCCGACTGCCGAGCGCCTTGTACGTCGCCATCGGAATCGACTGGCGCAGGAACTTCACCGACCCGTCCGCGAACGCGAAGTTCACCCCGCCCACGTGGGCGCTGCGGAACGCGTACTTCCCGTCTTCGGCCGTGCGCGCCGGGTCGTACGCCCAAGTGGCCACTTGGACGGTGTTCATCGGGGCTTCGATGTGATTGAAACTGAAGTAGATGTGGCCGTAGTTCCAAGTCGTGTCGCCGGTGCGGGTCTGCCCGGCGTTGGGCCCGGTGGTGAACGTGTAGCCCTTGAGCGTGTGGTGCCCTTCACCGGCGAGGATCGTGCTCGAGGTTCCGTCGGTGATGGAAGCGAACGTTACCCGCACTCCGGCCTTGCCGGGCACGATCACCCCGTCGGAGTACGTAAACCCGCTCGCGTCCGTTCCCGGCTGACCGATCCCGAGGAACGAGCGATTCCCGGCGCACCAGTAGTAGCTCGACCAACCGGGGTAAGGAACGGCCGCCGGAACCGGGTCGGCCGGGGCGACGAACGTCTTGAGCGGCATGTCCGAAATCATCTTGTTCGTGAACCCGTCCCCGTTGGCGTCGGTGGTGTCAAACGGGTGCAATTTGGGGTCGTACCGCCGGGCCATGTTGTCCTGTTCCAAGTACGGCAGGATGACGGCCCACCCGCTGCTAATGACGTGAAAGTTCGGATCGACCGAGGTCCACGTCCCGTCGGCGTTCCGGTCCCGCGGGTAGTAGTCCGTCAGCGGGAACGAGTTGTTCACCCCCAAGAAGTTGTGGACGGCCAGCCCGATCTGTTTCAGATTGTTCTGGCTGCTCATGCGTGCCGCGGCCTCGCGCACCTTCTGCACCGCGGGCAAGAGCAGCCCGATGAGGATCGCGATAATCGCGATCACCACCAGCAGTTCGATCAGGGTAAACCCCTTGCGCTTCATCATGACGCGGACACCTCTTGAGGATCGGAGAGGACGGGAACACGCGCCGGCACCGGGTCGGCGGGCGGGGGCGAATCGGGCGAACGCGACCGCCGCACGCGCTCAACCAGCCACTCGCTGAGGAGCACGGCGACGAGTGAGAGCGCGACGGTCGGCAGGAACAGGGCGAGTGCGAGGATGAGTACCGTGGCCGGTTTCGGCACCGGGGCGGCGCTCGCGCGGGGGAAGCCCCACCGGCCCGCCGGCCGGCGCGCCAGCCACATCCACACGCCGGACACCGCGAGGCCCGCCAGAGCCAAGCACGTCACCAGCGCGAGCACCTTTGTCGGCGTGCCCGCGACCGTGCCCATGTGAATCGGCAGCACCCACAGCCGCGCGCGCTCGAGCAGCGGGAGCGCGTCGTGCCGCACGTCGGCGGTCACGGCCCCGGAGAATGGATCGACGGCCACCAGCCCGTACACCGACGGCCCGCCGTCGCCGTCGCCGCGCACCGTGACCGCGTAAGCGTCGGTCGGCTTCTTTGGCAGTTGCACCGTGTACGACTTGCCCGGCCACCGGTCGCGGGCCGCGTCGAGCGCC
>JALHNS010000429.1 GCA_022843445.1 Gemmata sp.
GCCAAACGCAACGCCACTTCGCTGAGCTACAACGCGCGCGATAGTTTTGGCTTTTGCCCTCTCCCCGCGCGAGCGTGGGAGAGGGTGGCCGAGTCTTCGAGGCCGGGTGAGGGGCGCTTAACAACTATTCGTGCGCCGCGTCGCCCGAATGCCGCTTCCCACGCCGCGCGCCGCCCGGTACGCTCGCACTTCCTCCCCGGAGTGCTGCCATGTCGCGCTTGCCTTTGCTGTTCGCGGCCGTCGCGCTGTTCGCAATCGCGGTCAGCTCGTGTACGCAGCCGCCCGCGCCCACGAAACCCGACGACGCGGTCGGCGTGTTCACCGAAGAAGCCATTCACACCGCCTTCGAGCGCGTTCGCACGAGCGGCGTGGTGTACTTCCCCGCGGGCACTTACAAGCTCACGAAAACGGTCGTCGTCGACCTCGCGAAGACCGGCCCGGTGGCGATCAAGGGCGATGGCACGGCGCGCATCGTGATGGCCGGCGAAGGCCCGGCGTTCAAGTTCGTCGGCACGCACGCCGGCACTGCTGCGCCTAAAACCGTGAAGCAGGAAGTATGGGCTGAGCGGATGCCGAGTGTGAGCGGTATTGAGATCGTTGGTGAGCACGAGAAAGCGAACGGCATCGAAGCGACCGGCACGATGAAGTTCACGGTGTCGAAGGTGCTGATTCGCAAGTGCAATCACGGCATCCACCTCACGAACCGCAACCGCAACGTCATCGTTTCGGACTGTCACATCTACGAGAACCGCGGCATCGGGCTGTTCCTCGACGCGGTGAATTTGCACCAGATCAACGTGACCGGTTCGCACATCAGCTACTGCGACGGCGGGGGCGTCGTGGTGCGCGCGGGGGAAGTGCGCAACCTGCACATCACCGGGTGCGACATCGAAGGGAACCACGGTGCGAACGGCCCGCCCACCGCGAATGTGCTCATCGACTGCACCGGTGGCTCGAACGCGGAGGTGGCGATCACCGGGTGCACGATTCAGCACGGGCACGTCGCGCCCGGGTCCGCGAACATCAGGATTAAGGGCCCGAGCGCGAAGAAGGCGAAGGACACCGACGAGCTGCGCGACGGGCACGTCACCATCACCGGTAACGTGCTCTCGGACGTGAAGGTGAACGTTCACCTCGACGGCGCGCGCGGCGTGGTGATGACCGGCAACACCTGCTGGACCGCCTACGAGCACAACGTGCTCGTGGAGAACAGCACCGCGGTCACGATCGGGCCGAACAACTTCGACCGCAACCCGCGATACGCGAGCGAAGAAAGCCCCACCACCACGAACGCGATCTTATTCCGCGATTGCACCGATTGCGCGCTCACCGGGTTCACGATTTCGCGCACGCGGGCCGCGCCGGCGGCGGTGGCGCTCGAGCGCTGTTCGCGGGTGAACGTCACGAACCTGAACGTCTTCGATTGCGACGGCGCGGGACTGCTGCTGAAGGACGTGAGCCTGTCGCGCGTGAGCGGGTGTCTGATCCGCGACGACCGGCCGAACGCGGAGTCGTTTTCCTTGAAGGCGAGCGGCGGGCGCGGCAACATGATCGTAGACAATTCGCTCGGCCGACCCGCGGAAGTGTTGAAGGGCGTCGGGCTGTTCGAGCGCAACTACGACCCGAAGTGAGGCGCACTCGTGATTCGCTACGCATCCCGCGCGCTCGGTTACACGTGGGCGTCGCCGAACACCTTTTTGGGCGCGCTGTTCGTGGTGCCCGCGGTGCTCACCGGGGGCGGTGTCCGGTTCGAGCGCGGCGCGATGGAAGTGTACGGCGGGTTCGCCCGCTGGTTCCTCCGCAAGATCGCCGGCGGCGCGGGAGCCATGACGCTTGGTCACGTCATCTTGGGGCAAGACCGCGACAACCTCGATTGGACGCGCAACCACGAACACGTCCACGTCGGCCAATACATGCAGTGGGGGCCGTTCTTCCTGCCGGCCTACGCGCTCTCGAGCTTCCAATGTTGGCGCAAGGGGCTGAACCCGTACCGGCAAAACCGCTTTGAAATTCCAGCTTACGAGCAGTTTCCGTGCTGAATCCGAGTTCGGCGTGTACAAGCGCTGATACCGCGACGGGCAGCGCCCGCGCGGTCGGTGAAGGTGGAATTCTCGGACTTCTCAGCCGCCCTCAATGGCGGCATCAGCCCGTCGAACCGCCGGCGTAAGCCGGTGGGTGCGCTGACCCACCGGCTTACGCCGGCGGTTCGACCAACACGCTTTCGTGCGCCGTTCCGACTTCGCGCACGCAAGCCCCTCGCGGCGGCGCGCCGGAAACGCGCCGTCGAATGAATAGTATACTCATGTACAATTGAAGTCAAGAGGCGATATCGCGCGCGTCAGCCGATGCACACGACCTTCTCTTGGCGCGCCCCGCCGGCCTTTACTGCGACTCGCGCGAACAGCTTCCCGCCCGCCGGTGTGGGGGTGGCGAAGCACTCGTCGCCCAACTTGTTGTCGGCCACTTGGTCGAACTCTTTCGGGGTCGCTTTGAACACGAACGTGCGCCCGACTTCGTTCGTGGCGAATATGTGATCGCCCACCAACACGGGCGACGAACTGAAGGTGCCGTTCAGCGCGCCTTCCCACACCTTCGCGCCGGTGTCGCTCTTCCAGCACATCGCGGTGCCGGCGTCGAGGATCGCGTACAGGTGCCCATCGCGGTAGAGCATACTCGGCACGTACACGCGGCTCTTGTTCTCCCACGCCACGCCGCTGCCGTCGACCTTCACCGCGCTCACGTGGTTCTTCGGGTAGCCGCCGCTCGTGTAGATGTGCTTGCCGTCGGTGACGGTGGACGTGACGCACTCCGTAGTCGCGCCCTTCAGTTCCCAATTCTCCTTCCCGGTCAGCGGGTCGAGGCTCGTGACCAGATCGCAGCCGATGAGGAACAGTTGGTCTTTGCCGTTCGCGTTCAGCACGATCGGCGAGCAGTAGTTCGGTTGCTTCGGCCGCGCGCGGCTCCACACCACTTTCCCCGACGCGCGGTCGAGGCCGGACACCGCGCCGCCGCCCTTGTTGTCGCCCGCGACCAGCACGAGCGACCCGTACACCGCCGGCGACGCCCCGTAGCCTTGGTGCAGCGTGTACGCGCAGACCTTCGTTTGCCACGCTTGCTTGCCGTCGAGGGTGAGCGCGGTGGCGACGATCGCGTTGTTGTTGGCGAAGTTCACGAACACGTGTTTGCCGTCGCACGCGGGCGTCGCCGAAGCGTGCGAACTCTTCGTGTTGCTCCCCTTCACGAAGTTGCCTTTGTGAACTTCGGTGTGCCACAACTGCTTCCCGGTGGCGCGATCGAGGCACAGTACGCCTTGCGACTGCTCCTTTTCGTCGGCGGTGCAGAGGAACAGCTTGTCGCCGACCGCGCACACCGAGCCGTGCCCGCGGCCGGGCACCGGGGCTTCCCAGAGCACGTTCTTCTTCGCATCCCATTCGAGCGGGAGCTTCTGTTCCGGTGCGGTGCCGTCGCGTGCCGGGCCGCGCCACCACGGCCAATCGGTCGCGCCCACTTCGAGCTTGTCCGGCGCGCCGCTGCCTTCGACATTGGCGTGTTCGGCGCGCGAACACGACGCGAGGGCGAACGCGGGGCAGGCAGCGAGGAACGTGCGGCGGTTCATGTGGGAATCCGGGAAAGGGAGTGTGACGCAAGTATACACTTGGCCGAACGCGGTGCGTCGTCGATAATCGCCGCGCGGTGCCCGCGAAGGGCGCACAGGGCTTCCGCCCTGTGCTACGCAAGCCGGCCCTCCGGGCGGAAAGGCAACCGTTGGTCTTCTGCCTTTGCACCCGCGGAGCGGGTCGCCTACCGTAGCACTGGGCGGAAGCCCTGTGCGGCCTCCGGCGAAGCGCGAACTACCACACACAGAAAGTCACTCATGGCGGACAAACCGGACCTGTCACTGCTCGCGGAGCGCGCGCTGGAACTGATCCCGAACAACAGCGTCGTCGGTCTCGGTACCGGGAGCGCCGCGACCGCGTTCATTCACGCCCTCGGCGCGCGGGTGAAGGCCGGTGGCCTTTCCGTGCGCGGCATCCCAACTTCTGATGTGAGTGACACGCTGGCGAAGCAACTCGGCATCCCGATCATCAAGTTCGAGGACGTGGAACACATCGACGTGTGCTTCGACGGCGCGGACGAAGTGGACCCGAACGGCGACCTCGTGAAGGGTTGGGGCGGCGCGCTCTTGCGCGAAAAGGTGGTAGCGGGGTACGCGAAGAAGTTCGTCGTGTTGGTGGGCCCGGAGAAACTGGTTCCGGTGCTCGGCACCCGCGACAAGGTGCCGGTGGAAGTGGTGCCTTTCGCGCTCACGCCGTGCATCCGGCACCTGACGCGCATGGGTTTCGTCGTCACGCCGCGCGAGAAGGGCGATGGCCTCTACATCACCGACAACGGTAACTACATCCTCGATTGCAAAACCGGCCCGATCCGAGACCCGCACGGCACGGACATCGCCATCAGCGCGATCCCGGGCGTCGCCGGGACAGGGTTGTTCGTGAAGCGCGCGCACGTCATAATGATTCAGGACGGCACGAACATCGACGTGCGCAAAGGCAGTGCGGCGTAACCCAAAGTAACGCGGCGTTGCCGCGCGCCACCGAAACCGGGTACGATGCACGATCCGCACGTTCGCGGTTCGGAGGCGCGCTCATGCGTTGGGTTCCCGCCGCGCTCGCGGTCCTTCTGCTCGCACTCCCCGCGTTCGCCGATCCGCCCAAAGAGCCGACGGTTGACGAACTGATCGCGGACCTCGGGCACCCGGCGTTCGGCACGCGCGAGAAAGCGCAGCGCGAACTCTGGAAGCGCGGGGACGCGGCGCTTCCGGCGCTCGAGCGCGCGGTGAAGAGCGACGACCCGGAAGTGGCGCGCCGCGCCCGCGAGTTGCTCAGCAAGTTCGAGTGGGGCATTCGCCCGGACACGCCGCCCGCGGTGCTCAAGCTCATCCGCCAGTACCAAACCGGCGACCCGAACAACCCGGCCCGCTCCAGTGTCGCGCTGTGGCAGTTCCGTTTCGCCAGATTTGATCACATTTGTTCCCTATAACGGAACACGAAACGGAACGGTTGGCGAACTCCAAATCGACCATCCGGCTCATCCCGCCGACGGGAGTCGGAGGCGCGAGAAGGGAGACCGCGCCGTCCGGCGTTGGAGGCGTAGTGCCGAGTGGTGCTGTGCAGCATGCCCGTCACCGGGCACGTCTTCCCCGGCACGGTCTCGTCGAGCTTGTCCGCACTCAGTCCGGCGATTACGCCGAGCAGCTTGCGGTGCCGCCGGTCGAGGTTGTCGGGGCGCACAGCGGCGGCCCGGCTTCTGGCCCGTGCGATACCCGGGAAGCGCGAATGGTGCTTCGCTACTTCTCGGTAGCGGGTGGGGCGGCGTGCTTGGAGGTCCACACCTTCTCCCGCCCCATGAACGGGTTCACCCCGTACTCCGGGAGCGGCACCGACACCGTGCAGAACGCGCGGTTCGGGCTCCGCGGGTTGAACTGCGGAACCGCCGTCTCCAGATCCTTGCGCCGCGCCCACTGCTCGCCCGGCTTCCGGGTGACGTCCAGCTCGTAGAACCAGTACCCGGTCGTCTTCTTGTATCCGAAGTCGTTCGCCCGGATCAGCAGGTGCTTTCCGCTGACCGGATCGACGGCGAACAGCGTGGACGTGGCGGCATAGCTGTCGACCGGCGAGTCGTCGAGCCGTGTGACCTTCCCCGTGTCGTCGAGCTGGTACCACTTGCGCACGTTGGTCCAGGGCGGTGCCGCCTGCGACCCGCCGAACATGGACGACCTTGCGGACCGGGTTGTACGACGCCGCGATGCCGAAGTAGGTCATGCCCTCGGCCTTCGCGAGCTTCTCCCACTTCTCGGCGGACCGCTTGCGCTCGTGGACCTCGGCCGTGCGGGTGTTGATCGTCACCAGGCTGTCGCGGTCCGGGAAGTGCTCCAGCGGTCCGACGCTGAACGTGAACGCGACGTCGGGGGCTTCCTTCCAGTCGCCCTTCGGGTCGATGTCCGCGACCTCGTTCCGGTCGATGTTGCACACCTGAACCGTGCTCTAGC
>JALHNS010000430.1 GCA_022843445.1 Gemmata sp.
GGTAACCCTTCAGATAGCCAGCGAACGCCGGCCCCAACCGCGCGATTTCCTGGTCCGTCATCGGATGCCCTCCCGATAATGGACTCATCGACATTCAGGAAACCCGCGCTGTAGTGTTAGGAGACCGAGGGTGGCGAGTACATTTTGCCTCGTGCCGGTCGAGGTCGAGCCGAAAAATCCTACAGAACAGGGAATCGAGGTGTCGATTGTGATGCCGTGCCTCAATGAGGCGCGCACGGTCGGTGTGTGTGTCGGCAAGGCGATTCGTGCCCTCAGCGAAATGGGCACCACCGGTGAAGTGATCGTCGCCGACAACGGCAGCACCGATGGCTCCCAAGAGATCGCTTCGGCGGCTGGCGCGCGGATCATTTCGGTCGCACGCCGCGGGTACGGAGCGGCACTTCAAGGTGGCATCGCCGACTGCCACGGTCGGTACATAGTCATGGGCGACGCCGACGACAGCTACGACTTTACCCAAATCGCGCCGTTCGTCGAGCGGTTACGGGCCGGGGACGACTTGGTAGTGGGCAACCGATTCAGGGGGGAGATCCGACCGGGGGCCATGCCTTGGCACCATCGCTACATCGGCAACCCTGTCCTCACCGGCTTGTTGAACCTGTTCTACCGGACTCGTGTTGGCGACGCGCACTGCGGACTGCGTGCGTTCCGGAAGGACGCCTACGAGCGATTGAACTTGGTCACAACGGGCATGGAGTTCGCCAGCGAGATGGTCGTTAAGGCGTCGCTCCAAGGGTTGCGCATCAGTGAGGTTCCTGTTGTCCTCCATCCCGACGGCCGGGGCCGGTCACCCCACTTGCGGAGTTTTCGCGACGGCTGGCGTCACCTGAGGTTCCTGCTGCTCTTCTGCCCCCTCTGGCTCTTCTTGCTCCCGGCCCTGTTTCTGTTGGTCACGGGTGCCGGCTTGATGATCTGGTTGACACCGGGCGCGCGACCCGTTGGGGGCATCGTCTTCGACGTCCACACGATGCTCCTCGGTTCCTTGTGCCTGATTCTCGGCTACCAAACGCTCTGGCTCGGCGTTTACAGCAAAGTCTTCGGCCACCGACTCGGCTTGCTCCCCGCGGACGCGATCACGCGCGCGGTCGGCAGTTGGTTCACGGTGGAGCGCGGGTTGGTCGCGGGCGCGTGCGTGTTCGTCGCCGGCTTGGGTGTGAACGGCTGGCTCGTCGCGCAGTGGTGGAACGTTTCGCTCGGTGAACTGGACGTCGGCCGGACCATGCGCGGCGCTTTGTGGGGGCTGTCGGGTATGGTGTTGGGGGTCCAAACGGCCTACAGCGCGTTCTTCGTCGGACTCCTCGATCTCTGGAAGCCGGCGGTCGAATCGGGCGCTGATTGAAAGCGAGTTGCGGCAGTCACGTTTGCTGGTTCTCGGATTCGCGAGATGTGAACGCATACGAGGTTCAAGAATGCCCCGGCACCGCGTCTCGTTTGCCGTATATCTGCTGTTGGGCGTGTTGGTCGTCGTCACCAACGGGTGCGCGCGGAAGCCGAAAGAATCCCCGGACGCACCGGTCCTCGCGGCGCTCGCGGCCTCCAACCCACAACCGACTATGGACGCCACGGGACGCGTCGTGGAACTGAAATTAGAAGGCGCACAGGTCGATGACCGCGCTTTGGATCTTGTCAAGCAACTCCCCGAACTCCGATCCCTTAGCCTCTACGGGTCGTCCGTCACCGACGACGGACTGGCGAGCCTGAAGGACGCCCGACGGTTGGAGGCGTTGGGACTGGGGAAGACGAAGATCACACGCCGAGGCTTAACTCACATCGAACGGCTTCCGGCCTTGCGTTGGCTGTGGGTCACCGAGAACGGGCACATTACCCCGGCTCAGATCGACGACTTTAAGCAGAAAGCGGTCCCCGGAATCACAGTCTATCGATGAGTCCGGACGGGTGGGAACGAAGGGTGGTGTCCAATGCGCTGGCTGGACGGCTGGCTCCAAAGGTGGCGATCCTCGGTCGCGCGGCGGTGGGTTCCGCGCGGTGCTCGCGTGCTAGACGTGGGGTGTCACCACGGGGAGTTCTTCCGCGCCCTCGGCCCTCGGCTCGGGTCTGGACTCGGCATCGACCCGTTGGCCGCGCCCGCGTCCGGGCCGCGGTGGACGATTACCCAAGACCGGTTCCCGCCCACGGTTCCGTTGCCCCCGGCGAGCTTTGATGCGATCGTCCTGCTCGCCACACTCGAGCACATCCGCGACAAGGACGTGTTCATCGAAGAGTGCTTCCGAGTCCTTCGCCCCGGTGGTCGCGCGATCGTCACCGTCCCGTCTACCCTTGTAGACCCGATTGTGTTGGCTCTGGCACGGCTGGGATTAGCGGACGGGATGTCCTTGGACGAGCACCACGGCTTCGACCCGTCCGAAACCCGCCGCCTGTTCGTGCGACACGGGTTTGAACTCGTCCGGTGGGAGGAATTCCAATTGGGACTCAACAACCTCTTCGTTTTCGCAACACCCGCCACGAATGCGCCCGCATCGACACCGGCCCCCGACGGACGTCATTAGCGAAAGCCATGCGTTGCCTGTTCGTGCCTATGTGCCCATAAACGTCTCTTCGAAGCCCGAAGTGGGTCGCGCAGTGGTCTGGGGTGCCGCGAACCCGTTTCGCGTCTGTGCGGCCCCTCGGAACGCGATTGTGGCCCGTCTCGTGCTCCACGCACTTCCTGCATGCACCTTCCCGCCCCCTCCTCGCCCCGATGTGGCGAGTTGTCCACAGAGCGGTGGCCACCAACTACCGGAAGAAGAGATATAGGTATTTTACTATAGGTTTGTGCGACCAACTTGCCGTGCCCAGACCCGCGGGTTTTGGTGCCCGGCGCGACCAAGTTCCCGTTGGGCCGCGACCGAGTTCCTGTGGACAACGCGCGCCGTCCCGCCACTTGTCCACACCGCGACCAAGTTCCCGTTCCCCCTGCCTACGGCCCACAAAGTGAGCCGAACGAACCGCAACCGGCCGAAGATCGGCTCATTCGCGCACGCAGTGGGTGAACTGTGCCGCGGAAGCCGCACGTCGGGGTTGAGTTGAGCGACCAACTTACCGTGCGGGTGTTGAACGAGATCAAGGGGTTGCGAGCAGCGCGCGGGGGTGTTGGCGCGGCGGAACGGGCGGCGGGCTGTGTTCGAGCACCAAGCCGCCCGCGTTGGCGCTGAGGCGCGCGTCGGGGTAGGCGGCGTGAACCTGCCGCAGGGTGCGCAGGAACCCGCGGCGGAAGTCCCGCACCCGCGCGAACCCCTGACCGAACTGCTCGTGCAGGCACGCCCACGGCACGAACTGGGGACGACCCGGCGGCACGCGGTGCAGCCGTTGTGCGAGCCACACATAGGCGTCCAGCGCCAACGACGACGAAGCCAGCGCGGTCACGGCCCGGTGGTCCAGTGGCACCGCGTGTCGGCCCAGACTGCGGAAGTACTCGTCGCTGAGACGCACGGTGGAGGGCCACAGCACTCGCTGGTCCGCCCGCTCCGGGAACCACAGGTCGAAAGCGCTGACGATCTGCGCGTTCACCTGAACCGCGCGCCCGCCCTCCACCGTCCCGATGCGGACAGTCGCCGCCGCCAGCCGCGCCAGTTGGTCCTTCAGGAACGCCAGTTGCTGCCCGTTGGTGCCCAAGCCCAGCGAGCGCGCAAAAGCAGTCATGGACCCTTCGACGTCGACCACGGGCGAGCCGGTGCGGACGGCCTCGCTCGCCAAGTGGATCAGGATCAGCCGCGGCTTCTCCCCGTAGGGCAACCCGAGTTTGACGAACTCGCCGGTGCGCGGGTCGATGGCGGAACCGGCTTCGATGCGCAGGGACGCGTGGCCCTGCTTGCGGTCCCACTCGCGCACGTCGTCGCCGGGGTTCTTGTACGGCAGGCCGCACTGGCACTGGATCGAGTGCAGGAAGTCGATCCGCTCGGGCGGGTCGCGGCGGATCGCCGCCGACGCGATCAGCAACCGCTCCGACCGCGGCGCGGGCGACTTCGGGGCGGGCGCGTCGGTCACGGTAGGTGGCCGTTGGATCGGAGCCACGGTTCGAGGGCCTGTTCGAGGATCTCTTGGAGCGCACTGGGTTCGACCCCGCGGAGCCGCCGCTCGAGGGACGCGCGCTTCAGCGCGGTCACCAGATCGGCGCGCAATCGCGTAGTCAGCGGCAACCGGTCGATCAGCGGTGCGGCCGGTGTGGTGGATTCCGCGAGCGCGGGTTGGGTCGGCGCGGGTGAAGTGACGGTGGGCGGCAGTTTGCCGCGGTAGACGAACTGCTTCTCGGCTTCGGGGTCGGGGGCGGTGAGTCCCTCGACGAGGGTGCGGCGCTCGCTCATCCCGCGGCCCTCCGCTTGGGCTTCTGTGCACGGCGCACATCGGGGAGCAGCGCGGCGAACAGGGCGCGCATCTCCTGCGCGGCGTCGCGGGCGCGGGTGCCCATGTGCCACACGACGGCCCGCTGCCCGGGCGCGTCGGCGTACACTTGGCGCAGGGTGATGGCGGTGTCGGCGAGTTTCAGTTGGAGGGCCGCGGCGGCGGTGCGCATATCGCGGGTGAGGCGGTACTGCTTGCCGACCATGCTGAGCACCACGACGCCCTCGGGCACCCCTCCGCGGATGTCTTGGGCCTGACGCAGTTGGGCCGTTGCCTGCGCCAGCGCGCGTGCTTCGAGCAGAGACGCCTTGCACGGGAACAGCGCGAGATCGGCGCGCAGCAACAGCGCGCGGCTGGTCTCGGTGTTGCTGCCGGGGCCGTCCGCGACCACGAACTCGTACTCGCGGGCGAGCGCGGGCAGTTCGTCGAGGATGGCGTCCGGGTCGTCGAGGCGCACGGTCGGCACGTCTGGCATCGCTTCGCGGGACCATTCCGAGGAGGATGCTTGGGTGTCGCAGTCGGCGAGCACGACCGAGCGGCCCAGTTCGTGGAGCCACGCGGCTAAGTGAACGGCGAGTGTGGACTTGCCCACGCCCCCTTTGGAATTGGCGACGACGACGATCATGCACCACCCATAGCGCACCCAGAGCCGCTTGGCAAGCACTCTGTGCGCACGGCCGGTCGGCTGAACAGATGGCAGGGCGGACGGACGACCAACCGTGCGACCGCACACGCGGTTGACAAGCCAGCCGGCCGGCCGGCAAGCCAACGGGATGGCAACTCAGCCAGTCGTGCGGCCAACTTGCGAGCCTGCTGCGCGGTTGTGCTGCCATGTGGCTTGTCGCCCGTGCAGCCAGTCGTCCACACAGCCGTCAGGCCGTGTTTCACCGGGAAACGCCGTTCGTTTCCCGGTCCAATGCACCGCATCGGGAAGACGCCTGCCACAACTTTCCCCGACTTTGGGCTTCACTGCTCTGTGCGCGAATGGCCCGCTGATTCGAGAGGCTGCTGGCGACGCACGAACGGGCCGACGCGCGACTCCGGCGCGGCCGTCCCGCAGCGCCGCACATGACCACCGCTTGCGCGCCGGAGCCACGGAGCGCCGACGAACCGCTCGGTCAGTCGGGTAACTGGCGCACGGCCGGCGCACAATTTTTCGGTAGCCGTTTCGGCGACGGCGGGGATTCATTGGTAGGGACACGCGGTCCGCGACCGGAGGGGGCGGCGATGGCGACACGCAGTGCCGAGCTCGGCCGGCAGATTATCCACCGACTGGGCGCGCCGGCGGTCGACCCCGACGTTACCGACCGCGAACTGCTCGCGCGGTTCGCCGAGCACAACGACGGCGCGGCGTTCGAGGCGCTCGTCCGTCGCCACGGGGCGCTGGTGCTCGCCGTCGCCCGGCGCGTACTCGGATGCCCCCACGACGCCGAGGACGTGTGCCAAGCCGCGTTCCTCCTCCTCGCCCGCAAAGCCGGCTCCCAGCGGTGGCAGCCGTCGGTGGCGAACTGGCTGTACCGCACCGCGCACCTGCTCGCCCTCACAGCCCGTCGCTCGGACGCGCGGCGCGCCCGACGCGACGC
>JALHNS010000431.1 GCA_022843445.1 Gemmata sp.
ACTCAGCGCGAGGCCGCGCGCCCTCAGGCGCTCCGCGAGTTTGCGCTTCGCCGCCGCGAGCCGGCTCGAAAGCGTACCTTCGCGCACTCCGAGTTCGGCCGCGGCGCGCGCGCGCGAGTAGCCGCGCAGTTCGCACAACACGAGTGCGTCGCGCAGGTGCGCCGGGAGTTGCGCGAGTTCGGCGTCCACGAGCGCGGCGCGCTCGCGGTCACTCGCGGCGGCGTCCGGTTGGCCTTCGGCCGAAGGCGGTTCGGCGGTGCGGTCGCGCTTCTCGCGCCGGTCGCGCGACAGGCGCACCCCGCGGGCGGTGCGCACCGCGACGCCGTAGAGCCAGCCGGCGAGGTTCGTGCCCTGAATGGAGTGCGCTTTGCGCGCGAGCACGAGGAAGGTGGCTTGGAAGGCGTCGTCCGCGTCGTCCGCGTCGCCGAGGACGCGGCGGCACGCGGCGAGCACCATCGGCCCGTGCCGCCGCACGAGTTCTTCGAAGGCTTCGTTGGCGCGGGCGTCGAGGAACGCGAGCACGAGTTGCGCGTCGGAGCGCGCCGGTTCGACGGGGGACGCGAGTTTGGCGACGGCGAGCGCGGCGCGCGACATGGTTCGGCCCCCGGGGTTCGCCGATATAGTGCGCGCCGACGGGTCGGCGCGTCGCGCTAATTCCACCGGGCAACTTCCGCGAGCGCGCGCGACAGGAACGCGCGCACCTCCTCGGCGTCGCTCGCGTGCGGTTCGGCCGTTAGGTAGTAGCGCAGGTGGTCGATCGCGCGGCCGGGCATTTCAGCCTTGAACAGCAGCACCCCCACGTCGCGCCGCTGCGTCGCGTCGCTCGGCAGCAGTTGCGACAGCCGCCACGTGGCGCGGGCCGCCCGGCTGTACGCGCGGTCCGCGAGGTACGCGGTTTTCAGGTTCTGCAACATCCGCGCGACGATCGCGCCCGGCGGCGCGGCCGCGAGCGCTTCGGGCGTCGCCTCGAACGGCTTACCGGTCACGGCACCCACCAGCGCTTCGCACGCTTCCACGTCCAAGAACTGCCCGCCGTTGAACGGGTCGAACAGCACCTCTTCGCCGTCGCCCACGGCCTTGGCGATGAAGTGCCCCGGCAGGGCGACCCCTTCCACGCGCAACCCGGCGCGCGCGCCGACGGCCATTGCGAGCACACTGAGCGTGATCGGCAGCCCGACTTGCCGGTCGAGCACTTTGTTCAGGTAGCTGTTCCGCGGGTCGTAGTAGTGCGCGGTGTTGCCGACGAACCCGCAGTCTTCGAAGAGGAACGTGCTGAGCGCTTCGGTGCGGGCTTCGAGCGAGCCGCGGAGCCGCGGGCGCAGGTGCGCCGCGAGCCGGTCCAGTTTCTTCAGGTACGCGCGCGGGTGCATCTGGCTGTAGGCGTCGCGCGCGAGCAACAGCGCCACCCGCGCCACGTCGAGCGGCGCGAACGGGTTCTCGGCGAGCGCCGCGAGCGCAGAACGGAGCTTCATACGGGCATTCTAAGGCGCGACCGACTGCGCCGCACAACGAATGGAGTCGAAAGGACTTGTTGCCGAGACGTGCGGGTGGCAGAAATGCAAAAAACTACACGGTTGACTGTCAGCCTCTCCCTCTGACAGCCAACCGTGCAGTTTTTGTGGCTCTCGCCGAAATAGGTATTAGCGAGCGGCGTGCCAAAAGTGCGGCGAGCTGCCCAAAATCGTCGCATCTGCTGGAAATCCTTGCGTTCCGCGCGTTCCGAGATTTTTCTCGCATTCCGGCTGCGCATCGCAGATGCACGTTCTGCGCGCATTTGTGCCGCGCATTCGTGCAGCAGGGTCAGCGCGAAGGGAAGTTTGCAGAATCCGTGCGGTGCGGGCGCGACGCGGAGACGATACAACTCCCATAATCCGCACATTCGCGCGAGAACTGGCTATGCCCGCGACCATCGACGACACTTACGCCGAAGCGTTCCGCAGCATCTACGCTAGCGTTCTCATCACCGCGCGCGACCGCGTGTGGCTCGATCACGCCGTTCGCGCCGCGACCGGGAACGCCAGCAGCACGATTCTCTGCGACTGCGAAGCCGGACTCGACCGCTACGTTCCCGGAAGCGAAACGCCCGACGGTCGCCCCGGGGCCATCGTGCAGTTCCACGTCCCGCGGTTCCACAAGGACCGCGAAGCGCGACTCGAGCGCGTGGTGCTGGTGCGCGTGTCGCAGAACGTGATGACGTGCCCCACCACCGCCGCGTTCAACGTGCTGGACGCGAGCGGAAGCTGGCACGCGAGCGCGGAACCGAAACCCGGCGGGAAGTGGCTCGCAATGGGTCGCAAGGTGAGCTACTTCGGCGACGGCCACCAGTTCACCGCGGAGCGGCACGGGCGGCGCGTGTGGGTGGTGCCGATCCTCAGCGGCGAGTTCGTGTGCGAGCGGCGCTGCGGCTTCGCCGACGGGCTGATGGGCGGCAATCTCTGGTTCTTCGGCGCGACGCCCGATGCCGCGCTCGAAGCCGCGACGCTCGCCGCCGCCGCCGCGAGCGAAGTGCCGGGGGTGATTCTTCCGTTCCCCGGTGGCGTGGCGAGCAGCGGCAGTAAAGCGGGCAGCAAGTACAAGTTCAGCATCGCCAGCACCTTCGCGGAGTTCTGCCCGACGCTCAAGGGAAAAGAAGGCGTGGCGTCGCGCTTACCGGATGGCGTGACGAGCGTGCAAGAGATTATCATCAACGGTGCGGACCTGCCGACCATCGTGAAGGCGACGCAGGCCGCCATCGCCGCGAGCCGCGACGTGCCGGACCTGCTGACGATCTCCGCGGGCAACTACGGCGGCCGGTTGGGGAAGAGCTTCGTGTATTTGCACCCGGAGAAGCAGCCAGCGTGAACCTCCACACCGACGACTCATTCCTCCTTGCCATCGAAGCGGAGCCAGCCGACCGCGTGCGGCGGTTGGTGTACGCCGATTGGCTCGACGACCGCCACGACCCGCGGGGCGAGTTGGTGCGCGTCGAAGAAGAGATGCGCACGCTGCCGGTGTTCGCGGACCGCTTCTGGGAGTTGAAGCCGCGGCGCAACGAACTGCGCGCACTCGCGGGCGGCGATTGGTGCGCGCGAATGCGGTACGGCACCGAGTGCGAACCGGTGTTCCGCCACGGCATCCCGGACGGCTGGCGCGACCGCTGGCGGCTGATCCGCGAGTTCACCGAGCGCTGGCACCGCATCCCGATGCCCGACGTCGGCGGGCGCGCGAACGAAATCGCCCAAGCCGAAACGCGGCTGCAGCGCGAGTTACCGCCTTCGCTGCGCGAGTGGATTGCGTTCGCGCACGATGTCAACACGATACAAGAAGGTAAGAGCGAACTGCAGTCTCTTAGCGATAGAAGACTTCGCGTTCTGCCGGACAACGGCATGCAAAGTGTGTTTGTGATCGAACCGAACTATGACTATTCGATCAACGACCGCGTGATTTCGGTCCTTGAGGATACGCACGGCCACCACCGGGCCATTCGAAACCCCGATCTTTCAACTCCCGACCCACTGGCCTACGCCTATTCAAATCGTTGGAGCAACGACGACTATCACCTTGAGTTCCAAGAGGACATTTCACCTCACGTACTCTCCGAATGCGTGCTGCAACTCATGTTGGAGCAGGCCACCGGTGATCAGGTGTATCGCGAGCGCTGCCTACCGCGCCCCGAAAGTCGTTCGGGACGACTTGCGCCGACACTTCCCCGCACCGGTGCCTTTCGGCAAACTTAAGTTGTGGGAGCGCACCAACTGCCTCGTGATCGAAGCGCCGTACTACGGAAGGACAACCTCATTTCGCCTCTACGCCGCCCACCCGCTGTCTGAAACCGAATACCCGGCTGCGCTGTGGCCGCACTGCGAAGCCGGTCGCCCTGAAGACGATCCGATCCCGTTTTGAGCACCGCGCGAAAACAGGACTCCTCGGTCCGCTTTCGTCTGCTACACTTCCAGTACCCGCCGGTTCGCTCCTCTTTCGCGTCCGAGGTCGGTGCCATGTTTCGTGCTACTTGCGCGTTCGCTGTCGCGTGCTTAGCCGCGTCGCCCGCGGGTGCGCAGATCGACGGGTTCGAGCGCGAGCCGATCAACTATAAGACCGCGCAGGCCGAGAACGTTGTCACGGCGCTCCAGAAGCGCATCACCGGCGGGCAGGTGAAGCTGAAGGCGAGCGGCGATCTCGGCTACCTCCCGGCGCTGCTCAAAGAGCTGAACGTGCCCGCGTCGTCGCAAGTGCTGGTGTTTTCCAAAACCAGCTTCCAGCGCGAGCGCATCACCCCGAAGACACCGCGGGCCATCTACTTCAACGACGACGTGTATGTGGGCTTCTGTCTGCGCGGCGACGTGCTCGAACTGTCCGCGGCGGATACGAAACTCGGTACCGCCTTCTACACGCTCGACCAAGACCCGGACCCCGACGGAAAGCCGGAGTTCGTCCGCCAGCGCGACAACTGCCTGACGTGCCACGCGTCCAGTTCCACCGGCGGCGCACCGGGCCACCTCGTGCGCTCCGTGTTCACCGACCGCTACGGCATGCCGGTGCTGAGCGCGGGCACGTTCCGCACCGATCACGCCAGCCCGTTCGCGGAGCGCTGGGGCGGCTGGTACGTCACCGGCACGCACGGCAAGCAGGCGCACATGGGCAACTGGATCGTGGAGAACAAGCGCGACCCGGCCACCGAAGGGAACGCCGCGGGCCAGAACGTCACGGAACTGAAGTCGCGCTTCACTGTGGCGAACTACCTCACCCCGCACAGCGATATCGTCGCACTCATGGTGTTCGAGCACCAAGCGATGGCGCACAACCGACTCGCACAGGCGCTCATCACCACGCGGCAGGCGCTGCACTACCAAGAGAACCTGAACCGCGACCTGAAGGAACCGCCCGCGCACCGGTGGGAGAGCGTCACGCGGCGCATCGAATCCGCCGGCGACGCACTCGCCAAGTACCTGCTGTTCAGCGGCGAGGCGAAGCTCGGTGGCGAAGTGAAGGGCACGTCCGAGTTCGCGAAGGAGTTCGCGGCCCGCGGCCCGTTCGACGCGAAGGGCCGTTCGCTCCGCGAGTTCGACCTGAAGACGCGGCTGTTCAAGTACCCGTGCAGCTACATGATCTACTCGAAGGGCTTCGCGGACCTACCCACCGAAGTGAAAGCCCACACGCTGAAGCGCCTGCACGCGGTGCTAACCGGCGAAGACGCGAGCGAAGCATTCGCGCACCTGACCACCGCGGACCGCAAAGCGGTGTTGGAGATCCTGCGCGACACCCTCCCGGACCTGCCCGCGTACTGGAAGAAGTGAAGCGCAACACCTCGCGTCACTCGTCCTTCGGCTTGGGCATCACCTCGAACGAGTTGCGGAAGCGGTTGGCGTCCGGGTCTTTCGGCTGAACCAACGGGCCGCCCGCGAACAGCGTGTACGTGCGGTCGCCCGCGGCCACCACGCGCACCAAGAAGTAGCCCTTCGATTCGCTGCGCACCTCGAAGTCGCGGGCCGGGAAGCCGCTCACCTTCAGATCGGTCGGGTTTATCGCGCGCGGCGCTTCGAGCAGCTCGCGGGCCTCTGCGGTCAGCGCGTCGAGTCGCGCGGCGTCCGGCACCCGGTCCCTCGCGGGCGCGTCGCGGTAGAACACGACGAAGAACTTCATGCCGCGGACCATGGTGCTCTCGTCGCGCGCGTCGGTCAGGTCGAGTTTGAGCACCTGTTGGACCACGCCAGGCTGCACCGGGCCGGGGAACTCGGCGCGGAACCGGCCGGCGTCGGAGTCGTGCCTCTGCCAGTCCGGCTTGGGCAGCGCGAACCACAGCCCGCCGCAGCACGCGGCCAGCGCCAGCGCGACGATCCCCCCGGTGAGCACGAGCCAGAAGAACACGCTGCGCCCGGTCCGTTCGGGCGGCTCGTCGAGCAGTTCGGGGCGCGGCCGGCGGCGCGCGGGCGGTTCGGCACCCGGCGGCGCGTCG
>JALHNS010000432.1:0-3699 GCA_022843445.1 Gemmata sp.
CCGCGGCCCTCGCGTCGGCGGTGCTGGTGCTCGCCAGCGGGGGCGCGCCGGTTCCGCCCGCACCGCCGACGCCCGACCAGCGGCTCGACCGCGGCGACGAACTGGTGCTCCTCGACGCGAAGGGCGAGGCGCGGTTCCCGGTCGAACCGACACTGGCCGGCAGCGCGCTCCACCCGCACGAGGGCGGCTACGCGGTCATGTCCGGCGACACGCACCAGATCGTGCGGTTCAAAACCGGCCCGCTGAAGTTCCCGCTGGAAGTGTCCGCGGACGTGATGCACCTGAACCCCAAAGACCTGCCGAACCACGGCGGCCTCGCGCTGGGCCAGCAGCGGGTGAACGCGGGCGGCGTGGCCCACGAACTGGTGTGGACGTTCGGCGCGTCCGGCGGCCCGCGCGAGCGGATCGGCGAGCGGGTCAAGTTGACCGACCGCGCCTACGGGCAACTGCTGCTCGTGAACCGGTTCGACAAGCGGCACTACCACCTGCCGACGACCAGCGGCACATTTCTCGAAACCGTGCAGCCGCGGGACGTAGTTCCCATGGCGAGTTGGCACCGCGTCATCGTGGTACTCGACCCGAAGGGGGTTCGGGCGACGGTCGACGGGAAGCCGGCTCCCGCGCCGGGAATCGACCCCGCGCGCGCGCTGGCCACGTTCGAAGGGCCGTACCCGTTCTTGCGCGAAGCGGTTCCGGCGCCCCTCGGTGAGGGCATCGGGCTGTTCACGTTCAAAGGGGACACGGCGTTCAAAAACGTGACGGTGCGCCGCCCGCGGTAACCGGCGCTCTCACACGCGAGGAGCACGCCCGTGAACCCCAGCCCGTCCTTCACCAAGCCGACCGTTCCGCACACGCAGGCGATCGGGGCCGTCACCATCGCCCTGACCGCGGAGGCCCACTACGCCGACAAGTACACCCTCACGGCCACCCGCAACGGGGCCGCGGTGGCCGCGCCCGCGTCCGTCCAATCGGGGAGCGGACAGGTCGCGACGAACCAGATCGACATCCCCGTCACCGGCACCGGCGATTTGGTCATCGCCGCCGCGTACTTCAACAATCTCGGGGCCGGCGACTACGCACTGAAGGTCACGGCGAACGACTACAACGGGTTGCCCGGCACCGGCGAGGCGACCGTCAGTTTCACGCTCACCGGGACCGGCGAGGGATAGTCCGCGGTGCGTGCGGTCGGTGGGCTCCCGCCACCGATCGCACGCACCGACATCCGCGGCGGTGGAGAACCACGATGCCCGACCCGACCCCCGACCCGAGCGCGCCGGAATTCGCCGACACCCGCACGTCGAGCGGCGCGACCCCCGCCCGGCCGGACGGGCCGACCGCGGACTACTCGCACGGCCCGACGCGCACCCCGACGCCGGGCGCGCCCGACGCCGGGGACCTGCCCGAGGTGCCCGGGTTCGAGGTGTTGCGCGCGGTGGGGAGCGGCGGCATGGGCAGCGTCTTCGAAGCGATCCAACTGGGCACCCGCCGGCGCGTCGCACTCAAGCTGATGCTCACCGGGTGGCCCGTCGACCCGCGGGCCAGCGCGCGGTTCGAGCGCGAGGCCGAGATCCTCGCGGCCATCGACCACCCGAACGTGGTGAGCGTGTACCACGCCGGCACGTGGCACGGGCAGCGGTACCTCGTAATGAAGTTCGTCAGCGGCGGCACGCTCGCCCAGCGCCTGCCCGAACTGCGCCGCCACCGGCGCGCCGCGTGCCGGTTGCTCGCCACCGTGGCCCGCGCCGTCGGCCACCTGCACGCGCGCGGGTTCGTACACCGCGACCTGAAGCCCGCGAACGTGCTCATCGCCGAAGACGGTACGCCGGTCGTCGCCGACCTTGGCCTCGCGCGCTCGCTGACCGACGGGACCGTGCACCCGATCACCCGGCACCCGGCCCCGTTGGGCACGCGCCCGTACATGTCGCCCGAACAGACCCGCGGCGGCGCGGACTCGTTCCCGCCCGCGTGCGACATCTGGGCGCTGGGCGTGATCCTGTACGAACTGCTCGCCGAAGAGCGCCCGTTCGCCGACGACGAGCCGAGCGAACTGTTTCGCCAGATCCGCAACGACCCGACGCCGCGCGTGCCGGCGAAGCTCGACGTGCCGCCGGAACTGGAGGCCGTCGCGCGGCGCTGTTTGGCGAAAGAGCCCGCCGACCGCTACCCCACGGCCGAAGCGCTGGCCGCCGACCTCGAAGCGTGGGCCGACCGCCGGCCGATGTCCCCGCTCGCGGTGCCGGCAACCGAACCGCAGTCGGTCGCGCCGAAACCGCAGCCGGAGCCGCCACCGACTCCGCCGGCGCGGCGCCCGTTCGCGGCCCTCGCGGCCCTCGCGGCGCTGTTGGCGACCGTGGCGGGTGCGCTCTTCGTGCTCGCCGACCGCGACCCGGTGCCGAACCCGGCACCGGAGCAGGCCCCGATGCCGCACCCCGCGCCGACGCTCGCGGAGCGCGTGGCGCGCTGGGAAGAAGTGGAACTGATCGGGCCCAACGGCGAACTGCGCGTGCCGGCCGAACCCGCGCTGCCCGGCAGTGCCTTGGTACCGGGGCGCGACGGGTTCCCTGCCCTGACGGGCCGCGGAGCGAGCGCGGCGCTGTTCCAACTCGACGCGCTCGCATGTCCGGTAGAACTTGTCGGCGAGGTCGCTCTGTCAAGCCCGCACCCGGGAACCGGTTTCGGGGGCTTTGCGGTGGGCGCGCAAGCGGTCCCAATCAACAACGAAGTGCACCTGATCGTGTGGACGTTCGGCGCGCGCGCGGAGGGGGACCGAGATGTTGGTGACACGTTCGAATCCGAGGTGTGCGGCTCCGGAGCGCTGCGGTTCGTGAGATCGAAGGACAAGTTCCCGTCCGCGAAAGATTTCACCAGTCAGGGCACAGCGGCACTGCGGTACCCGGCGAAGGAGCCGCCGCCGCTGTTCTGGCACCCGATCCGTATTGAGGTGCGCCCGGACGCCCTTTCGGCGACGTTCCGCGGCACGGGCATCGGCCCGCCAAGAATCGACGCGACGAAGTCACTCTCGGCGCTTCACACCGCCACCGGCATGCCCCGCGCCGTTCCGGTCGCGGTCGGTTCCGGTCTCGGTCTGTTCGCGCTCGAAACCGAAGCACTGTTCCGAAACGTGCGGCTCCGCCGCCTTCCTTAACCCCAGTCGGAGGATCCCATGCCCCTGCCCAGCCACATCGAGCAGTTGCTCGACGCGCTCACCAAAGTCGAGAAGAGCAAAGTGGAGCAGTTCACGGCGCTGCTGGCCGCGTCGCCGGACCGCTTCTTCGGCGGGTTGATCCAACTGCTCGCGCTCAAGCCCGCGCCCGTGTTCACCAAGCCGACCGTGTACACGCAACCCCTCGGCGACGTCACAATCGCACTCCGCGCGAACCTGCATCACGCGCCGAAGTACTCGCTGCTGGTCTTCAAGAACGAAATGCCGGTCTCCCCACCGACCCATGTGAAGAAGAACGGGGTCGATGTGCCGAGCACCCAAATCGAAATCTCCGGTTCGCCGGCCGTGTCCGGCGACCTCGTGATCCCCGCGGCGTACTTCACCCCGCTCGGCCCCGGTAACTACCTGTTCCGGATCCAAGCGAACAGCCTGTTCAGCACGGCCGGTTACGGCGTCACCATCTACGAGATCGAACTCACCTAAGCGGCGTAGTCTGAGCGGCGTGCGGTCGGTAGGCTACCCGCCACCGACCGCAC
>JALHNS010000432.1:3709-5935 GCA_022843445.1 Gemmata sp.
AACCACATCAAAAACACCTCCGGGGCTTAGTGTGAGGGGGGTGGGGGGGGGCCCACACCCCCCCCCCCCCCCACGCCCGCGAGGACGCACATGGACCGCACCGCACAGGCCCGCACCGGGTTCGCCGCCATCGACGCCGACGCCGCGCTCAAGGAGAAGGCGCTGGCGAATCTCCAAACGTGGCTCACGCACCCGGACTTCGCCGCGTACCGACCGCAGATCGAGTGGCTGTGCGATTCCGGCAAGTGGTCCGTCGTGCTCGACTCCTTCTATCAGGTGATGCCGTTCGGCACCGGCGGGCGGCGCGGCGCGGTCGGCATCGGCCCGAACCGCATGAACCCGTGGACGCTCGGCGCGAGCGTGCAGGGGCACTGCGAGTACCTCAAGCAGCGCTTTCCGGGCGAAGCGAACCTGCGCGCCGTCCTCGCGTTCGACGTGCGCCAGTTCGAGGACAAGCGCGGCGTCTACAACCCCGCGCTCCCGAACCCGGTGTTGCACCTTTCGAGCCGTGAGTTCTGCCAGCACGCCGCCGGTGTGTACGCGGCCAACGGCGTCACGCCGATCATCCTCCCCGCCGACAGCAAGCGGTACGTTCCCACGCCGGAACTGTCGTTCACCATCCGCTATTTGAAGGCTCACGGCGGGCTGAACATGACCGCCAGTCACAACCCGCCGGACGACAACGGGAGCAAGTTCTACGACGACCGCGGCAGCCAACTGGTGCCGCCCGAAGACCAACTGATGAGCGAGATGGTCGAAGCTGTAACGACGATCCGGCACATCGCGTTCGCGGAGGCCGCGCGCGCCGGTAAGGTGCAGTTTTTAGATGACGCCCCGCACCGCGCGTTCATCGAACTGTGCCGGCGCGAGAGCCTCGTGCCGCCGCCCAAGCGCGACGAGATCCGCGTCGTGTTCACCCCGCTGCACGGCTGCGGGTACTTCTGCGCCGGTGAGGTGCTCGAAGCGCAGGGTTTCGCGCCGATCAGCGTGCCCGAACAGGCGACGCCGGACGGTCAGTTCCCGAACGTGACGAAGACGCCGAACCCAGAAGTGCCGGAGTGCATGGACCGCGCCGAACAACTCGGCCTCGCGCGCGGCGCGGACCTCATCATCTCGACCGACCCGGACGCCGACCGCCTCGGCGGAATGGCGAACCGCTCCGCGGACGGCAAGGGCACGTTCCGGTTCCTCACCGGGAACGAACTCGCGTCGCTGCTCACGCACTTCAAGCTGGCCCAACTCGCGCGCAACGGGTCGATGCCGAAAGCGCCGATCGTGATCACCACCGAAGTGACGACGGGCCAAATCGCCCGCGTCGGCCGGCACTTCGGCGCGCAAGTGATCGCGGACCTGTTGGTGGGGTTCAAGTACCACGCCGACGCGCTCTGGCAGATCGAGAGCACCGGGCAGTACGGAGACGTGCGCGGAACGGTGAGCGATTTCGTGATCGGGACCGAAGAGAGCCACGGCATCATGGCGACCGCCGGCGTGCGCGACAAAGACTCCGCGTGCGCGGCGCTGCTCCTCGCCGAAGCCGCTTTGTACCAGAAGCGGCAGGGGCGGACGCTGGTCGATTACCTCGACGACCTGAACCGGCAGTTCGGCTACTACCGCAACGAGTTGCTGAACATCGTGCTGACGGGGCTTGAAGGAAAAGTGAACATGGGGCGGATGCTGAACGCCCTGCGCCAGAACCCGCCGAAAGAAATCGGGGGCCTCGCAGTCAGCAGTTTCGAAGACCTGTGGGACGAAGCCGGGCGCATGGGGCCGTTCAAAGGCGACACCGACAAGGCGGCGCGCAACTTCCTCATCTTCCGACTCGCGGGGAAAGGCATTTCGGCGAAGGTGTGCCTGCGCCCGTCCGGCACGGAGCCGAAGGCGAAGGCGTACATGGAGGTGTGCGGCGACCCGCTGAAGCCCGGCACGCCGCAAAGCGCGTGGGACGCCACGTGCGCGGCCATCGACGCGCGCGTGCAATTGGTGGCGACCGACTTCTTAACGAAGGCGCTCGCGACGATCGGCCAAACGCCGACCGCGGGCGCGGACAAGCTGAGCCGCTAGAAGCGGAACACGCGGTGCGGGTGCGTCGTCGGTCGTGACCCGCTTCTGCGGGGTCACGACCGACGCGCCGCTGGCTGCGTGTGAACGCCGTCACCGCACGGCGGGTTCGCGCAGGTACTGGTGGCACTTCACGCACGTCAACGTCATGTCCACGTAGGCCAGCGC
>JALHNS010000433.1:0-2399 GCA_022843445.1 Gemmata sp.
GCGGGCTGCCGGCGCGCGCGCCGAACCGGTGTACTCCGCGACGCTCGATCCGATCGCGGGCCGGTGCGCGTGCGCCGGGTGCCGCGCGCTGGCCGAACTCGCCGCCCGCGCCGACGCCTGAGCGCGGCACTTTCGCGCGTGCGTTCGCCCGGCGTGCGCGGGTATGCTGCCGGCATGACACCACCCACCCTCTCCCGCCGCGGCTTCTGCGCCGCCGCGCTCGCGCCGCTCGTGCCCACCGTCACGAGCGCCCAAGACAAGCAACCCGCACCGCTCGCCCCGCTGAACCGGTTCCCCCGAACCGTTCACGACTGGTACGTCGAGCGCGTGCGCGCCGCGGAGCGCCTCGGCACCGCCCGCCGCGCGAAGCTGAAAACGAAGGCCGACGCCGAAGCGTATGTGCGCGAGGTGCGAACCGCGTGCGCGGCGTGCTTCGGCCCGCTGCCCGAGAAGACGCCGCTGAACGCGAAGACCACCGGCAAGCTCGCGCGCGACGCGTACACCGTCGAGAAGGTCACGTTCGAGAGCCGGCCGGGGTTCGTGGTCACCGCGAACCTGTACGTTCCGAAGGGCGCGAAGGGCAAGCGCCCGGGCGTCGTCGGCTCGTGCGGGCACTCCACCAACGGCAAAGCGGCCGAAGCCTACCAGTCCTTTGCGCAAGGGCTGGCGCGCATGGGTTACGTGTGCCTCATCTTCGACCCCATCGGGCAGGGCGAGCGGTCGCAGTACGCGCACGTCGCGAAAGGCGCGCGCCCGGGCATCGGCGTGGGCGAGCACCTGCTCGCCGGCAACCAGCAGTTTCTCGTCGGCGAGTTCTTCGGAACGTGGCGCGCGTGGGACGGTATTCGCGCGCTCGACTACCTGCTGTCGCGCCCGGAGGTGGACCCGAAGCACGTCGGGATCACCGGGAACAGCGGCGGCGGCACCATGAGCACGTGGCTGTGCGCGCTCGACGACCGCTGGACGATGGCCGCGCCCGCGTGCTTCGTCAGCACGTTCCGCCGCAACTTCGAGAACGAACTGCCGCAAGACACCGAGCAGTGCCCGCCGGGCGCGCTGGCCGCGGGGTTGGATCACGCCGACTTCCTCGCGTGCGTGGCCCCGAAGCCGGTCGCGATTCTGGCGAAGGAAAAAGACTTCTTCGACGTGCGCGGCTCCGAAGAAGCGTTCGCGCGGCTGAAGCACCTCTACAAACTGCTGGGCGCGGAAGAAAACGTGTCGCTGCACGTCGGCCCGACCGGGCACGGGTTCAGTATCGAGAACCGCGAGGCGATGTACCGCTGGTTCAACCGCGCGACCGGTATTTCGGACGCGAGAACCGAACCCAAATTGGTGATCGAGAGGGACGAAGACCTGTGGGCCGCGCCCGGCGGCGCGGTGAGCGAACTGAAGTCGCGCACGGTGTGGTCGTTCACCCGCGACCGCGCCGAGCAGGTCGCGCTCAAGCGCGCGCTGGGCGACCGACCGAACCCGAATCGGCCGTGGTCGGCGCGGCTCGTCGGGCTGAACTTGCCGGAGCGCGCCGGCGCGCCCGAATACCGCGTGCTGCGCCCGGTGGCGAACCGCAAGTACCCCGCGGCGCACGCGACCACTTACGTTGTCGAAACCGAAGCGCCCGCCGTCGCGATCGTGTACCGGCTGAGCGCCGAGCAACTGCTGTCGCGGCCACCCAAGAGCGACGCGCCCGCCATCCTCTACGTTTCGCACCAATCCGCGGACGCCGAACTGCGCGACGACCCGCTGCTAGGTGAGTTGGCGAAGGCCGAACCGAACGCGACCTTCTTCGCGTGCGACGTGCGCGGCATCGGCGAGTCGCGCCCGGACACCTGCGGCACGAACCAGTTCCTGAACCCCTACGGCAGCGACTACTTCTACGCGATCCACGGGCTGATGCTGAACCGCCCGTACGCCGGGCAGAAGACGTTCGACGTGTTGTGTGTGCTCGATTGGCTGTCGAGTTTCGGCCACAAGGAGATTCACCTCGTGGCGAAGGGTTGGGGCGCGATCCCGGCCACGTTCGCGGCGCTGCTGCACGACGGTGTGACCCGCGTGACGCTGAAGAACGCGCTCACCAGTTTCGCCGCGGTCGCGGAGAGCGAAGTGTACGGCTGGCCGCTGTCGTGCTTCGTGCCGAACGCGCTGCGCGACTTCGACCTGCCGGAGTGCTACACGGCGCTGAGGGCGAAGAAATTGAAGCAGATCGACCCGTTGGGCGCGTCCGCAAAGTAGGTCGCGGTCGAGCGGCGCTTCGCCGCGAGGCCCGGCGGCGAATTGCCTTCAACAAGAACGCTTGTGTGCTTTGCCTTCCCAAACACGCAAGCGTTCCAAGTTCAGCGTTCTCGCCGTCGGGCCTCGCGGCGAAGCGCCGCTCGACCGCGACCTACGAAGACACCAACTCC
>JALHNS010000433.1:2409-5859 GCA_022843445.1 Gemmata sp.
CGCGCGCGTCAACTTCTTGATGGCGAGTTCGCGGCGCAGCGCGGCGGAGTGGTCCCTCGCGCGGCGGCGGAACACCATGCTCACCGGGCGGCGCGCGCGCGTGTACTTCGCGGCGGTGCCGGCGTTGTGCTGCTCGAGCCGCCGCGCCGGATCGGTGGTGATGCCGGTGTACAGCGTGCCGTCGGCGCACCGCAGGATGTACACCCACCACGTTCGCTTCGGCTTCGCCTTCGCGCGCGCCAAGAGTGCGCTCCGTAAACTAACGGCTCACCGCGAGGGCCGCCGATGAGCACCGACCCGATCCGCCTCACGAAACTCGCCAAGCGCGCCGGCTGCGCCGCGAAGCACCCGCCGGGGTTCCTGTTGCCCTTGCTCGGCGTGCTCCCGCCCGTCACCGACCCCAACGTCATCGTCGGCAGTTCGACCGCCGACGATGCAGCGATTTACAAGCTCACCGACGACCTCGCGCTCGTCTTCACCACCGACTTCTTCACGCCCATCGTGGACGCGCCGCGCGACTTCGGCCGCGTCGCGGCGGCGAACAGCATCTCCGACGTGTACGCGATGGGCGGCACACCCACAACCGCGCTCAGCATCGTGGGGTTCCCGGACTCACTGCCCGCGACCGTGCTCGGCGAAATCCTGAGTGGCGCGAGCGAAGTCGCGGCCGACGCGGGCATCTCCATTGTGGGCGGGCACACGATCAAGAGCGAGGAACCCATCTTCGGGTTGGCGGTGGTGGGCACCGTTCACCCGAAGAAGGTGCTGGCGAACGCCGGCGCGAAGCCGGGCGACGCGCTGATTCTGACCAAGCCGCTCGGCTTGGGCATCATCAGCACGGCCGCGAAGAACGACCAAGATTCGCGCGGCGCGATTCGCGAGGCGATCGAGGTGATGACGACTCTGAACAAAGCCGCGGAGGTGCTGACGCAGTTCGAGGTTCACGCGCTCACGGACATCACCGGGTTCGGGCTGCTCGGCCACCTGCGGAACGTGACCGCCGCGAGCGGTGTATCGGCCGAAGTGCGCGCCAGCGCGGTGCCGGTGATCGAAGCCGCGCGCGAGTACGCGAAGGCCGGTATCGCGCCCGGCGGCACCCGCGCGAACCTGAAGTTCCTCGCCGACTGGGTGGACTTCGCCCCGGACGTGACGCCCGAAGAGCAACTCTTGCTGGCGGACGCGCAAACGTCCGGCGGGTTGCTCGCGGCGGTGCCGGAAGCGATCGTGCCGGACGTGGTGCGCGCGCTGAAGGGGTACGGCACGCTGGCGCAAGCGGTGGTGGGCCGCATCACCGGGCCGGGCACCGGCCGCATCCGCGTCGTGGCGTGACCGCCTACGGGCGCTCGGTGGGTGGCGGGTCGATGGGCACGAACGCGCCGGTCCAGTCGTGCGGCTTGCGGCGGTCGAACTTGTCCATCACCCGCAACAGGCACTTCGCCGCGGTGTCTTCCGAGAACACGCCGGTCAGGTGCTCGTAGGCGTCGGTCCAGTTGCCCTCGGTGAACTCGGTGACCGCGGTGTCCCACTCGTGCCGGAGGAAGTCGTTCAGCGCGGCCGACGAGCTGGACGAACTGAGTTCGTAGGCCCAGAGCGGGTTCGGGAACCCCTTGGCGATGACGAGGCCCAGCCGGCGCGTGACCATCTCGCGGCCGTCGGGGTCGATCTGGCCGATGCGGCGCGCGATCTCCTCGCTCACGATGATGGGCACGCCGAACGCCTTGGTCATGGCTTCGAGGCGGAACGTCAGGTTCACCACGGGGCCGTACAGGTCGAGCACCGCGAGGTCGTGCGCGCCGAGCCGCCCGGCGACCGCGGTGCCGTGGGTGATCGCCACGCCGCACCGCTTGGCGGCCCCCTCCCACGAGTTGAGCCGCCCGTGAATCTGGATGGCGGCGCGGGCGGCGAACTCCACTTGGCGCGCGTCCGGTTTGGGCCAGCCCCAGAAGCCGAGCACGGCGTCGCCGCGGAACCCGCCCACCACGCCCTCGCGGTCGGTGATCGCCCCGGACATCACGCTCAGGGCCGCGCTCACCTCGCGCTGCGCGGTGAGCATGTCGTCCTTGTGCTGCGACGCGTACAGCGAGTAGTTGCGCAGGTCGCAGAACAGCGGGGTGATTTCCATCTCCTTGGGCGCGAGCATCTTCTCGAGCGTGTCCGGGTCGTCGAGGAACCGCCACAGCGACTGGGGCCACGCGCGGCGGATCACCTTGTTCTGCTGCGTGAGCCGGCTCACGCGGAGCGTCGTTTCCATCAGGCCGACGACCAACTCGGCGATCTTCTGGTACTGCGTGAGGTCCGCGACGAGCTTGTCCTGCGCGCCCTTCTCCATCACGTTCCACTGGCCGGGCGCTTGGCCGGCGATGTAGAGCGCGTAGCGGGTGCCGTCTTGGAACGGGCTGCACACGGCCCACGGGGTGACGCCGTGGATGTGCGTGTCGGCCATGGTGATGTCCGCGCCGGCCGGGTCCGGTGACCAGCAGTGCAGGCAACTGCGGCGGCTGCTCACGGCGCGGGCCGCGAGCTTGCGCGAGGGCACGAAGCCGCCGTCGCTGGGCGGCAGCTTGGGCCGCACGTTCGATTCGATCAGGCCCAGTCGCCCGCCCTCCGCGGCGTCCGCGGGCACCCGCACGATGGCCGCGGCGTCGGCCCGGTGCATCGCGTCCATCACCACCTTGAGCATGTGGCGGAAGATGGCCTGCTCGTTGGTCGCGGCGCGAATCGCCGAGGGGATCTGCTCGAGCGCCTTGAGGGCCGCGGCGGGGTTGGCGAACGGGATCTCTTCGAGCTGCGCGCGGGTGCGCTCCTCTTGGCGCGGCGCGATGGTGGCGTCGGCCGGGCTGTCGGCCTGCTTCTCGCCGTCCGGGTGGAGGGTGAACCGCGTCTGGCCGATCCAGAACGATTCGCCGCGGCCCACCTCGCACTTGCCGCCGGGCGCTTCGACGAGTTTCTTCAGCGTCGTGTCGAACACGAGCGTCTGGTTGGCCGGCGGGCCGGGGTAGCTGGGCGGCTGCGGCGGGCGCGTGGTGACGAGCAACTTGTTCTTGCCCGAGTCGTAGCGCAGGATCGCTTGGAACCGGGAGATTTGGTCGTCTTCCGGGATGGCGAGGTCCATTTTGGCCTCGTCCCGACCCAAGTTGAGGTCCTTGTTGGGCGGGAGCGGGAACCGCCGCCCGTACTGGCGGGCTTGAACCGCGGTGCGCCGCGGATCCTGCTGAACCTCGGTGATCGCTTCGAGTTCGGCCATCGGCAGGCTGCTCCGTCCGTGCGCGTCCGGCGGGGCGCGCGCGGGGAGGGCGCGCCCGGTTGCAATTCTATCGTACACCCGCGGCGCGCGATTGAGAGGTTCCGTCGCGGAGTTTTTCTGGCACCCCGCGCGCGAGCGCGTCAGAATACCCGCCGCGCCCGCGCGCACGCAAGCCCTCACCCCACCGAACCGGCACCGCCCCATGA
>JALHNS010000434.1 GCA_022843445.1 Gemmata sp.
GCCACAGGCTGGGGACGGCGCGGCACTCCAGAAACTTCCCGAACCCGTCCGCGAACTGCTACTCACCACGCTCGCGCCCGCCGCCTGAACGACCGACAATCGGCATCAGTCGAGCTTAGAGCTAGCGGAAAAAACCGTTGGCCTTGTGCCGGATGAAGATAACGGCGGAGGCCAGTTGCACCCATCCGAGGTATCGCTTGCCGCTGCGGTCGAAGCGGCGCGCGACGCGCCCGAACTGAGACCGGAACGCATGCCCCCGTTCGACCGCACACCGTACCCGCCCGACACCCGGTCGCCGGGTCTGACCGCGACTCGGTGCGAGCATGCGGAACCCGGCCGCTTCGGCCCGTTCGCGGGTCGGCCCGTTCCCGTACGCCCCGTCCGCGCGCACCCGCGGCAAGTCGAGTGGGTTCGGGGCGCCGTTGGGCACGTCCGGTTCGGGCGGGCGGATCACCAAGGCGTCCAACACGTCGCGCGTTTGAACCCCGTCGTTGGCGTTGGCCCCGGTGACGACCGCGCCCAGCGGCAGCCCGTGTTCCTCGGTCGCCAAGTGAATCGCGGTGCCGCACTTGCTGCGATCGGTCGGGTTGTTGCCGGTCAAGGTACCCCTTTTTTTGACGGCTTCTTGGAGCCGTCGAGGAGCACCTTGTCCCAGTTCACCCGGTGCGTGCGCTGGTACTCGTCGGCCAACCGCCGCCACGCCTCGCGGAACGCATCGAGTTCGAGCCACCGGTCGAGGCGCTCCTTGATGGTCTTGCCGCACGGGAAGCACGGGGGCACGTACTCCCACCCGATGCCGGTGATGAGGACGTACAACAGCCCGTGCCGGCACGCATGGTTGGACGCGGGCGGGCGACCCTCGCCGCACCACACCACCGGCGGCAGCACCGGCTCGAACACCGACCACACCGATTCCGGCAACCGACGAGCCAACGACGACAGCCGCATGAACGGCACCTCACACGGGTGCCCTCATGCTCACCGAACACACAACCTCGCGCAACACGTTTTTTCCGCCAGCTCTTACTCTTCAACTCGCCGAACACCCCGGCGACGGCGTCGCGCTCCTCGGACGTCTCGGACAGCGCCATGTTCCGCGCGGCCTTCTGAATCTAACGGCGGAGGGCCGCGAGTTCGGTCCGGTCGGCCTCCAACTGACGTTGGGCCCGGTCCTCGCCCCGCTCGGCGGTGGCCAGTTCGGTCAGCCGTGTCCTCAGCTTGGCGAGAGTGGACGGGTTCAGCACCCGCTGCCGCAGGCACGCGAGGACGAACCGCGATGCCGTCTCACCCGACACCATGTTGTGGGTGCAGCACTTGGCCTCCGAGTTCTGGTACAACCCGCAGCAGTACCGCCAGCTCCCGCGCTTGGCGTAGCGGTACATCGGCCACCCGCAGTTCAGGTCGTAGATCCGCGCGTCGAGCGGGTTGGGGGTGGTGCCGCGGGTGCGCGGCTTGCCCTTCAGGTGCCGGCCGCGGTATTCGAGCACCGCCCGCACCGCCTCCATCTTTTCCGGTGTCGTCACCGCCTCCGACTTGGCCGGCGTGCGGATGATCTGGTCGGCCGGGTTGGCCACCGTCTTGAGCGTCCCGTCGGGATGGTAGTCGCCCTCGCCCAGCGGCCGCGGGCCGGTCCCGGTCATCCGCAACTGGTCGCCTTCCGACCGCTTGCCGTACTCGCACACGGCGACCAGCAGCGGGTGCGTGGCGATGTTCTTGATCGTGTTCTGCGTCCACAGCCCGCTTGTCTCGACCTTCACCCCGCCCACCGATCGCAGCCGCCCGGCCTTCGGGGACGGAACGCCCTCGTCGTTCAGCAGTCGCGCGATCCGTGTGGCCGGGGTCGTCACGATCAGATCCAGGATCCGACGGACGACGGCCAGCTCCTGTGTCGCGGTCGGCAGCCACACGACGTGGCACCCGGGCATCTTCACGACCTCGTGATCCTCGAGCTCCCGCTTCCGGGTGCCGTCCTCGGCGCACAGCCACCGGCGGAACCCGTACACCGGCTCGCCGCCGATCGAGAACCCGGCGTTGGCGAGCCGGATCTTGGCGTGGATCAACTTCTCGGCCAGGTCGCGGCGGAACTTGCCGGACGTGTCGTAGTCGATCATGCTGGTGAGCAGATCTTCCAAGCTGATCCGCTGGCCGCGGGGCACGGGCGGGAGAATCTTGCCGCCCATCAGCACGATCGACAGCCCAGCCGAACGGAGCTCGTATTCGATCGCCATCGCGTCGATCGGGTTGTCCGGGCGGGCCAGTCGGTCTCGCTTGCTCACGAACAGGTGCGTAACCCCGGCGTCGCTCAGAGCCCGCGCCCGGAGCGCGTCGAGCCCGGGGCGGCTGAGCAGGTTGCCGGAGATGCCGTAGTCGATGTACAGGTCGCCGTCGACGGACAGCCCGCGGGTGATCATCGCGGTCATCGCCTCGGGCGTGCCGGCGAAGGCGACCCCGAGGCGTGCGGCCTCGCCCCGCGCCCACGCGACGTACTGCGGCGGGGCCAACTCCGAGTGGGCCTCCGAATCGCGGTGGTAGAACAGGCCGCGGCCCTTCTCCGGTCGCTTCGTCATGGGTCGGTGTCCTTTATGCGGCGGCCGGGCCGTGGTGCCGGTGCGCCCACAGCAGCGGCGCCAGCGGCGCGACCAGCGAGTCCTCGTCGTCGGCCAGCAGGACGATGTCCGTCCCGAGTTCCGGCCGTGCGGTCCACGCGAACCGGTTGACCGTCAACTCGAACACGGACCGGGCCAGCGCCCCCGCGGCCGCGAGTACGGTGCGATCGGACGCCGCCGCGACGAACAGCGCGACCAGTCTCGTCAGCGCTGCGTCAGCGGTCGGTAGGCCGGCCTCGGTATGAACCGTGAGCCCGGCCGCTTCCCAGCGGCGCAGTCGGACAATGGCACCCAAGTCGAGGAGGATGCCGGGCGGGAAGCCGCGGGTTTCGCCGGCCGGTGGCGCCAGCCCCGCGGCGGCGAGGAAGGCCGCGACCTCCTCGGCGTCGCGCGCGGCCTCGTCGGCCGCGAACCGGATCAACTCCGGGGGGTACTCGCGGCGAATCTCGGGTGAGATGCTGGCGACCATCCTAGCGTCACTTCCGCCCGTGCTGCGGGCCGTGTCTGTTCCCGGAGTCTACGTCCGCTCGGAATCGTCCCGACGTCCCTGAACGGTCTGTGCGAGCGCGCCCAACTCAACCACCACCCGGACGACCGGGGTGTAGTCGCCGGTGACGTTCTCGGCGGACTCCAGCGGGATCCAGCCCGTATCAAGGGCGTTCCCGACACCGGGGCGTCGGGGTGCGCGCAACCGCACGTAGAGCCCGTCCCCGATCTCGAGACCTCCGGCCCCGGCGGTGTACGCTCGGAACAGAGGGACGTCGGCCGGTGCTGGCATTGATCCGGTCGGGCGGCAAACGGTACCGAGCGCCGCGGCGATCAGCTTGCGGGTCACACCGGCGTCGAGTAGGTGGGCCGCCAAGGCGATGGCGAACCCCTCGAAGGGCGTGAACGTTCGAGGGACGCCGTGCCCGCTCGCCACACCTTCAAGCCCCGGTAGAATCCGGTGGTCGAGCACGTATCGGAGCTTGCGGATCGGCACACCAGTGCGGATGGTAAGCTCAGCCGTGTCCATGCCGGCTCCGATTATCCATCTTGGGCAACTGTAGCATAACGGACCGTACGGAGGCCGTCAAATGCGGTTCTAGCGAAAATGCGATGTGGCCCAGTAGCATTAGTTGGCTTGTTCTTCTCACTGAACTGAGCCGAAACTGGCAGGCAGCAAGGAGTGGTGATAGCTATTTGGTCGCCTTCATGTAATAGTGACGCGTTTTCCAACGAAATTTAGCGTACTGCTCCCGGCTCTCGACTTCCGTCTAATCGGACTTACGGGATTTGAACCACAGCCCTCTTGGTCTCGAAACGATCAGTCGTACACCCGCCGCACCATTTCTTCGGTGCATGGAAATCCAAACACATCCAGGCTAATCGGTCAATCTCGCAGGCACCCAGACCAGGTCTTGGCGGTTCCGATTCGCCAGAGTTGACCACACTTTTCCCGACTAACGGTACACGAAACGGAGCACGCTTCCGCTGTCGAGTGTCTGCTTGGTTCCGGCAGGAGGACTCCAGTGCCGGTACCAGTGGGGTGGCCCTCACTCCTCCAAGGGGGGCGGACATCGTCGCGCACGAGCTTGCTGCCGTCCTCCGAGCGCAACCCCAACGTTATTGGTTTCGCCTTCTTCCGGGACCGTCATCGAACGCATCCTGCGGACCGTCGAAGTGACGAGGATCGCGCGAGAAGCTAGGCTGAGCACGGGCTCTCGACCGCAAACCGGGGGGTTCGGCACGATGAAACGACGCACATTTCTCGGGACGGCTCTGGCTTTCGCGGCCGGGTCCCCGTTGTCGTTCGCCCAGCCGCGGGGGCGATGGACCGCTGCGGCCGAGGCGCTCGAAAAGGCCACGATGGCCAAGCAGGTGGACGCGGCCGTGCTGCACGTCATCCAGAAGAAGGAGTCGTTCACCCGCCATTTCGGCACGGCCGCGTCGGGTGACGCGATGTTCCTACTCGGGTCCGTCTCCAAGCCGATCAACGTGACCGCCCTGATGACGCTCTTCGATCAGGGCAAGTTTCAACTCAACGACCGCGTGAAGAAGTTTCTCCCCGCGTTCACGGGCGACGGGCGGGAGGCGGTGACCGTCCGCCACCTGCTGACACATACTTCTGGCCTGCCCGACCAGCTCGCCAGGAACAACGAGCTGCGAAAACAGCACGCGGCACTCGCGGATTTCGCCAAGGAGGCGATGGGTACCGCCCTCGATTTCGCCCCCGGCACCAAGTACCAGTACTCGAGCATGGGGATCCTGCTCGCGGCACGGATTGCGGAGGAAATCAGCGGGACGGACATCCCGACTCTAGTGGATCGCACGGTCTTTCAGCCACTGGGCATGAAGCACTCGGCACAGGGGCTGGGGCGGTTCAAACTCGAAGACGTGGTCTCCTGCCAGACGGACGGCGCCGCGCCGGAAGCGGGGGGCGGCGACCCGAAGGCGAAGGAGTGGGACTGGAACAGTCCGTACTGGCGGAAGCTGGGCGCCCCGTGGGGCGGGACGCACGCGTCCGCCCCGGACGTGGCCGCGTTCCTGGGCGAGTTTCTGGGAGCCCGCGGCAAGGTCGTGAAGCCGGAGACGGCGAAGCTGATGGTCGGGAACCAGAACCCGGAGGGGCTCGCCCCGCGCGGGCTGGGATTCGACGTCGGCAAAGGGGCCGGCAGCGCCGGGTGTTCGGAAAAGACCTTCGGTCACACCGGATCGACGGGGACGCTCTGCTGGGCCGACCCCGCGAGCGAGACGATCTGCGTCGTACTCACGTCCCTCCCGAGCCGGGCAGCGAAACCCCACCCCCGTGACATCGCGGCGCAGCGCGTCGCGGCTGCGGTCGCAAAGGGATAGCTGCGGTCGCCGATCCTCCTCACCCGAACGCCCTCCGACGCCGACAAACTCACCAGCCACGCGCACAGCGCTCACCTCGGGCCTGTCCTCAGCGGCTACGACAACGCAACGGACGTGATGATCGAGGGCCGGTTCACGGCCTCACGGGTCAGCAGGATATTGCATGACAAGCGAGCCTCGAGGCCGTTAGAATCGATGCTTAAACACGCCACGCATCCGCCTGTGCCGCCTTTCTGCCTGCCTCGGAGAGCCTCATGGTACACCTGCCTTTGAGTTTCGAAGGGTATACGCCGGGCGGGAACCTCTCGCGCCGGCAACTGCTCCACGTCGGCGGGCTCAGCATGCTCGGGCTGGGCCTGCCCGGTGCGCTGGGTGCGAGCGATC
>JALHNS010000435.1 GCA_022843445.1 Gemmata sp.
ACAAACGACGCGGAGCGTCGCACCACAATAGTGGCACGACGCTCCGCGTCGCAGTCGCTACACCCAAACGAGAACCGCTCTAGTAGTCCGCTTTTGTGACGTGCGAACGGCCGGTGTGAGCCGGCCGGTTCTTGGGAACGCTCCCAGAACCGGCCGGCTCACACCGGCCGTTCTCCACAACAGGGGTGCGCGCATGAAAACCACGCTCACGGTCGTGTTGCTGCTGGTCGCGTCGAACACGTTCATGACGATCGCGTGGTACGGGCACTTGCGGTTCAAGCACGTCGGGCTGTTCACGACGATCTTGGTAAGTTGGCTGATCGCGCTGCCGGAGTACGCGCTGCAAGTGCCCGCGAACCGCACCGGGCACGGCCACTTCACCGCGACGCAACTGAAGATCATTCAGGAAGTGATCTCGCTGAGCGTGTTCGCGGTGTTCGCCTACTTCTACCTGAACGAGGCCCCGACGTGGCGCACCGCGGCGGCGTTCGTGCTGATCGTGTGCGCCGTGTGGCTGGTCCGCGGCGACGGCCCGAAAGCGAAGGGACAGAAGGCGGAAGACGTTTCATCCGCAGATGGACGCAGATGAACGCAGATATTAAAAACCAATGCCGAGTTCTTCTGTCTTCTAATCTGCGTCAATCTGCAAAATCTGCGGATAACACCCTTCCGCTTCACCTTGGCGGGCGGTGCTCGCGGAGCGCCTCAAGGGTGCGGCGCATGTCCGGCGGGAGCGGGGCTTCGGCCTCGATCCACTGTTCCGTTCGCGGGTGCTTGAACCGCAACCGGTACGCGTGCAGCGCTTGGCGCTCGATCAGCACACCCTCCGCACCGGGCACGAGGTCCGACAGCGCGAACTGCGAACTGCCGCCGTACAGTTTGTCCGCGAGCACCGGGCAGCCGGCGTGCAGTAGGTGCACGCGGATCTGGTGCGTGCGCCCCGTGCGCGGCTGCACCTTCACCAGCGTGAACCCGCGGAACCGCTCCAGCACCTCGTAGTAGCTCAGCGCCGGTTTCGCGTCCGCGTCGCTCGACACCACCATCTTCAGGCGGTCGTGGGAGTGCATCTTCAGCGCGCCTTCGATGTAGTCCGAGTCGCGCGGCAGTTCGCCCCGCGCCAGCGCCACGTACTCCTTGAACACCTTGCGGGTCTCGAACTGCATGGCGAGGTCGCGGTGCGTGCGGTCGTCTTTCGCCACGAGGATGCAACCGCTGGTGTCTTTGTCCAAGCGGTGGACGATGCCGGCGCGCAGGTGCCCGTTGCCGGTGCTGAGGTGCTCGCGGAAGTGCCACTGGAGCGCGTTGACGAGCGTGCCGGACCAGTTGCCCTTCGCGGGGTGAACCACCATATTCGGCGGCTTGTTCACCAGCGCGAGCCACTCGTCCTGATAGAGGATGTCGAGCGGGATGTCTTCGGGCACCGGGATGTCGTGGTCCGGTTCCGGCAGTTCGACGCGCAGCTTGTCGTTGCGGCGCACCTTGTAGCTGGCCTTCAGTACCGCCTTGCCGTTCAGCGCCACGCCGCCGGCTTCGATGGCGCGCTGCACTTCCGAGCGGCTGAAATCGGCCCCGAGGTGCAGGAGAACGTACTGGTCGAGGCGCATGCCCTCGGACTTCACCATCACGGTGAGTTCGAGCGGCTCGCGGGTGCGGATGCTGTGCTCGACCGGGACCGGCGCGAGTTCGAGGTCGTCGTCTGCTTCGTCGGACATGGGAGAGGTCGTCGGTCGTCAGCTCTCGGTTGAAAGAGTCAGTCGGTTCTCCCGACTGACCGCTGACAACCTGACCACTGACCACTACTAGGGCTTCGGGGGGATCGGGCCGAGGTTCGGTAGCGTCGGCTTGACGTCGTACAGGCCGGCTTGGAGCGTAATCACTTGGTCGGCGGTGTTGGCGTTGCGCATGGCGTCAGCGAGTTTCTTCGCGTCCTTACCCCACCCCGTGTCGCCGGCTTCGGCGGCGACTTGGTCGAGCAGTTCGATTGCCCGCTGCGTTTTGCCGCGGAAGTTGTTCTCGTTCTTGCGGTCGCTGTCGTTGTTAATAAGAACCCCCTCTTTGGGCACGCCCACGAGAGCGGCTTCGGCCTTCGCAAGTGCCATCAGGCACTGCACCTTCAGAACCGGGTCGCTCTTGAAATCGTCGGCCAGTTTGGTGAACGCCTCGCGGGCCGCTTCGATGTTCTTGATAGCGGCGGCGCGGGCCTCGCGGGCCTTCGCGTCCGAATCGGACCCCAGCCCGCGGAAGTCGTTGGCGAGCACGAACAGCCGATCGATCCCCTCCGCGCCCAGTTGCGTCCGGGCCACTTCGAGCGCCGCGAGCCGGGCCTGCTTCGTGTTCGGGTTGGTGCTCGCGAACTCCTCGAGCGCCTTGACTCCCGAGGTGCCATCGAGGGCGACCCACTTGCCCGAATCGGCCTTGCGGCGCTCGCCGACGATCCACACCGTGACGCCGATGGCGGCCGTGAGCACCAGCAGCAGCGCCATCGTGGTGTAGCTGAGCAGTTTGCCCTGCTTGAACCGCTCCCACGCGCCACCGATGGCCGCCGCGAGCGCGTTCGGTTCGGTCTTGGCTTCCTGCTGGTTGAGCGGCTTGGCACCGCTCGCAGGGGCCGCCGGGGCGGGCGCGGGCGCGGCGGGAGCCGGGGCGGGAGCGGTTGCGGGGGCTTGCGGTTCCGTGCTCATTGGCGTCTCGACGCGCGAAGAGGCTAACAACCTTTACGATTAGGATGATGATATGGCTCTCGCGCGACTCGGTCAACGCGACCGTGGCCCGCCGCCGAGATTGACACCGCGACCGGCCCGGTCGACAATCGCGGAAATGAGGGAACGCATCGAGAGGCCATACCGTGTCAGCAACCGAACTCGCGATCCTGCGTTTGGAGCTGGTTGAACTCACGCGCCACTCGTTCGCGGAGTGCCGCCGGTTGTACGCGGACCAAACCATCTACGCCTACGCGCTCGTATTGTGCAGCCTCGGTGGCGAGGCGTTTCAACCGTGGTGCCACAGCGAAACGCAGTTCGCGGCGAAGGAAACGAAGTGGCCGAACGAGCGCGAGGCCGGGTTGCGCCGGTACTGCCCAGACGAGTGGTGGGCGCTTCGGAGCGGGCCGGTAACGAGCAAGCGCGGTTGGACGACCGAGAACCTCAGTGAAGGGTTGCTCGCCGCTTACGAACAGTTCGGCGAGGAAGACCGGTATGTGGTCCTCGAAATGCTTGCCGACACGCTCGAAGCACTCGATTGCGAAGGGTTCTTCGGCACCGGTGAGGCCCGCGAAGCGGTCACCATCATGGTGTACATGTGCGACAGCGGCGGCGACTGGTGGGAAGACTCCGTGCGCCGCCTCAACCCGCCCGCGGTGGTGAAGCGATTTGAGAGCGCGCTGGAGGAAAGGTGAACCCGCGAAGCGGGTTCAGGATCCGCAGGCTTTCGACTTCTCGTAGTCGGTTACCTTTTCGCGGCGGCGGATGTGGCGACCGCCGTCGAACGCGGTGGTCAGCCACACGCGGATGATGCGGTCCAGTTGCTCCTCGCCGATCAGGTCCGCGCCCAAACACATCACGTTCGCGTCGTTGTGTCGGCGGCACAGTTCGGCGTCGAGCATGTCGCGGCAATTCGCGGCGCGGACACCCGGCACCTTGTTCGCGGCGATGCACATGCCGTGACCGGTCGCGCACAGCAGTACGCCGGTCTTCACCTTGCCCGCGGCTACGGCTTCCGCCACCGGGATCGCGTAATCGGCGAAGTCCGTGCCGGCCGGGCTGTTCGTGCCGAGGTCCAGCACCTCGCACCCGTTTTCGGCTAACAGCGCGAGCACGCGCTGCTTCACCGGCAGTCCGCGGTGGTCGTTACCCACGGCGACCTTCATGCGCCCACCCATTCGGTAATGAGCCGCTCGAGGTGCGTACGGATCGTGCCCGCACACGCGCGGTACACGTCCGGCCCGGCCCCGATCGGGTCGTCTAAGTCCTCTTCCCCACAGAGTAGGCGGGCCGCCGGCGCGGTGCCAGTGTACCGCGTCGCGAGCGCGTGCAGGTGCCCGCGCGTCATGCAGATCACGTCGTCGGCCGCGAGCAGCAACTGCGGGTTCACCGGGCGGCTCGCGTGCCGCGAAAGGTCCGCCCCGTGTTCCGCGGCGGTCGCTACCGATTCGGGCGAAGCCGCGTCGCCGGCGTACGCCGCAACACCCGCGGACAGCACCCAGAACCCGCGCGCCGGAAGCTCGTCCACAGCGCAGCCGACGCGCTTCGCGAGCATCACCTTCGCCAGCGCTTCCGCCAGCGGGCTGCGGCAGGTGTTCCCGGTGCAGACGAACAGAATGATGCGGGCCGCGAGCCGCTCCACTTCCGCCCGCGGAAACGCCCCGTCGCGCACAATCTCGTAGCTAGTAGCGGTGGCGCGAACGAGCGTCGGCGCGCCGCTCGGCTGAAGCGATGCGGTCACAACGAGCGCGGCGTCCGGCACGCCATCGGGCGCGTCCGCGACGTGCAGCGGGCCGAGATCGGCGGCGGATTGCGCGAGCAACTCCGCGACCGGGTGCTCCGGGCACCGCACGCGGGCCGGGCCGTTCGCAGAAGGCAGTTCGAGGACGAGCGGCGCGGGCCAGCCGCGGAACATGAGCCGCCGCGCGACCGGCGAAACCCGAAGGCCGAGCGCTTCGGCTTCGTCCGCGCCCCAGCACAACAGCGCCGGTTCGGGCAGGTGCGAAGGAAGCGCGCCGGCCTGCGCCACCGCGAGCGGCCCGCAATCGCCCGGCAGCACCACAACCGCGCCCGCGGCGAGCGCGCCGCGCGCCTGCCGCACGAGGTCGGAGGGATCGACGGTCGGGTTCCACTCGATCGGCGGCATAGTGCGAGAGTGGATTAGAAGGGTAGCAGGCACGCTCCGCGTGCCGTGTGTTCGGGCCGCGTCAGCTAACCGACGGCGCGCGTTGCTGTCCGCTCGCCACAGAACGGCACGCGAAGCGTGCCTACTACCCTAAAGGCACTTACTTCGCAGCCGCGGCCGGCTTCGGCAGGTGCTTCTTCGCCAGTTCCACCACTTGGTCGAACGCGGCCGGGTCGTGGATCGCCAGTTCCGACAGCGACTTGCGGTCCAGCGCCACGTTCGCCAATTGCAGCGCGTGGATGAACTCGCTGTAGCGCAGGCCGCGCATGCGGCACGCGGCGTTGATCCGCACGATCCACAGGCGGCGGAACATGCGCTTCTTCGCGCGGCGGTCGCGGAACGCGAACACGCGGGCGCGCATGAGCGTCACGCGCGACTGCCGGTACAGGTTGTGCCGGCTGAGGCGGAAGCCCTTCGTGAGTTTGCGGAGCCGCTTCTTGCGTGCGGCGGTCGTCGTCTTGCTGCGTGCGCGAACCATGGCGAGAACCTATGTGTTGTGTTTTGGGAAGAACAAGAGTGTCGGGTTCAGAAGTTAGAGCACGCCGAGCGCGATCTTGTACTTCTTCTGCACGCGGGGGCGGTCCGAGATGACCCCCGCGGCACGGAGTTGCCGCTTGCGCTTGGCCGCCATGTGCGCGTTCAAGTGCCGCCGCCCGACCTTGCCGTACTTCAGCTTGCCGGTCGCGGTCACGCGCACGCGCTTCTTGACGCTCTTGTTCGTCTTGTTCTTGTTCGCCATGATTCCGAAACTCCGTGCGCGGGGGCGAACGGCGGAGCCGTTCGGCTTGTGGTCCCCGGAGGCACACAATGGGTGTCGCGGCGCGCAAGGGCACCGCGTCCGATTTCTCGGAACGGAGATTGTAGAAGTTCGCCCGCGCGCGGGAAGGGGTGAACGCAACAGCGGGGTGTGCCTCTGGAAGTCGGCGGTCGAACCGC
>JALHNS010000436.1 GCA_022843445.1 Gemmata sp.
ACGACGGCATCGTGGCGCGCGCGCACCACGCGCTCGTGCGGCGCGCGGCGCGGCGCGGGGTGCCGGTGGTGAACGTGTGGCCCAGTTCACCGGCGCGCCGGCTGGTGCCGGGGGTGTTCCCGGATTCGGCCGAAGTGGGGCGCGCCGTCGCCGAGCACCTGCTAGCCCGCGGGTTCCGCTCGTTCGCCACGCTCACCTCGCCCAAGAACGCCGACAACGAACTGGAGGTGCGCGAGTTCGAGCGGGTGACGCGCGCCGCGGGGTGCGCGTGCGCGTCGGCGCTGGTTCCGCAAGACCCGTACCGCGATCTCGCGGGGTGGAAGCGCGCCGCGCGGCAGATCGACCGCGCGCTGGCCGCGTGGGTGCCGCCGGTGGGCGCGTACGTGGGCCAAGAGGTGTACGGGCGATTGGTTGTGCAGGCGGCGCATCGGTGCGGCTGGCGCGTGCCGCAAGACGTGGCGATTGTGGCCGGCAAGAACGAAGAGACGCTCTGCGCGCACCCGCGCCCGTCGCTCACGAGTATCGAAATCGGGTACGACCGCGTCGGCTACGCGGCGGCCGAGTTGCTGGACCGACTGATGGGCGGGGCCGCGCCGCCGGCCGAACCGCTGCGCCTCGCGCCGCACGGCCTCGTGGTGCGCGAGTCCACCGACTTCTGCGCCGTGGACGACCCCACGGTGGCCGCCGCGCTGGCGTACATCGCGGCGCACGCGCACCGGCCCATCGGCCCGACCGACGTGGCCGCGGCGGTGGGCGCGGAGCCGCGCACGCTCCAGAACTACTTCCGCAAGGCGATTCAGCGGCCGATCGCGACGGAAATTCGCCGCGTGCGGGTGGAGCGCGCGAAGCGCGAGTTGGCGCAGACCGACCGCACGCTCGGCGCGGTCGCGCGGGCGGTGGGGTTCGGGAGCGTGCAGCGCCTGTACGAGGTGTTCGTGCGCGAAGTGGGAGTGGCACCGGGCGCGTACCGCGCGCAGCGCCAGCTGCGCGCGGAGTGAGGGCGGGGCGCCCAACGGTCGGGCGGTTCGGCGCGCCGGGGGTGCGTTACGCCAGTTTCCAGCCGCCGCGGCGCTCGCGAGCGAGGTGCTTGTTGGCCTCGGCGCTGTCGAACTTGTACTCCTTCGGGTCCCACTTCAGTTTCAGCCCGGTGCGCAGCGCGATCGTGGCCGTGTGGCACACCATCACCGAGCCGGCACCCACTTCCACGCCGCAGATCGGCGTTTCGCGGGTCTTCACGCAGTCGAGGAAGTTGCCCATGTGGTTCGTGGGCCGCGACGGGTACAGCTTCGGGTCCTCTTTCAGCGGCGCGAAGATGTCATTGCTGCTCGCGAGCAGCAGCCCGCGGCTCACGAACAGCGTGCCCTTATCGCCGATGACGAGCACGCCGTTCTCGCCGCCGCTCAGGTCGCCCTTGCGCGGGTTCCCGTTCCCGTCCACGAGGCCCTTGGCGGTGCTGCCGGCCCCGTGGCTCACTTCCACCTTCACCCCGTTGCCGTAAGTGAGTTGCACCTTGAAGGTGGCGTGGCAGTTGTAACCGTCGCCCTTGTCGTAGGGCTTCGCGGCTTCGAGCGTTTCGAGCGCGACCGGGCCGCTACCGTCGGCGTTCAGCATCCACTGCGCGATGTCGATGTGGTGCGCGCCCCAGTCGGTCATCTTCCCGCCGCTGTAGTCGTACCACCAGCGGAACTCGTAGTGGCAGTTGGTCTTGTTGCCGTCCAAGCGGTACGGCACCTTCGGGGTCGGCCCGAGCCACATGTCCCAGTCCAGTTCCTTCGGCGGGTCCACTTCCTTGATCGGCCCGCTCTGCGGGTTGCCGCCGATGCGGCACTCGATCTTCTCGATCTTCCCGATGCGCCCGCTACGCACCAGTTCGGTGGCGAGGCGGAACTTGCCGCCCATCTCGGTGCGCTGCTGGCTACCGGTTTGCAGCACCTTCTTGGTGTCCGCGACGGCCTTCTTCATCGCCAGCGCTTCTTCGACGGTCAGCGTCAGCGGCTTCTCGCAGTACACGTCCTTGCCGGCCTTCAGCGCCGCGATGGCGATGATCGCGTGCCAGTGGTCCGGCGTGGCGACGATGACCGCGTCCACGTCCTTGCTCGTGACCAGCTCGCGGAAGTCCTTGTAGCCCTTCACGTCGTAGCCGTCGTTCTTGTACTGCTTCACGGCGTGATCGACGTGCCGCGCGTCCACGTCGCACACCGCGGTGAAGTTCACCTGCTCCTTGAACCGCTTCGCTTCGCCGTAGAGCGCGTTAGAGCGGCGCGGGCCGGGGCCGACACCGATGACGCCGATGTTCAACTTCCCGTTGGCGGAGCCGGGCTTCTTGGCGTCGTCCGCGGCGCGCGCGCTCGCGCCGAAGAACTGTTCGGCGTACCACGCGGGCAGGCCGGCGGCGGTGAGCGCGGCGACCGAGCGGGTCATGAACCCGCGGCGGGAGAGGGTTCCACGTTCCAGCATGACAGCGAGCCTTTCGGGTGTGGGAATCCGGGAAGAGAGTGTTCGGCGGGGCTATGATACCCGAACCGCGGCCCGCGGGCGAAACGGAAAACGGACACCGCATGAGCGATACCTTCCTCGACCGGTTCTTCGGCCGCGGGACGCCCAAACTCGGCGAACCGCCGGTGGCGAACCCGCGCCTCACGGACCCGGTCGGTTTGCAACTGCTGTTCCCCGAGAACTTCGCGCTCGACGCGGGCGAAGTGACCAAAGCGCTCCGCGACTACCACCCGGACATGGCTTCGGCGACGGCGGAACTGTTCGACGTGCCGCCGAACCCGGAGCAGCCGGCACAGCCGCACGTCATCGGCATGTTCGCGTGGGAGCGGCACGTCGTGAAGATGGTGGCGTATTACGCGCCGATGCCGCGCGAGGCGGTGGAAACGAGCATCGCCCCGGCGCACTTCGGGCCCGAGTACAAGCAGCTCGCGTACGCGCACAAGGCGCACGCGCTGCTGTACTACGGCGGCTACGAATCGGACGCGCTCGAGCAGTACGTGGCGCTCGCAGCGTGCGCCGGGGCGCTGGCGTACTTCGGCGCGCAGTTCGTGCTGAACGAGACCGCGCGCACGGCGCTCCCGGCGGCGATGCTGCACCCGCACGAAGAAGACGCCGGCGACATGCTCGCCACGCTCCGCGGCTTTCCGCTCCCGTTCCTGTACTGCGGGTTCGTGAAGCTCGAGGTGGAAGACGTGCCGGGCGTGTGGATGCGCACCTACGGCGCGCACCGGTTCGGATTGCCGGACTTCGCGACACTCGCGCCCGGTCACGAACACGGGTCCGAAACGTTCGAGCAGTTTGGCAGCATGTTGAACTACCTGCGGCAGAGCGGCAAGCGGTTCGCAGTGGGCGACACGATGCAAGTGGGTGACGAATCCTTCCTGAAACTGCGCGCCCCGACGCCAGAGGAATGGTTCCTCGACACCGAGGGCGAAATGCTCGTCGCGGTCGCGATCGGCGCGGACGAAGTGAACACCCGCCCTGCCCCGCAGTGAGTGCCCGCCGATGCGCACGCGCCTTCTCACACTCCTCGCACTCGCCGTGTTCGCCCCCGGTGCGCGGGCCGGTTTGCACTACAGCGCCGAAGTCGTCGCGGAACTGCCGGCACGGCCCAGCGGGTTCCTCACCGATCAGCGCGCGCTGCGCGCCGCCGGTTTCGACCGGCCCGACGGCCTGCCTTCCCCGCTGCGCGGCGATTACGTCGCGGCCGCGGAGCGCCTCACCAAGCTCAGCAAAACCCGCGCGCTGACGGCCGATGAAGCCGCGGACCTCGGGGCGCTGCACCTGCGCCTCGGCGCGTCGGACAAGGCGCTGAACGTACTCGCACCCGCGGCGCGAAAGCACCCGGAGCACTTCCGGCTCGCCGCGAACCTCGGCACCGCGTTCCAGTACGGCGGCGACCTCGACCGCGCCGCGGCGCACTTGGAAGAAGCGGTGCGCCTCGCGCCCGCGAAACTCAAAACGTTCGAGCAAGCGCACTTGAAGTTGGTGAAGTTACGCGCGAAGGAACCGAAGGGCGCGCCCGCGACACTCGACGACCTGTTCGGTGTGAAGTACGTCGGCGCGGCCGGGCGCGCCGAAGCTGGCACACTCGCGCCCGAGGAACTGAAGAAACTCCCGCCGGACGCACTCGCCATCGTGCAGCAACTCGGGCTGTGGCTGCCCGCGGACGCGCGGCTCGTGTGGCAGTTCGGCGAGTTGTGCAACGCCTTCGGCGACGTCCGCGCCGCCGCGTCGTGCCTCGATGGGTGCGTGACCGAGTTCGCGCTCGGTTCGCCCGACCTGCGCGCCCGGCGGTTGCTCTACCGCGCCGCGGCCGACGAGTTGGCGAAGAAAGCCGGGCACGAGGCACACCGCACGGCGCTGAAGGTGAAGTCGTCGCGCCCGCTGCTCAAGGCGTTCGACGAAGCGCTTCTCCCGGACGTGAGCGCCGACCGCACGAACGCGCTGCCGTGGCCGGTGTTGAGCGCGACGGTAATCGACGCGAAGGGTCGCCCGGCGTTCGCGAAGTACCTCGACAAGTTGGACGGCAAATCGGTGTCGCTCACGGGCTTCATGCAGTTGAGCAAAGACGACACCTTCACGGGCACGTTCATCTTGCTGGAGTACCCGGTGGGCTGCTGGTTCTGCGAAACCCCGGACCCGACCGGCCTGCTGTTCGTGCAACTGAAGCCGAACGGCGGCGACTTCCGCCGCGGCTTGGTGAAAGTGACCGGCACCCTAACGCTGAACCGCGACAACCCCGAAGGCTACCTGTACACGCTGAGCGACGCGCGCATCGGCGACGCGGACTGATGATGACTCAAGTGGTGTCTTCAGGCTGTTCTTCGGCGTACAGCACTTCGGTTACGCCGAACACGTGCCCTTCAGCGCTGCACGAAAAGTGAAACGTGCGGATCTCAAGAGCTTCGGTCATAAAGGTGTAGTCGTACCAGAAGCGATCCGGCAAAACGGGTGCGGGTTCTTCTTGAGGAACACATCGGCCGAGGTGCCGAGTTCGTCGTACACGTCTTCAACAAGGGGCGTGATGTCTGCGGGCGTCAACCGCTCGCGCGCGTTGAGATAGTCGATTACCGGTTAGGCGATGCTCACCGAGAAGGCCACAGGCGAACCTCGTTTGGGTGTACGAAGCGCTGCGTATTCGCCTCACTCTGCCTTCCGAATCGCTGCGAGAGCTTGCTCGCGGGTCAGCCCCCGGCCTTCTTTGATCTCCTGTTCGCCGCGGGCATGGCGCTCGTGGTCGATCTTGTCCCAGTCGAACTTTGCGTTCGCGCGCGGGAGCAATTTTGCGATCCAGCCCTCCACCACCGCGAGCCGCGCATCGACCGACGCGAACACCGGGTGCGCCGGTTCGCCCGTCAGCGACCACAGGTCGCTCGCGAGTTCGGCCACCGACCGACACGTTCCACGCAGCGCGCGGCCGCCGGCCAGCAGGTCTCGTAGTTTCATGCCGTTCATGCCGACGCGGAGCCGCGCGAGCAACTCTTCGAGCCAGCCGTCGGCCGTGTCTGCGGCCCACGCCGCGCGGCGCACGAACTCGCGCGCCAGCGTCAACACTTCGCGCTTGCGCGCCTCCGCCGAGAGCGCGTCGAGCTGTGGCGCGCGATTCGCTGCGCCCGCGACCCACGCTTGAAGCACGGCGGTATTGGCGTCGGCGATTTCCGTGAGTACGTCCGGCATCGGGCACCTCGCGTCGAAGTGACACCATCCTAACCCGTCGCGGTTCGGGCGGGAAGCGGCGTTAGCGCCGGCCGCCCTGCCCGCGGTCGCCGCGGCGCTCGCGGCCGCGCACCTTCTGTTGCGGTGCGGC
>JALHNS010000437.1 GCA_022843445.1 Gemmata sp.
GCGCGAGCAGGCCCGCGCCGGCGAGCGTCGCGGGGACGAGACCGGCGAGGGCCACCGCATCGGCGACCATGAAGCACCGTCTGCGCGAAAGTGGACTTTCGCGCGACATAGCGAACCCCGCGGCTCGCCGCAAGCGGAAGTTGAACGCGTCGGGTGCGCCACCAGAGGTCGGCGTCGGCGCGGCTCCGCGGCGCATCGGTAGCGGTTGTCAGTTGGCCACACGGTCAAAGAGTGCCAACTTCGGGGTAAGAAGGCCAACCAAGTTGGCCAACTGGCCAACTTCGAAAAAAGATCTAGAAATCCTAGTGTTTCGGCCGAAGGTGGCCGAAGTTGGCCAACTCCCGCGCGCGATACCCCCCTTCAGGCTTTCGGCCCCACGTTTTCGGGCGCGGGGCGGTTCGCGGGTGCGCGCAAAGGCCCCGCGGCCGGTTCGCGGATGGCGCACCGGTTGGGCACATTGTATACACGCGTTCAAAAATGGTCAAGGCGCGCACGCGCGTTCCGCGCGAGCGCCTACTATCGGTAGCACACCCGACCGCGTCTACTGTTCTGAGTGCCGGAGGTTCGCCGTGACCGAACGCGAGGCGCTGCTGCGCGCGGTTTGCGCGCACCCGGACGACGACACCCCGCGACTCGTGTACGCCGACTGGCTTCAGGAGCGCGGGGACGACGAGCGCGCCGAACTGATTCGCGCGCAGTGCCGGATGCGCACACCGGGTCTGCCCGACGACGAGTTTCGCGCGCTCTCCGCGCGAACGAACGAACTGCTGAGCGCGCACGCGGCCGAGTGGAAGCGCGCCGAGTTGCCGCAGTTCGAGACCTTCGTGACGCGGTACGGCCCGCTCTACGCGCGCACGTCGCCGCCGGGGTTGCGGCGGGGCGCGTTCCGCCGCGGGTTCGTCGAATCGGGGGTCGTGTCGCCGGACGGCATCCGCCCGGTGCTCGAACACCAAGACGCGATTTTCGCCGCGACGCCGCTGCGCGAGTTCGAGACGCGCTGGACCCCGCAGTTCCTGCACTTCACCAGCGCGTTCGTGCCCGGGTTCCGGTACTTCGAGCGCATCGAAGTGATTGTGGACCACCTGCTGCGCAGCGGGCGCGACCAGTTGCAGATCGAGGGCTACCTGAACTACCCGCGGCCGGAGCGGTTGAAGTGCCTGCACCTGATCGCGACCGCGGCCGGGCGCGCCGCGGCCGAGCGCGCGCTGCGGCCCATGTTCGGCGACCGGTTGGTGCTGACGGCCGACCCCGGCGGCCGCGCCCCGGACTGATCACGGCTTCTCGACGCGGCCCATGAACAGGATGGTGCCCTTCTTCGCGTCGCGGATCAGGAACAGGAACGGGTGGTCGGCCACGAACGGCGACGGGTACGACGACTTCGCGCGCTCCACGACCGTCGCCGCCGCGGCCTCGGTGCCCTCCTCGTTCACTTCCACGAACGCCTTGTGCTTCACGCGCGTGATCGGGTCTTTGTCGCCCTCCGCCATGCCGGTGAAGTCCGCGTTTTCGAACGCCGCTTTGATGCCGAGCGCTTGGAGCGGCGCGACCAGTTCGTACCCGGTTTCGAGCTTGAATTTCGGCAGCGCTACTTCCAGCGCGCCGCGGTCCTTCAGGTCCGCGAGCCACTTCTTCAGGTTGTCGTGCGTGAGCTGCTTTTCGAGTTTCGGGAGGCCGTCCGGTGTCTTTGGGAGCAGCACCACCATGCTCAGTTCGTCGCCGGAGTAGGGCAGTTCCACGAGCGTCACGTCCGCGAACCGGGCGTACCCGACCGGGGCGTTCGTGTGCATCATCTTCACGTCGACGCGCTTGTCGTCGGCGGTGAAGAACACGCCGTCGCGCGTCTTCTTCGGGTCGAATTGCGTCTTCCACGTACCCTTGAAGAAAATCGCGTTCGCCAGAATCATCGTCGTGTCCGGGCGCAACTCACCCGGTGCGATCATCTCTTTGATGCGCTTGTTGGTGTTGTCTTCGATCCAGCCGTTGATCGCGAGCCGCGTGTTTTCGTTATCGTTGGCGAAGTCGGCGTCCTTCAGGCCGCTGCCGAAGCGCTTCTCTTGAATCGCGCGGAACTCGGCGCGCCAGTTGTAACCCTGCTTGGCCCAGATCGCGTTCGCCACGCTCAACTTCACGTCCTTGCGGGCGGCAGTGTAGTAGCGGCCCATGTCGCCGACCGCGAGCGCCGCGTCGCCTTCTTTCGAGAGGCGCAGGGCGTCGAGCAGTTCGTCGCGTGTGGCGCCGCGCGCGCCGGACGCGGTCATGCCGAGCGCGGCGTGAACGCTGTACGGGGAAACGAACAGGTTGCCCTTCTGGGCGCGCAACTGCGCGTACAGGTCGAGGGCGAAGCGGTTGTTACCGTCGGACGCGGCGGCCACGTCTTTCGACCATTCGACCGCCTGCGGCTTCTCGTCGGCGGCGAAGGCGGAAACGGCGAGTGCCAGAGCGCCCGCGAGGGCCAGAAAGCGGTTCATGTCGGGTTCTCGGTTTGGGGTAGTAGGCACGCTCCGCGTGCCGTGTGTTCGGGCCGCTTCAGTTTCGCGGCGCGGCTCCTTCAAAGTAGTAGGCACGCTCCGCGTGCCGTGTGTTCGGGCCGCGGCAGTTCAACGCACTCCGCACAGCAGTCGTCGCCCCGTAGCGACGGCACGCGGAGCGCGCCTACTACTATGGGGCCTTACGGCTTCTCGACGCGGCCCATGAACAGAATGGTGCCCTTCTTCGCGTCGCGGATCAGGAACAGGAACGGGTGGTTCGCCACGAACGGCGGCGGGAACGCGGAGTCGGCGCGAATCACGGCGGTCGCGGCGGCGGCCTCGGTGCCCTCTTCGTTCACGTCCACGAACGCCTTGTGAACGATCGCGGTGATCGGGTCGTGATCGCCTTCGGCCATCCCGGTGAAGTCGGCGTTGCCGAACGCCGCTTTGACGCCCAGTGCCTTCACGGCGGGCACCAAATCGAATGACGTTTCCATCTTGAACCGCGGGAGCATGATTTCGAGGCTCCCGCGGTCTTTGAGGTCCGCGAGCCACTTCTTCAGGTTGTCGTGTGTGAGCTTCTCTTCGAGCTTCGGGAGGCCGTCCGGCATGCGCGGCAGCAGCACGACCATGCTCAGTTCGCCACCCGCGTAGGGCAGTTCCACCATGCTCACGTCCTCGAACCGCGCGTACCCGCACTTCATGTCGGCGAACATCATCGGCACGTCGACGCGCTTGTCGTCGGCCGTGTGGAACACCGCGTCGCGGGTCTTCTTCTTGTCGAACTGCGTCTTCCAGTTGCCTTTGAAGTAGATCGCGTTCACCAGCACCATCGTCGTGTTCGGTGTGATGTGCGCCGGTTGCAGCAGGTTCTTGATTCGGTTGTTGGTTTGGTCTTCCACCCACTTGTTGATGCGCGCCCGCTCCGCGTCCGGTTGGCGCACGAAGTCGGCGTCCTTCAGTCCGCTGCCGAACCGCTTCTCTTGGATGTCGCGGAACTCCGGGCGCCAGTTGTAACCCTGCTTGGCCCAGATGGCGTTCGCCACGCTCAACTTCACGTCCTTGCGGGGGGCGGTGTAGTAGCGGCCCATGTCGCCGACCGCGAGCGCCGCGTCGCCTTCTTTCGAGAGGCGCAGGGCGTCGAGCAGTTCGTCGCGTGTGGCGCCGCGCGCGCCGGACGCGGTCATGCCGAGCGCGGCGTGAACGCTGTACGGGGAAACGAACAGGTTGCCCTTCTGGGCGCGCAACTGCGCGTACAGGTCGAGGGCGAAGCGGTTGTTGCCGTCGGATGCGGCGGCCACGTCTTTCGACCATTCGACCGCCTGCGGCGCGGCCGGGGGTTGCGCGCTCGCGCAGGCGGAAACGGCGAGCGCCAGCGCGCTCGCACACAGCGGGAAACGGGTCATGGGAGAGTCTCTGTGCGAACGGATTGCCCTACCCGAACAGACGACGCAACCGGCCGTTCGGTTGGTGCGGTCGCGCGCGTTTTTCGCCCGCGCCGGCGGCGCGCGCGGCCCGGCGCGCGGCGGAACCGTTTCCGTTTTGCGCCGCGGCGCGCGTAAAATGGGGGCACGCTCTTTGGCATCGCCCCAACACGGTACGCGGAGGGTGCATGTGGACCCGCAACGCGCTGCAGGAATTCATCAGCGCAAAGATGGCCGGTATTAAGTTCATCGTGGTGGCGAACCGCGAGCCGTTCATCCACACCTACAAGGACGACCGCGTCGAGGTGCTGAAACCCGCGAGCGGCATGGCGACCGCGATCGACCCGATTATGGACGCCAGCGGGGGCACGTGGATCGCGCACGGCAGCGGCGACGCCGACCGAGAGGCGGTGGACGAGTTCGACCGCGTCCGCGTGCCGCCGGAGAACCCGACCTACACCCTGCGCCGCGTCTGGCTCACGAAAGAGCAGGAAGAGGGGTTCTACTACGGCATGGCGAACGACGGCCTGTGGCCGCTGTGCCACGTCACCTTCACCGCGCCCACGTTCCGCCCGAAGGACTGGGAACAGTACGAAGCGGTGAACCGCGTGTACGCCGACGCGGTGCTCCAAGAGGCCGGCGACGGCCCCGCGTTCGTGTTCATCCAAGACTACCACTTCGCGCTCCTGCCGCGCATGCTGAAGAACGCGAACCCGAAGCTGATCGTGGCGCAGTTCTGGCACATCCCGTGGCCCAACAAGGAAGTGTTCCGCGTGTTCCCGTGGAAGGAGCAACTGCTCGACGGGATGCTCGGCAACGACCTGCTCGGGTTCCACCTGCGGTACCACTGCCAGAACTTCTTGGACACCGTGGACCGGCAGATCGAGGCGCGCGTGGACAACGAGCGGTTCGACATCGTGCGCGGCGGGCGCACCACCTGCGTGCGCCCGTTCCCCATCAGCATCGACTTCGACGAGGTGAACGCGCTCGCGCAATCCGACGAGGTGCGCGCCGCCACAGCGAAGTGGAAGCGGGTGCTGGGCAAGCGGGCCGAGTTCGTCGGCGTGGGCATCGAGCGGTTGGACTATTCGAAGGGCATTCCGAGCCGCCTGCGCGCGCTGGACGACCTGTTCGAGCGGTACCCGCAGTACCGCGGGAAACTCACCTTCGTGCAGGTCGCGGTGCCCAGTCGCCAGCAGGTGCCCGCGTACGCGCGGCTCGCGCAAGAGGTGGAGCAACTCGCGCGGGAGATCAATTTCAAGTGGAAGGACCGCGGCTGGCACCCGCTGCTGCTGATCGAGGAGCACCTCGGCCCGGTCGATATGGGCGCGCTGCACCGGCTGTCGCACTACTGCGTGGTCAGCAGCCTGCACGACGGCATGAACCTCGTGGCGAAGGAGTACATCGCCGGCCGACCGGACGAGGGCGGCGCGCTGATCCTGTCGCGGTTCACCGGCAGCGCGCGCGAGCTGGCCGACGCGCTCCAAGTGAACCCGTTCGCGTACCACGAGATCGCCGACGCCATGCACCAAGCGCTCGTCATGCCTGCGGAGGAGCGGCAGCGGCGGATGCGCAAGATGCGCGAGCACGTTGCGCGGCACAACGTGTACCGGTGGGGGGCGAAGGTGCTCTCCGAGTTGCTCAAGTTCGAGTTCCCGGAGAACACGTGACGCGACCCCTTTGCGATGCGCTGCCCGAGATCGCCGCGCGGGCGCGCGCCGCGCGGCGCGCGTGGGTGGGCCTCGACTTCGACGGCACCCTCGCGCACCACCACAACGACCCGTTCGCGGTGGAACTGCCCCACGGCACCCGCGCGGCGCTCGACGCGCTCGCGCGCGTGTCGGCGGTGGCGGTGATCAGCGGGCGCGCGCTCGCCGACGTGCGCGCCCGCGTCGGCGTGGCC
>JALHNS010000438.1 GCA_022843445.1 Gemmata sp.
AGTTCGCCCTGATGAGACGACCGACGGCGACCCAGTGCCATGACGACGACCTCACACGGTGATACCCCTTCGACGCGCACCGGCACCAAAGAGTTGCGCCTTTTTCAACGGGCTGCTAGACCAACACCGGCCGAGGCGCAAGTTCGGTGCCGGCTCAACTGCGTAAGTCCTAGTCCTCATACCGAACCCTCGTGGTGCGCCCCGAGCGCCCGATCGATACCGCACCCAGTATCGGGTACCGCGAACGGCAGTTCAACTCTGCGCGCGTGCCCGCGGAACGCGAAGCAGAACGACGCGCCGGCGCGACTCCGGTTCGCGCGCGCCCGGTGCGTTCGAACCGTCGCCGCGCCCGCGCGGCCGGAACGACGACTCGGCCAACTCTCGGACCGCGCGGGCGTCTTCCGCCGAGGGAACGCGCGGCACGTGGTCCCCCAACCGGTGTGTGCCGCGCGCGTCACAGTTTGGGGCGACGGTCCGCCCACGGGAGCGCCGCTTCGATGGCCGCGGCGGTGCGCAGAACGAGGCCGTCGAACCCGCGGCGACCGGTGAGTTGCAGCCCGACCGGGACGCCCTCTTTCGTCCACGCCGCCGGGATCGAAACGGCCGGCTCTCCGGTCACGTTCGCCGGCCACGTGAACAGCCACCCGAGGTGCGGGTCGGTCTTCTGCCCGTTCACTCGGTCCGGACCGAGCGACAGGTCTTTGTCCGGCGGCAGGACCGCGAGCGTCGGGCTGGCAATCAGGTGGACGCCCTCGAACCGCTCCGCGGCCCGGGTTTCGCAGAACGCCGTGATCGCTTGCTGCCCCGCGACGTACCGCCGCAGGTCCACGTTCCAACTCGTTCCGTTCGCGAACTCGGCGAACGTCTTCGAGAGCTTGTCCGCGACCGCGTTGTAATCCGCTTGAGTTTTCAGCTTCGCGGACTCCATCGCGTAGACCAGCAGGTCGATCGAAACCGCGTCCACGAACTTCGCGTACAGCGTTTCGCCCTCCTCGGGCGTCAGGTACGGCGTCTTCTCCTGCGGGTACACGATTTCGACCTTCGCGCCGTCCGCCCATTTCACGAGTGCCTCGCGCGCGAGTTTCTCCACCGCGTCGTCGACCGGGTAGCCGGTCAGGTTCGGGTACCACGCGATCTTGAAGCGCTCGGGCAGCGGGAGTTTCGTATCGAACTTGTCCGCGGGATCGAGCGGGCGCGAGAACCGGTCGCCCGCGTGCGGCCCGGACAGCACGCGCATAGCGAGTTCCGTGTCGCCGACCGTGCGCGCGAGCGGCCCGATCATCCACAGGCTGAATGCGTTCCCGGAGATGACCCGCGGCACGAGGCCGAACGTGGGCTTGTGCCCCACGACCCCGCAGCAGCTCGCTGGGATGCGCACGGACCCGGCGATGTCGGTACCGAGCGCGAGGTACGCCATGCCCGCGGCCACCGCGCACGCGGAGCCGCCACTGGACCCGCCCGCGGTGCGGGTTCGGTCCCACGGCGACACGGTCACGAGCTTCGTTCCGTTCGGGCCGAGCAGGTTGTCGGTCGTGCCCTTGTGCCCGAACTCCGGCAGGTTCGTCTTGCCGAGCACGATCGCGCCGGCCGCGCGCAGGCGGGTCACGGTCGCGTCTTGGTAGTCCGGGAAGTCCTTCTCCGCGGTGCCGCACAGCCGCGAGCCGTTGGTCAGCGGCATGCCCTTCACCGCGAGGTCGTCTTTGATCGCGACCGGCACGCCGTACAGCGGCCCGACCTCCATGTTCGGGTGCTGGTCGAGCAGCTTGTCCTTCTCCTGTGCCTCCTTCACGGCGGCCTTGAGGTTCTCTTCGAGGTGAATCGGGATAAACGCGTTCAGCTTGGCGTTGTGTGCCGTGATGCGCGCCGCGAGCGCTTCCACCACGGCTCGGGCTTTGAGTTGGCGGGCGCGAATGCGGCGGGCGATGTCGGCGGCGGGTGCGAAGAAGTCGGCGTCGGTGAAGTCGGCCATCGGGCGTCCTCCGGTGAAGGGGTCTCACCGGAGTATCCGCGCCACGGCCCGCGAACCGGAACCGCGGCCGCTCATTTTCCGGCGGTTCCCGCGCCCTCGCTCTGTTGGCAACTCATCCAAACGAATCCGCCGCACGTGACCGCCCCGTGCAACAGCGCGGCCCAAAGGCCGATCCACGGCGCGACGAGCGCCGCGAGCACGTACGCGGCGCTCAGCCGGCGCAAGCGGGGCCAGAACAGGTGCCCCTCGACGTAGAAGAGGACCGCGCGCATGACCGCCCACGCCGCGTAAAACCGCACGACCGCGTGCGGGTCGGCAGGGCCGAACAGCGGGCAGTGCAGCGCGAACAGGAGCACCTCGCCGGCGGTGGTGGCGATCCACAAGTGCGCCGTGTCCCATTCGAGCGCGGTCAGGCGCTCGCCGCGCCGCGCGTACCACCACACCCAGACGCTCCACCCCAGTACCGTTTCGGTGAGCAGCACCCAGCACCACAGCACCCACCCCGGGCTGGCGCTCAGCAACAGGAAGAACGTGACGACGTGCGAACACAGGCACGTGAGCGCTTCGACGCGGAGGGGCTGGAACCAGCGCGCGATGTGGTCCGGTTCGCGGATGTCGCCCGTCATGCGGTCGAGCACCCGCTGCCACCAGCGCTTCGGTGGGGGCATCCCGCGGACCGTCCCCGTCTCGGCGTACTCGTCGAGCGCTTCGGCCAGCGCCTGCGCGTCGTAGAATCCCGCGCCCGGGTCGAGGTACAGGCACTCCATGGCGATCCATTCCAGCGCGCCGTCCGGTTCCAGCACCGTGTTGCGCGCGGCCGGGTGCGGCGGCTGGCGCTCGGTGCACTTGCGCGCGCGCAACTCGTCGAACCCGACGTCCGGGCGCTCGCAGAACGGCGGGTGCCCGGTGAGCAGTTCGTACAGAACGGCCCCGAGGGCGTACACGTCCACGGCGCGCGTGAGGGCGCGGCCCCCGGCCAGTTGCTCCGGGGCCATGTACGGGTAGCTGCCCGCGACCTCGCCCGGTTGGGTGAGGTCGTTGGTCTCGGCGACGCGCCGGGCCAAGCCCAAGTCGCACACGCGCGGCCGGTCCCCGTTGTCCGCGTCGAGGAGCACGTTCGCGGGCTTCAGGTCGCGGTGGATGATGCCGCAGTTGTGCAGGTAGAACGCGGCGCGGGCCAACTGTGCCACAAGAACCGCAATCGCGCGCTTGCGCCGGGCGCGCTCCTCGGGCGCGAGGGGGGCGTACCCGGCGCACCACTCGTCGAGCCGGGTTTTCAGGTTGCCGCCGCGCACGTACGGCATCACTTGGTACATGAAGTCGGCGCACTCGACGCACTTCTCGATGGGTACGAGGTTCTCGTGGTCGAGGTGCATGAGCACTTCGTTGTCGGCGGTGAGCAGCAACCGTTTGGTGCGCTCGCTCTCGGCCCCTTTTAGCACCTTGATGGCGACATCGGGGCCGCCGGCAGCGGCCCGCGCGCGGTACACGGTGCCCATCCCGCCGCGCCCGACCTCTTCGAACAGGGTGTACCCCCGGATCTTCGGCGGCTCGAAGTGGTTGTAAACGGCCGCTCTCACCGGTTCCGAGCGACCCACGAGAAAGGGTTCCAGTGGCGGCGCGGCCCGGCCGTCGCCAGCAGCGGCGCTGCACGCGCTTTCGTAACCCAAGAGGATCGAAGCGTACGCGAAGTGGTCTTCGCGAGATAGGAGCGAATCGGGCACGGCGGCTCTCCGCACGCTACTCAGGTTCTTCGACGACCCCGTTTTCTTGCCAGATGCGCCGGATCAGTGCGACCTGCACTCCGACGGTCTTCTCGGAACAGTTCATCCGGCCCGCGATTTCGGAGCGATTGTACCCGTCCATCACGAGGCGCGCGACCTGTTGGAGTTTCGCGCTGAGATTCGGGTCCCCCGGCACGTCGAGTAGCGCGAACAACTCGTTCACCGCGAGGACGAACTCCGGCGGCGGGGTGTCGTCTGGGAAGCCGGCAGCACCGGCTTCGCCCAGCGCCGACCCGCCCCCGAGGATACCGGCACGCCGCTCTTCTTTTGTGTTGTGGTCGAACGCGGCGCGGGCCGCGAGACACACGAGGACGCTCCACACGTTCTTACGGTTGTCCAGTCGCGGAAACCGGCTCTCACCGTCCGGCCCCGCGACCAGTTTCGCGAACTCTAGAATGACATCCTGCGCGACGTCTTCCGGTCCGGTCGCGCGGCACCGCGCAGCGTTCATCCGCGCCGCCGCCACGCGCACGAGCGGCTGGTAGTAGCGCTCCCACAGCGCCGCGACCGCGTCCCGTTCGCCGGCTCGCAACTGCGGCACCAAGCGACTCACCGAACCCGAGTTCGCACCGGTGTGCGGGATGCCAGTATGCGTCACGGGAAATCCTCAGGGTAGCACGCGCGAACCGTTCACAACTCTATCCGCGCGACCGTCACTTTACCCGACACGAATTTTCCACGATCCTTCGCGAGCGAATCGGCTGCATTATTCCGGTGCTTCACAATACGGATCCACCGCAGGGGCGGAATGACACGTCCTTGCTAGTGTCTTGAGTCAGAAGTCCGTTCACAAACCCTCTGAAGCCGTTCGAGAATGGAGTCGGCGGTAGCTGTCCAAGCGAACGGTTTTGGTTCTGGTTGTGTTCGGCCAAGTAAGCGGCGACGGCGCGTTCCAGTTGGGGCACACTCGTAAATACGCCGCGCCGGATCCGTTGCTCGGTGATCGCCGCGAAGAACCGCTCCACTTGGTTGAGCCACGAACTACTGGTCGGGATGAAGTGCAGGTAGCATTCCGGGTGCCGCAGGAACCACCGCTTCACCGCCGCCGTCTTGTGTGTCGCGTAGTTGTCCAAGACGATGTGGACCGACACGCCCGGTTCCCGAGGGGTGGTGACGTTCACATGGTCGAGGAACTTTGACCTTCCCCAAGTTTGGTGGAGTCCGAATGGCATTAAGTTACGCCGTAGGTACTTGTGCGAGCAGTCGTTGCCTCAAGACGCCGCGCGTGTGGATCATGTACGGGTAGTTCTTGCCGCGCCGCTTCTGGCACCGGGGTTCGACGCGGTTGGGACGGTCCGGGTTGACCAACAGTCGCGGGAGCGGGGTGCCGGGCGGTGCCGACGACAGCCACCGCAGCGCGTCCGCGAAGCTGATCCGCTCGACCGGCACGCCCTGCCGCCGACCGGCCTCGGCCATCACCACCCGCACCAAGTTGTACACCAGGGCGAGTAGCACCATCTCCTTGAGCACGCCGGCCTCGGTTCGGCACCGCCGCACGTCCATCCCCAGCGTGATCTTCAGGTGCCGCAGATCGGTCTCCACCTGCCACCGCTGCCGGTACAGGTCGGCCAGCGCCTCCAGCGGGTACGACTCGGCGTCGAGTAGTGTGGTCATCAGGGTCACGCTCCGCACCCGGAACCCCGGTCGATCCACCGCGTACCGGGCCTCGCGCACCCGGAGCAACTTGGGCAGCGCCGCATACTCGTCGCGGGTGAGCCATGCGGGCCGCACATACGGCTTGTACCAATCCACCACCTGATCGCTCGCGCCCAGCGCCCGCACCCACCGGGACCGGGCCTTGCCCCACAGCCCCTTCCGATCCCACCGGCCCGGGGTCACCCGACCCGGGGTGAAATCAACGACCCGGCGGCTGTTCAGCCGGAAGAGGCCGTGCAAGCCCTGGCGGGCCAACAGCGCGAGGTGAGCGAACGAGCCGAACGCGCGGTCCCCGACGAGCACATCGCCGGCACGCATCTGCGGGTGCAGTCCGGTCGCGCGTGCCATCTCGTGGGACCGCAGCGGG
>JALHNS010000439.1 GCA_022843445.1 Gemmata sp.
GCGGCCGTCGGGCCGGCGGCGGCGAGCGCGTCGGCGGCGGCGGCCCGCACGTTCGAGTTTTCCGCGGCGAGCGCCGCGGCCAGCGGTTCGATCGCGCCTTCGGGCACCTCGGGCAGCAGCGGGAGCAGCTCCGCGGCCAGCCGCACCACGTCGCCTTCGGGGTGCGCGAGCAGCCGCGCCAGCGCCACCGGGTCGGCGACGCCGAGCGAGCGGAGCGCGTCGAACGCCACGCCGCGCACGTTGTCGTCTTGGTCGGTACACAGCTTCTGCACGTCGGCGGCGAGCGGCTTGGCGACCGCGCCCAGTTGGCCGAGCGTGTACGCGGTGTGCTCGCGCACCGCGGGGCTGGGGTCGGTCAGCCCCTCGCGCAGCGCCGCCAGCCCCTTGTCCCTCAGCACGGCTTCGCCCTTCGTGCTGAGCGCCAGCGCGCGGGCCGCGGCCTCGCGGGTGCTGTTCACTTGGTTCGCCAGCGTGCGCCCGCTCCCGGCGGTGCCCTTGTCGCGCAGCAGGTCCACCAGCGCCGGGATCACGGCCGGGTCTTCGTCCGCGAGGAACGAAAGCTCGTCGATTGCGGCGTCGCGCGTCTTCGGCGCGCTGCTGCGCAACCCGGCGAGGAACTTGGTGCGGTGCGCGGCGGCACTTTCGGCCGGGGACGGTGCGGGCTTCTCGCTAGCCGGCGCGCCCGGGGGCGCGGGAACGTCCTTCTTGCCGCACCCCAGCCCGCACACACCGAGCACAAGAGCGCAGAACGAAACGGAACGCATGGCGGTGCCGGGTTGGAGAGCGGGCGCGATGCACTGATCGTACATTACGAACATGCCCGAAGCCAACGGCGAGAACGAACCGCCCGCGCGCGCGCCGCGGGTGGCGACCGGTCTGAAGCGCCTGCTGTTCGTGGGGGCGGGCCTGCTGTGTGTGGGCCTCGCGTACCTCGGCGCGCTGCTGCCCGGGTTGCCCACCACGCCGTGGGTGCTGCTCGCCAGTTACTGCTTCGCGCGGTCGTCGCCGCGGCTCGAGCGGTGGCTGAAGCGGTCCCCGTTCTTCGGCAAGCTGATTCACGACTGGGAGCGGCACCGCGGCATCCGCAAGCCGGTGAAGGTGTTGTCCGTGTGTTTGGTCGTCACGGTGGTGACGCTGAGCATTACGCTGAGCGGCCTGCCGCCGGTTGCGAAGTGGGGTATCGGCGTGTTGGCGGCAATCGGCGTGTGCGTAATCGTGTTCGTCGTACCGACGATACGCGAACAACCCCGCGCCTGAGCGCGGGGGTTCGCGTGCGGTTAGCGCCAGTCCACACCGCCGAGCATCACGTGCCACTGGCCCCTGCCCTTCGCGCTCAGCACGGTCTTCGCGTTCTTGCCGTCCGGGTCGCACACGATCAGGTGCGATTCGGTTTCCTTGTTGATGAGGTCTTCCGGCTTCCCTTCGTGCTTTTCGCGCCACGTGTACGCGATCTGCTTGCCGTCCGGCGACCAGCAGAAGCACTCGCCGAGCTCCGCGTTCAGCGGTACCTCTTGCACGTTTGCGAGCTTCCCGGTGGCGAGGTCGAGCAGCGCGAGCTCGTGCTTCGGCGAGGGGAACCGCGCGCCCGCGTCTTCCCGCTTCTTCTTCTCTTCCGGCGTTTCCTTCGGGAACGTGAGCAGCACGCACAGCGCCTTGGTGCCGTCCGGCGAGACGCGGGCGAACATCGCGTTCGTGTCTTTGGCGAGCGCCTTGTGCTCGGAGCCGTCGCGGTTCATCAGGTGCAGCCGCGCGTTCGGGCCGGCCCCTTTGAGGCTCAGGCTCGTGGTCACGAACTTGCCGTCGCGGGTCCAGTCTGTCACAACGTGGTTGCTCGGCAACTTCAGCGCGGTTTGCGCCTTCGTGTTCACGTTCACGATCACACTCTTCATCTCCGGTTCGGCGTCGCGCTTGTCTTGAACGACCGTGGTGCAGACCAGCTCTGTGCCGTCTGGCGACCACGCGACGATTTCGGACTCGATGCCGAGGTTCGTGCCCTCGCCCTCTTCGCCCACCTTGCGCACGAACACCGTGGCCTTAGCGCGCTGTTCGCCGCCGCCGGCGTTCAGGGTCACTTCCGGCACCGTCACGGCGATCGTCGTGCCGTCCGGCGAGAGCCGCCCGCCGCTGGGGTGGTAGCGGTTTTCCGGCTTCTTCACGCTGAACTCTTTCTGATTCTTGCCGTCCGGGTCCGCCAGCACGAGTTTGCCGTCGTTCCAGAACAGCATCTTGTTCGGCCCCTTCGGGAGCGCCTTCGGCGCGCCCTTCGGTTCGTCGGCGCGAACGAGGAACGGTGCGGTCGCGTCGGGTTTCGGCGCGCTGGGCGGAACCGCGAGTGCGACCCCGGCGGCGACGCCCAGCGCGAGCGCCACGAGCAGCCCGGCCAGCTTGAGTTTGTTCAGCAACATGGTGCGGAGGACTCCCGAAGAGAGCGCGGCCACGGCCGCGGGAAGGGTGTCCGGGGCCAGCGCCGCCAGCGCCCGCGCCATGAGGCTCGGTGGTACGCTCGCGGGTGCGCTCGCTCCGAGTGCCGCGGACAGCGCCGCGGCGCTCGGGGCCAAGCCCCGGTTCTTCAGCCGCTCCGCGAGCGCTTTGCGCGCCGCGGCCAACCGGCTGGAGACGGTCCCTTCCGGCACGCCCATGCGCGCCGCCGCGTCCTTGCGACTCACCCCTTGAAGCTCGCACAGCACGACCGCGACGCGCAGCGCCTCGGGCAGCTTGGCGATCTCCTCGTCCACCGCTCGCGCGAGGTCCGCACCGTCGGCCGCACTCGGCTCCCCGGTCGCCCGTTCGGGCAACACTTCGACCGGCGTTTCGCGGCGCGAGCGGCGGTGTGCCACGGTGCGTGCCCTCAGAGCGGTGCGCGTTGCGACGGAGTGGAGCCACGCCGGGAGCGCCGAAGCCGGCTTCACGGTGCTCGCTTTGGCGGCGAACACCACGAACGCGGCTTGTAACGCGTCTTCGGCGAGGTGGGCGTCGCCGCACACGCGGCGGCACGCGGCGAGCACCATTGGCCCGTAGCGGCGCGCGAGTTCCGCGAACGCGGCCTCGCACCGGTCGGAAACGAACCGCGCGAGCAGTTCGGCGTCCGGGGCGGTCGGCGCGTCAGCGGGCGCGAGCGCGCGGAACAGGCCGTTGAGCTTCGCCATCATTGGGGGAACCACGGGCGGAAGGAACCGTCTCGCGGGAGTAATCCACGCACGCGGCCCCGCGCGTCGGCGGAAAACGAAAAAAGAACCCCGGTCGCTTGCGACCGGGGTTCGCGCGGATCCGCACTCCGTCTACCAGTTGCTCCCGAGCACTTCGCCGCCGGTCTTCGTGCAGGCGAACCACCACGTGTTCGCGTCGATCGAGGAACTGACGGTGCGCGTGCTGCCGTCGGCCATGGTTACGCAGATGATGCCGCTGTGCGGCGACGACGCTTGCCCGCGGTCGCACACGCCCGCGGTCGTGTTCGGTTGGCGGACGCCGAAGATCGTGGGCTTCGCGCTCGCGCCGATGTACCAGCGCGTGTTGTCTGTCCCGCGGCCCCCGGCGAACACCGCCGAGACGCGGTCGCCGGGGTAGCTGTCGGTGCTCGTGGGCGGCGCGGTGCCGGTCACGGTGCCGGCGCGGTAGATGCCGCGCATCCACCAACTGCCACCGGCCGATTGGGTGCCGTTGCGCACGTTCGGCGCGACCACCGACGGCACGCGCCCCGGGCAGTACGACAGCTTCTCCGCGTACATGATCGTGTTCGCGGTGCCGTCGGTGATCCCCACGAGCGTGGTCTTGCCGTCCCAGTCGTTGTCGTTGCGCGCCGCGGTCGGGTTAAACGCCGAGTTGCCGAACACTTGGAAGTTCGCGGCGTAGCACGCTTCGCCCGGGGTCCAGTCGGTCGCGGCGTTGGTCGCCACGGTGGGGTCCGACGGGCAGATGTAGGTCTTGATGCGGGTCTGCCGCAGGAACTGCGTGCCGCGGCCCGGCGTTTCCCACAGCGGGATCACGCCGCCGGCCACGACCGGCGTCGCGGCGTTGGCGACGTTCTGCTGCTCGATAAACGGGAGCAGGTGGAAGAAGTGCGGGGCGTAGTACGCGTTGCCGTAGCGGAACGCGGCCATCGGCGGCAGGGTGCCGAGCGTGTCGTGCGCGTTGTGGGCCGCCAGCCCCAGTTGCTTCAGGTTGTTCTGGCAACTCATGCGTGCGGCGGCCTCGCGCACCTTCTGCACCGCGGGCAACAGCAGCCCGATCAGGATCGCGATAATTGCGATCACCACGAGGAGTTCGATCAGCGTGAACGCGCGGCAAGTTCGGGAATCGGGAGAGAACATGGGCCGACCTCGACGGGAGATGGATCGGGCGAAGCACCGACCGCACCGCCGGAGAAATGGAGCGGCAATTCGCGGTCGGGATTTGTGAAGGAGTAGACCGTTTTCACATGATCGTGTCAACGGAAATCTAACGAGCTTTTCACATTCACTCGAACAGAGTGCCTTGTCGGTCGTCGGGCTTCGGCTTCGGCGCGAGTTTGCCGAGCAGTTGGTACGCGCGCGGCATCGCCACGCGGCCGCGCGGGGAGCGCGAAATGTACTGCTCGCGCAGCAGGTACGGTTCGATTTCGTCCGAGAGGGTGTCGGCCGCGAGGTTGATCGTCGCCGCGAGCGCTTCCACGCCGGTCGGCCCACCGCCGTAGAGGTCGATGAGCGTTTCGAGGTACTTGCGGTCGTTCTTGTCGAGGCCGTCGCGGTCCACTTCGGCCATGTCGAGCGCGGCCCGCGCGATCTGTTCGGTGATCGCGCCGTCGTGCCGCGCCGCAGCGAAGTTGCGGGTCCAGTGCAACCGCGAGTTCGCCACGCGCGGCGTTCCGCGGCTGCGCTGCGCGAGTTCCTTCGCGGCCTCGGGCGTGATCGGCGTGTTCAACTTCGCCGCGTTGATGCGCACGATCTGAGCGAGTTCGTCGACGCTGTAAAACTCCAAGTGCTCGTGCATCTTGAAGCGGTCGCGCATCGGGCCGGAAAGCATCCCGCTGCGGGTGGTCGCCCCGATGAGCGTGAACCGTTTCAGGCTCATCGAAATTGTTCGCGCGCTCACGCCTTCACCGAGCACGATGTCGATGCGGAAGTCTTCCATCGCGGGGTAGATGAACTCTTCCACCACGCGCGGCATCCGGTGGATTTCGTCGATGAACAGGATCGAACCTTCTTCGAGGTTCGTAAGGAACGGGAGCATGTCCGCGGGCTTCGAGAGCGCCGGGCCGCTCGTCATCTGAATGCTGGTGCCGAGTTCGTTCGGCAGCACCGTGGAGAACGTGGTTTTGCCGAGCCCCGGCGGGCCGTCGAAGAGGATGTGCCCGAGCGGTTCGCCGAGTTTCTTGGACGCGCGCACCGCGATTTCGAGCCGCTCCGCGACCTTGCGCTGCCCGATCACTTCCTTCAGCAACTTCGGGCGCAGCGCGGCGTCGTGCGCTTTCGCGCTGTCATCACCGCCCGCCGGGCCGATCACCTTTTCGCGGGCCATCTGGCACCTTTACTTCTTGTCGCGCTGGAACGTGAGCAGCATGAGCGGGGTTTTCGCGGGGGCTTCAAACTTCGCGGGCCGCTCCGGTTTTTCCGAGTTCAAACACAGAACTACTGTATCACCGTCCAGTTTGTAAATGCCAGCTAGGTTGCGGCCCTTGAACGGCCCGTCTTTGCGCGTGGTGAGGTCGATGTGCTTGGGCGATTTAGTTGCGTCCAGTTTGATCGCGCCCTTGTCGTCGTTTCCGGGCAGC
>JALHNS010000440.1 GCA_022843445.1 Gemmata sp.
CGCGGCGGTGCCGGGCACCGGCGGGGCCGACGACCGCCGCGCCGACTGGGGCGCGGTGTACACGCTCACCAACGACCCGGACGGCAACGAGTTGGCCGCGTTTCCGCTCGACGCGAAGGGCCGCCTCGGTAAGCCGGTGTTCTACCCGACCTGCGGCGACGGCACCGGCGGCGGGTTGGGCAACCAAGGCGCGCTGGCGCTGAGCGCCGACGGCAACTTCCTCTACGCGGTCAACGCGGGCAGCGACAACGTGAGCGTGTTCCGGCTCACGCGGAACGGCCCGCAGGTGATTCAGGTGATCGACGCCGGCGGCAAGCGCCCGGTGAGCGTGGCGGTGCAAAAGAACCGCCTGTACGTGCTGAACGCGGGCGGCGCGGCCGGCGACGCGGATAACGTGGTCGGGTTCGAGGTGCGCGGCAACGGGCGGTTGCGGGCACTCGAAGGGGCGAAGCACGCACTGAGCGCCGCGAACACGGCCCCGGCACAGGTCGCGTTCGCGCCGGACGGCTCGGCGCTGGTCGTGACCGAGAAGGCGACCGACACGATCACCCTGATCGCGCTCGACCGGCGCGGGCTGCCGGCCGATGCCGCGGCGGTGCCCTCGGTGGGCCGCACGCCGTTCGGGTTCGAGTTCAGCCGCGATGGGTTCTTGGTCGTGTCCGAAGCGTTCGGCGGGGCCGCCGACGCCAGCGCCGTTTCGTCGTACTGGCTCGACGGCGACGAGGGCGCGCTGGAGCCGCTGAGCAAGTCGGTGCCGACCACCGAGACCGCGGCGTGCTGGATCGCGATCACCCGCAACGGCGAGTACGCGTACACCACCAACACCGGCAGCGACAGCATCACCGGCTACAAGCTCGGGCGCAAGGGCAAGCTCGCGCGGCTCACGGACGACGGCGTCACCGCGGAAACCGGGAACGCGCCCACGGACCTCGCGGTGGTCGGCAACCGGGCGCTGTTCGTGCTGAACCGCGACGACGGGTCGATCGGCAGCTACGCGATCGGGGCCGGCGGCGCGCTGAAGGCGGTCGAAGTGGCGGGCGGGCTGGACGGCGCGTTCCGCCCGACGGGGTTGATCGTTCGGTAAACCGAAAGTGAACCGGGCGGCGCGGGCGCGCCGCCCGTTCGCCCATTCGTGTGGAGCCTGTTCCGTGAGTGCGAACGAACCGACGGCCGGTGCCGCGTGTGCGGCCGGGTGCCCGCGGCACGCGCTCGGCGCGCGCCTGTTGACGGTCGCGGGATGGCTCGTTGCGGCGCTTGCGGCGCTGTCGGTGGCCGCGCTCCCGCTCGACGACGCCGGCGACGCGCTGTGCGGGGCGTGGGGCTGTCTGCCGCCGCTCCCGGCGCTCGTGGCGCTGCACCTGTTCTGGTTCGTCGCGGCCGGCGCGCTGGTTCACGCGACCGCCCGGTTGCCGGGCGCGGCGCGCCGGGTCGTCGGTTCGATGTGCGTCGGCACCGCGCTCGCGGCGGCTGCGCTCGTGATCGGCACCGACCTGTACGCTTGGTTCGCGGAGCGCTCCGAGGTGGCGCGGGCGGTGTGGCCGCAGCGGGTCGCGTTCCGGCTCGCCACCGCGACCGACGTACCGGCGTTCCAACTGCTGTGCGCGGGCGTTGCGTCTCTCGCGGCGGCCCGGCGAGAGACTCTCCAACGGGAACCAACATGAACCGCAGACACTTCGCACTCGTCGGCTGGTCGGTGGTGCTGGGCGCGGTAACGTGGTCCGCGCTGGGAACCGGCGCGGACCCGAAGCCGACCCCGGCCCCGGAACTGACCGACGTGACCGCGTGGGTGAACGCGAAGCCGCTCAAACTGGCCGACCAAAAGGGGCGCGTGGTGGTGCTCCACTTCTGGACGCACGGGTGCTTCAACTGCGTCAACAACTACCCACACTACCGCGCGTGGCAGAAAGCGTACAAGGACAACGAGGCGTTCCTGATGGTTGGTGTTCACACGCCGGAGTTCCGCGCCGAGCGAGACGTGGACGCGATCAAAGCACAGGTGAAGAAGCACGAACTCGACTTCGCGGTCGCGGTGGACAACGACGGGAAGAACTGGAAGGCGTGGAACAACCGCTACTGGCCGTGTGTGTACCTCATCGACAAGGCCGGCGCGGTGCGCGAGCGCTGGGAGGGCGAACTCGGCGAGAAGGGGTTCAAGCAGCTCACCCGGAGCATCGACGCGCTCCTCGCCGAGAAGGTGAAGTAGCGCGCCCGGCGGGGCTACTTCACGCGCACCTCCACGGTCACGTCGAGGCGCACGAGCCGGCACAGCCCGCCGTCGTCGTCGCACAGGTGGTAAAGGGCGTACGCGGGAACGCGCACGGTGCCCTTCGCGTCTTTGGGCACCTGCACCTCGAACCCCACCGCGCGCGCCTCCGACGAGGTCGCCGCTGCAAGTTTTTCCGCCTCTACGAGCCGCGCGCTCGTCGCGCCGCCGGCGGGCGGGTCGATCCACACGCGCAGCGGCTCGGCCTCGTTGTTCCAGTGCTCGGTGCCCTTCGGCGCGAGTCGGAACGTGAGGTGAACGCGCACCGAATCGCCCGGCTTCACGGCGGCCGGCACCGTCACCACTTCGCACGCCACCGCGCCGGGGTCGCGCGCGATCTTGCCGTTGGGGTCCGGGTTCGCGGGCGCGCCGGGCGCGCCCGCGAACGCCTTTGCGGGTTTGGCGATTTCCGCGCCGTCCGGGCGCACCGGCAGCGGCACCGGCTTCTCGCCCCGCGCGCGGATCGCGGCCTCGGCCTCCGGCACCCAGTCGTAAAACGGGTACGGCTTGTCGAGCCGCGGGCCGTACTGCTGAATCCGCCGCCGCCAGATGTACTGGTTCGGGTCGAGGTCCAGCGCGGTGCCCCACGCGGCCACCGCGGCCCGGAAGTCGTCGGCCGCGCGCGCGGGCGCGTCGTACCTTCGGCGCAGGGTCGCGCCGAGGCGGAACCACGCCGCGCCGTCCTTCGGGTCGAGTGCGACCGCCTTTTGGTACGCGGCCACCGCGTCCGAAGCGCGCGCCGCTCCGCCCCACAGCGCGAGGGCGTCGCCGTACGCGCGCCACGTTGGCGCAGAAGCGCCTTTCTCGGCCGCGGCCTTCAGCGCGTCGAACCGCGGCGGGTGCGCCGGCGTCGGGTCGGCCGCCGCGTTCTTCGCGTCGTCCGCGAAGGTCTTGTTCACGAAGTCCGCTTCAAACGTCTTCGGGTTCGGCCGCGCCGACCGCACGATCCCGTGTTCGTCGATGGCGAGCACGATCGGCACGGCCGACGAGCCGAGCACGTTGATCGGGTCGTGCAGAATCGGCCACTCGAACCCCTTCCACTGCGCGAACAGCCGGCACCGCTCCTGGTGCTGCTCTTGCGTAACGCCGAGCAGTACGAGCTTCCCGTCTTTCACGAACTGTTTGGTGGTGTCGTGCCAGACCGGCACGTGCTGGCGACAGCCCGCTCACCACGACGCGAACTGGATCAGCAGCACCTTCTTGCCGCGAAAGTCCGCAAGCGCCTTGGGCTTGCCGGTCGCGAGTTCCGGTAGGGTGAAATCCGGGTGCCGCTCGCCGACCGCGGGCGGCGCGGCGACCGCGGGGCCGGCCGAACACGCGAGCAGCGCGAGCGCCGAGAGGGTGCGGTGCGCCATCGGAAGCTCGTTTCGAGAAAGGGCGGGCGACCGCGCTAGTATACTGCCAGGTGCCGGTCCGTTCCGGTGCTTTGCGAACTCGAGTGGAGGTGACCGATGGTGCGCGCGTGTGTTGCGGCGCTGGGGCTGCTGGCCGTGTCCGGGCTGGCGCGGGCCGCCGACCCGGCCCCGGACGAGAAGACCGGCATCAAGGTCGGTGAGAAGGCCCCCGCGTTCAAACTGAAGGACCAGACCGGCACCGAGCGCGAGCTGGCCGCGCTCCTCAAAGACGGCCCGGTCGCGCTGGTGTTCTACCGCTCCGCGAGTTGGTGACCGTACTGCCAAAAGCAACTGGTTCAGTTGCAGAAGGAACTCAAGGCGGTCGAAGCCGCGGGCGCGCGGGTGGTGGGCATCAGCTACGATTCGGTCGACGTACTAAAGGGGTTCGCGGACAAGCAGAAAATCACGTTCCCGCTGCTCTCCGACCCGGACAGCAAAACCATCGCCGCGTACGCGCTGCGGAACAAGGAAACCGCCGGCAAGAAGTTCGGCAAGATCGACCTCGACGGCGTACCGTATCCCGGAACGATCCTCGTGGGCGCGGACGGCGTGGTGCGAGCCAAGCTGTTCGTGGACGGCTACAAGGACCGGCACTCGGTGGCCGAGTTGGTGAAGGCGGCCGAGGCGCTGAAGAAGAAGTGACCGCGGCGCGGTCCGGGGGTGTGCGGTGCCGGAGCCGACGTTCGAGCCGCTGGCGTTTCGCGAGTACCCGCCGGAGGAGATGCTCCGGCGGGCCACCGACCTCGCCGCCGACCTCGCCCGGCGGCGCACCGTGCGCGCCTTTTCGCCGCGCCCGGTACCGCGCGAACTGATCGAGACGTGCCTGCGCGCCGCCGCGACCGCTCCGAGCGGCGCGAACCAACAACCGTGGCACTTCGTCGCGATCAGCGACCCGGACCTGAAGCGCCGCGTGCGCGAAGCGGCCGAAGCCGAGGAGCGCGAGTTCTACGCGCGCCGCGCGCCACACGACTGGCTCGCCGCGCTCGCGCCGCTGGGCACCGACGCGAGCAAGCCGTTCCTCGAAACCGCCCCGTACCTCATCGCGATATTCGCGCAGCCGCACGGCCTGTCGCCGACCGGCGAAGTGGTGAAGCACTATTACGTTTCGGAATCGGTGGGCATCGCCACCGGACTGCTGATCGCGGCACTGCACCGCACCGGCCTCGCCACCCTCACGCACACGCCCAGCCCGATGGGGTTCCTGAACGAATTGTGCCGCCGCCCCGCATACGAGCGCGCGTTCCTGCTGCTCGTTACCGGGTACCCGGCCGCAGACGCGACCGTGCCACACATCACCAAGAAGCCGCTCACCGAAATTGCCACCTTCCTCTGACCGCGGTACGGCGCGGGCCGTACCGCTGGCCCGCCACAAGCAAGGGTGACGCTCCGGCTCCCGCTCTGCGGCGCTGATACGTAAAGGAAACGGTCGGCGCGCGGCCCGCCGGTGGCGGGCCGCGCCTCCGCGCCGCGCGAACCAACGACCGAGGGGGCGGTCACCACGCCCAAGCGTATGCGCGCCGGGCACCTGACTTCAGCGGGTCAGCGAAACGCGGGCGGCGCTCAACTCCGGGAACGCGCGGAACGCGTTACGGACGGCGCGACGCAAGTGGGCCACGAACTCGTCGGCGGCGAGGGCGTCGCGCACCGCTTCGACTTCGTCGTCGGGCAGGTCGGCGGGGACGCGCACGGTCACGTGAATCTCGTCGATCACAACGGTTCGAGAGTTCGTCACGGTGAGCACCTTGGAGGGTTGAGCGGGTTCACCACGCGAGCAGCCACACAACGAGCGACACGAGGAAGTACACCATCGGGTTCTCCGGTTCGGGAGCGGAACGGGCACATCGAGCAAGTCGAACGGGGCAAACGGGCGTCGTGGCGCGGGCGCGCGGGAGCGGGGAGCGCGGTTCGCACGGGCTGGGCGCGCACGGGGCGCGCCGACCGGCCGAACCGTCACACACCACATTCCCGTGCGGCCGCGCCGGGCGGTCAGATCAGTAGGCCGACGGCGCGGGCGGCGCGGGCCAGCCAGCGCCCGGTCTGCACGGCGACGGCGGTGGCGGTCGCGCCGGCCCCGCCGACCACCGCGGC
>JALHNS010000441.1 GCA_022843445.1 Gemmata sp.
CTCGCGGCGCGAGCGCGGGCGTGCGCCGGGGCCACCGGCCGCGCGCCCGGATCGCGCGCGCACGTCACCGGCGCGGCCCAGAACTCGATCAGGTCCGAAGAGAGGTGCGCGTTCAGCAGGCCGACCGCGAGCGCGTCGGTGTCGGCCCCGGTGAGCGGGCGGTTCAGGCGCGCCGCGGCGCGAGCGCACAGCTCGGCGAACGGCACCGTGCCGGGCCACGCGCTCACCAGTTCCGCGAGCGCCGCCTTCAGGAACGGGGCCGTAACCGCCAGCGCCATCCCGCTGCGGCTCTGGTACCGCGCGGTGGCGAACGACGCGACATCGGCGGCGCGGCCGGTCGGCTTCCCGGGACACGCGACGTGCATCCCGAACACGCGCGAAGGCGCGATCGTGTGGTCCGGGGCTTCGGACGAGCGCACGAGCAGCGTCTGCCGGAACGTGCGGTTGCGCACGAAATCGAGGTACTGTTCGAGCTGAATCTGGTCGCGCGCGAGCGCGCCGAGTTGCTGCGCCACCTCCGCGCCGAAGTTGCCGACGACCATCGTGGACACTTGCGCTTCGCCGAGGTAGCACAGCCCGCCGGCCGCGGCGCGGGCCGCGAACTCGTGGAAGTACAGCGGTTCGTTCACGTCTTCGAGCTGCTCGTGAAACAGGTAGTGGTCGCTCTGGTCGCTCAGCAGGTCGTGCTCGGCGCGCACGAGCGCGCCGAACGCGCCGGCGTCCTTCTGGGTGGCGCGGGCGAGGAACGCGAGCAGCGCGCGGGCCTGCGCGACGCGCGCCGCCGGTTCCTCGAACCGCAGCGCGTGGTACCGCATCATCTCGCGGACCGCGCCGCGCAGGTGCCAACCGGGGTACGTGTTGTAACTCACGTACGCGACGCCGCCGGGCGCGAGGTGCCGCCCGCACACGCGCAGAATCGCGTCTTGCACGGCGCGCGGCACCCACGAGAACACGCCGTGACACACGATGTAATCGAAGGTGCCGAACTCCGGGCCGATGTCGGTGACGCTCGCGTGCTTCAGTTCGACGTTGGAGATGCCAGCGGCGGCGAGGAACGAAGTGCCCTCCGCGATCTGGCGCGCGGAGTAATCGACGCCGACGAACCGCGCGCCGGGAAGGGCCTCGGCCATCGGCGCGAGGTTGCCGCCCGCGGCGCAGCCGAGTTCGAGCACCCGCGCGGTGGCAACGGCCGGCGGGGAAAGTCCGAACAGCGCCGCGACCGCCGCGAGCCGCGCCGGGTGCGTGTGCGCGAACGGCAGGCTCTCGTAGGGCACCGCGTCGTAGCTGTTGGGTTCGCTCATGCCACCAGTATAAGGTGCCCGGGGGCTCCGTCTCACAGTCGCGCCGCAAGCTCCAACCCCTGCGCGAGCGATTCCATCGGCAGGCCGATGACGTTGCTCACGGTGCCTTCTTCTACCGTCAGGTACGGGTCGTACGGCAGCTCGATCGCGTACGCGCCGCTACAGCCCTCCCACTTGCGCGTGTGAATGTACGCCTCGATTTCCGCGTCGCTCAGCGCTTTCATGCGCACGAGGCTGCGCTCCTGCCAGCACAGTTGCCAGTCGGTCGGCCGGTGCCACAAGCACACGCCGGTCCACAGCTCGTGAACGGTGCCGGAGAGCGCGCGGATGATGCGCTTCGCGTGCTCCGCGTCGTCCGGCTTGCCGATCACTTTGCCGTGCAGCCAGCCAACAGTATCGGCGGCGATCACGAGGCCGTCCGGTTCGCGCAGCGCCACGGCCTCGGCCTTCAGCCACGCGAGCTCGCCGACGTAGTGCCGGCAGTCGCCGAGCCGCGCTTCGGTCGGTTCGTCGATGTTCGAGGGCTTCACTTCAAAGGGGTAGCCGGCTTGCTGCATGAGCCAGCGCCGGCCGTGCGAACCGCTGGCGAGGATCAGGCGGAACGGGAACTGCGTGCTCGTTGCCACGAATCGAGTACCTCCGCGAGCTTCGGCCACAGCCGGTCGGCCGTGAGTTCCGGCATGCACACCATGTTATCGCACTTCTTGATGTAGCTCCCGGCGCACGGTACGCGCGTTTCGGCGCAGTTCGCGCCCATGCCGAACGGCCCGTGCAGCGCGATTCGCGTACACAGGTACGGCGCGACGCACGGCGTTCCCAGCGCCGCGGCGAGGTGTAGCGGCCCGGTGTCGTTGCCGAGCATCGCGTCCGCTTGCGATAGCACCGCCACGAGCCGCGGGAGCGACGTGCGGCCGGTGAGGTCCAGCGCCGGCGCGCCGGACAGCCGCATCACTTCTTGCGACGTCGCGGAGTCTTCCTTCGTGCCGACGAACACCGACGAGCCGCCGAAGTGCGATACCGCGCGGCGGAGCAGTTCGGCGAAGTGCGCCGCGGGCCAGCGCTTCGTGACCCACTTCGCGCCCACCGCCACCGCGACGACCGGGCGCGGCAGCGCCGCAAGTTCCGCGCGCGCGGCTTCTACTTCCGCCGGTTGCAGCGGCACTTTGAACTGCTTCGGCAGGTGCCCGACGCCGAACGCCTCCGCGATTCGCCACATGCGCTCCACCGCGTGCGCCCCGAACCGGCCCGGTTCGCGCACCTTGTGCGTGTAGAAGTAGCGCGCGCCCTCCCGCGCGCTCGTGAAGCCGACGCGCGCCGGCGCGCCGCTGACGCGCGCCATCAGCCCGCTGCGGAACAGCCCCTGCATGTCGATCACGAGATCGAACTGCCGGCGGCGCAATTTCCACGCGAAGGAAAGCGCGGTGCGGACGCCGCGCAGCCCCTTCAGCGCGCCGCGGTCGAACGGGAGCGTGTCGGTGAGGTCCGGGTGCCCGGTGAGCAGCCCTTCAAACGACTTGTTCACCACCCACGTGATGCGCGCCTGCGGGAACCGCACGCGCAGCGCGCTCAGCACCGGCAGCGAGTGCACGATGTCGCCCAGCGCGCTCGGCTTGATGATGGCGACGCGCCGCGCCGCAATCCGGTCCAGCATCGGCATCCTTTCCGAAGCCACCGGTCGGCTTATGCCGGCCGTTCGCCTTTTACTTTCGGCAGTAGCGCGAGGACGAGCAGCAGCGCCAGCGCCGCGGCCACATACGGGAGTGTGCGCGACGGCTCCGCTTGGAACAAGACCGATCCGAGGAACGGCCCGGTGATGCGGCCCAGCGCCGCGAACGACTGGTTCACGCCCAGCACCTCGCCCTGCCGCGCCGGGTCCGCGCCCTTCGACACCAGCGCCGAGATCGACGGGTTCGTGAACGCGAACCCGATCACAGAAATCGACATCGCGCAGTAGAAGATCGTCTTCAGCCCCGCGGGCGGATCGGCGCTCAGGTACGCGACCGCCGCGACGCCCGCCATTCCCAACAGCATCATCACGATGCCGGCGCGGAGCAGCTTGCGCTCGGAGCCTTTCTTCGCCAGCGGCCGGTACATGCCGCCCGCGAACATCAGCACCGCACCCACGAACGCGAACACCAAGAAGTTGTCGTCGTCGGTGAGGCCGAACGCGGAGCGCGTGAGCAGTGCGAGCGTGGCCTCGAAGTTGGCGAACGCGAAGATCGCGAGGAAGTAGATGAGCACCAGCGCGCCCACGGTCGGCATCTTCAGCACGTCGAGCGACCGCGCGACGCTGAAGAAGTCCTTCCCGGCCTTGTTGTTCGGGTCGCGCGTTTCCTTGAACACCGCAACCGCGATGACGAGCGCGAGCGCGGAGAGGATGGACGCGAGCGCGCCCACGCCCCACGGTTGTTGCGCGAACGCGGCGAGGCCGAAGTACGCGATGAGCGGCCCGAGCGTGAACCCGGCCCCGAACGCGATGCCGATGAGCGCCATGCCCTTCGCGCGCTTCTCCGGGGTGGTGCAGTCCGCGATGACCGCGGCCGCGGTGCCCACGCTCGCGCCCGCAATGCCCGCGCCCACGCGCGCCGCCAGCATGAGCGATAGCGCGAGGGTCGCGCTTTCGGCCGGCAGCGACACCGCGAAGCCGTAGAGCGCGTAAAACACGACCGAACCGAGCAGAGACACGAGCAGCACCGGTTTGCGGCCGATGCGGTCCGAGATGCGCCCCCACACCGGGCTGAACGCGAACTGCATCACCGAGAAGATCGAGAACAGCACGCCGATGACCGCGCCTTTCGAGGCGCTCGACAGGCCGAGGTGTTCGAGGTACGGTTCGGCCTGTCGCGGCATGACCGGCAGGACGATGCCGAAGCCGAGCAGGTCGATGAAGACGACGAGCCAAACGATCAGGAGAGCGCCTGTGGTGGGCTTCGGCGGCGCGCTGGCGGGCGGGGTATCACTCATGCGGAGAGGATACGAACGCGCGGTGCGTCTTGTAGGTCGCGGTCGAGCGGGGCTTTGCGAACGAGGCCCGGCGGCGAATCGCCGTTGACCGGAACGCTTGCGTGCGCTGCGCTCGAACGCAGGCAAGCGCTTCTCGCACTGCTGGCTCGCCGTCGGGCCTCGCGGCGGAGCGCCGCTCGACCGCGACCTGCAAGAGCACCGCGTCGCACACCCAGCACCCGCGGGTCGCGGGAGGCGTCCCATTCGCTCGCGGTCACTGGTTCTGCTTGATGTCCGCTGCGGTCAGGCCGCGTTCGACTCGCACTTTCGGGCGCGCCATCTGGAACTTCTGCAACCCGGAGTCCGTGAACCCGGTGTAGAAGTGGATCACTTTTTCGAGTGAAGCGACGGTGGCGAGGTGCTCCAATCCCTTGTCGGTCACGTCGCGGCAACCGGACAGGTGCAAGGTGCGCACGTCGGTCGGGCGCGCCGCGAGCGCGGCGAGGTGCTCGTCGGTGAGCTTGCAGTTCACCATCGCAACCTCCTTCGGCCCGCCGGAGCGGGTCAGCTCTTCAAAGATCATCGCGGTGTCGGTGTCGGCGCGATCGATCCACACGTAGCCGAGTTTGAGCGCCGCGACCGCGGCCCAACCCTTGCGAGTGGCCCGCGGTCGGTCGAACGGCCCCAGCTCGAGGCACTTCAGCGCGCGCAGTTCGGCCAACCGCTCGAGCACCGCGTCGTCGGCGCTGCCCGCGCGAAAGCGGACCGTGTGCAGCCGCGGGAACCGCTTCAGTTCGTCGAGCGCTTCGTCGGTCAGCGGGCACCCGGTTTGGAGCGATTCGAGGCGGTCGGCGCACTTGCCGTTCGCGAGCGCGCGCAGGTTGCTCGCGCTCACCGGGATGACGCCGCCGGCCATGCGCACGTGTTCGAGCGACCGCAGATTTGCGAGGTACGGAACCAGAGCGTCCGCGAACCCCGCCCCGCGGCCGTCGTCGTGGAAGTCCAGATACACGATCGCGAACGGGCCCGGCGGCGGCGCGGTGCCGCGCCTCACCCCCATCGTGCTCCGGTTCGGGAAGCGCACCTGCATGTACGCGGAGGCGCTTAGCGCGCGCGCCGCGGCACTGTCGTCTTCGTCCGGTTCGACCGGTAGCGGAACCGGCGGCACCTCTTCTTTCGGCGCGGTGCCTTTCGCCTTCGGCGCGACGGGCTTTACCGGGCCGAACGGCACCGCGACCTCCGCTTGCGGCTTCCTCCCGCCCGACAGACCGACCGCCAACACGACCAGCAGGACGAACGCCAGCGCGCCGCCGATCCCGATCAGCACCCAGTTCGGCTCCGCCTGCGCCTTCTTCTTGCGCTTCGGGCGCTTCGGGCGCGGCTCGTTCGCCACCGTCTCGAACACCTCATCCGCCGCGGTGGGTCGCGCGCCCGGGGGCGCGCCGGCACCGCGACCACCCGCGGCAGCGGCCCGGCCGCGATGGTGGACAGCACCGCCG
>JALHNS010000442.1 GCA_022843445.1 Gemmata sp.
GGCGGAACCCGCCGCCCGGCGGGCCGAACCCGCCCGGCCCGCCGCCCGGCGGGCCGCCGCCGCGGAACGCCTCGTTCATGTCGTGCGGGATCAGGTGAATCTTGTTCTTGTCGTCCAAGTAGATGCTGTAGTCGCTGGCGCGCACCCAGTAGCCGTCGGTGTTGATGAGCGCCACATCGAGCGCGAGGAACCAGAGGATGTTGTCCACGTCCGCGATCGGCTTCAGCGCCTCTTCGAGCTTGTCCGCGGGGGTCTGGTTCAGCACCTTGCAGAAGTTCACCAGCGCCTTCCACGCGGCCTCGGTGTCGCCGCTCTTGATCTCGTAGATGCGTTTGTACTGCGCGAGGTCTTCGCCGAAGTATTCGAGCCCGCCGCGCCCGCCGGGGCTGCCGCGCACCTTCCACCGCGTGCCCTTCGTCGTGTTGTAGTGCTCCTTCAGGAACACCTTGTCGAACTGCTGCACGCTGACGTACACGCCCCAACTCTCGCCGTTGATGACCACCTTCACGAAGTTCGCCTTCGGTGCCGGGATGTGCTTGTTCGCGATGTGCGAGTACAGCACCGTGCTCATCAGCGACGGGTCCTCGTGCGCGTTCAGCAGGTTCAGCGTCTTGTAGCCGAGCAACCGCTGCTTCTCGTCGGCCGTGTCGAAGGAGAGGTTGAGCGAGCGCTTCGACCCGGCCCCGACGCCCATGTACGACGACATGCCGCGGAAGTGGACGCCCACGTTCGCGTACTTCTTGCCGTCCACCGTGACTTGCGCCGGCACGTCCACGTCGGTGCCGTGGAAGTCTTGCATCTCCTGTTCCCAGTCGGCGTTCTCGAATTCGAGGAAGAGGGTGCGGAGCACGGAGCCGTCGTACAGTTTCGCGTCCGGGTAGTTCTTCACTTCGGCCGGCGTCACCTTCGGGCCGGGCTTGCCGGCGTTCCCACCGCCGAAGCCCTTGCCGCCCTTCCCGCCGCCGAACCCGCCCTTCCCGCCCTTCTTGGCGGCCTCGCGGGCGGCCTTGCGCTCGTCGGCGTTGAGCCACCCGTCGCCGTTCTTGTCGAAGTCTTTGACCAGCTTGCGCTCTTGCCCGCCGGGCGGACCGAACCCGCCCTTGCCGAACCCGCCGGGTTGGGTGCGCGCTTCGGGCGCGCAGCAGAGCACCACACCCATCGCGCACAGCGCGACGGGCACCGCGAACAAACGGCGCATCTCGAACCTCTCGTTTCGGGAACTGACGTGATCGGCTTCCGGGCGAACGGCCGGCGTGTACACGCGCCTAGACACCGGCCGGCTTACGCCGGCCGTTCGCCGTGTGGCTCAGCCCTACTTCTTCTCCGCGTCCTTCCACTCGACGCCCTGCACGCCCTCGGTGCGGTTCAGCTCGCCGAGCAGCGCGAGCGGCGCGACACCGGGCTTCAGGCGAATCAGGTACGACAGTTCGACCGCGGTGCCCTGCTTGGTGGTGCCGACCGCGATCAGCCGGGCGGCATCGGTGTGTTTCGCGAGCACCGGGTCCACGGTCGCGGCGGCATCGGTGCCCGTTCCCACGCGCACTTGGAGCGCCGTTTCGTTCGGCTTCGCGGGTTGCGCGCCGCTGCGCCCCCACACCGCCAGCACCCACGCCACGAGGCCCACGATGGGGATGCCGACCGCCGCGACGAGGTACGCGCCCGCGCCCGCGGCCATGCCCACCACCACCGCGAAGATCACGAACGCGGTGTCCCGCGTGTCCTCGACCACCGTTCGGAACCGCACGATCGAGAGCGCGCCCACCAGCGCGAACGCGCGCGCGATGTTGGTGCCGATCACCATGCTCACCATGCCCAACAGCACCGCGAGTAGCACCATCGTGGCGACGAACGACGCGGCCTCCGCGCGGTTGCGGCGCTGCGTGAGGTAGTACGCCGCCGCCGCCGCGATGCCGAACGCCGCGGCGAACAGCAACCGCAGCACGATGTCTTCCCACACCAGCGGCCGGATGTCCGGCACCGGGTCGGTGAACGGGTTCAGGTCCGTCGATCCGTTGCCTTCGCTCGCGCCCTTAGGCATCTTCGGCACCCCGCTCCGCGACCAGTCCGGTTCCCCGCACAAAGGTACGGTACTTGGAAACCGGCGTCGGCGTTAGCGCGAGGTCGGCCACAATGCCCTTGAACAGCGCCGGCATGGCGGTGCGGAACTTGAACTCCGCGATCACCTGCCCCAGCAGCGGGGCGCCGCGGGGCACCGGCACGGGGGCCCACTCGCCGCACAGCGTGCCGCGCACGTTGCGGTCGAACGTGAGCCGCACCGTGCCGCCCTCGACGGTGCCGAGGTACGCGACCCGCTCGTAGGTGACGCGGCACACCGGGCGCAGGTTCTTGGCGAGCAGTTCCGCGTGGAACCAGTCGCCGGCCCACTCGCCGCGACTCGCCGGCGCGACCAGTTCCACGAGGTCGCGCTCGCTCACCGCCGCGCGCAGCTTGCGCACCTTGTCGCCGCGCTTGGTCTTGCGCTCGACGAACACCGGCCCGGTGGTGCCGTACCGCCGGCCGCGGAGCTTGTCGCGGTCGTACCCGTCGGTGCGGTAGTACACGTCGAACGCGGGCGTGTCGGTGTACACGCTCGTGGTCAGGTACGCGTTGCCCATCGCGGGGTCGGCGTAGGCGTCGAGCGCGAGGTGCCCGCGCACGCGCTCCGCGATCTCGGCCACCTGCGCTTCGCTCACGAGGAACTTGATCTCGTAAGCGATCGGCCCGTCGTTCGGGCCGTCGGGGTTGAACAGGGAGGGCGATTCCAGACCGTTGTTGGTGGCGCACGCGCCGCCCACTTCGACCGGTTCACACAGCTCCGACATTCACCGCTCCTTCACCCGTTCTTCAAACGGGGTTGAGGGTTAAAACGGCACCGCGCGCCCGTGGAGACAGGCGCGAGCGCGCGAAAATTTTCCTGTCGGGAATCGCTCCGGCCGGGCAGCGGTGGCGGGGAGGGGGACCGAATCCGCAGGCGGGGTTATTGGCAGGTAGGTGTATGATACCGCACGAACTTGGCGCGAGTCTACCCGATTCCCGCGCGCGGGCGGGAGCAGCGCCGCGCGCCCTTCGAGGTGTACCGCGGCGCTCACTTCGCGCGCAGCGTGACCTCGAAGCGCATTTGGTTGTTGAAGCTCGGTTGCTCGCCCGCGGGCGGCGCGCCGGTGATGCCGAACGTGTCGCCCTTCGCGTCGTACACGAACGGCTGATCGGTGTACGGGTCCAGCGGCACCGGCACCACTTTCACGTCGGTCAGCTTCTCGGGCAGCTTGCCGCCGTTCGCGGCGGCGTGCAGGCGCACCGCTTCGACGGCCCGCATCAGCGCGACGCGGCGGTTCAGGCGCGCGTGCGCCTCGAAACACTTCTCCACCGGGGCCACGTTCTGCCCGAACACGGTCACGATCGGGTCGTTACTCTCTTTCACCAGTTCCTTCGCGCGGGCGCGCAACTTCACGAACTCCGCGCGCCCCTCCGGGTAACTCAAGTGGAAGCACTTGATGGCGTCCTCGTTCATCACGCGGTACGCGGTGATCGCGCGGAGCGCAACCGCTTGCGCGTCGGGCATCTTGGCGAGCGCGTCCGCGGTGTAGCCGAACCCGGCGAGTTGCTTCCGCGCGCCGTCCTTGCTCGCGACGACGAGCGGGGCCACATCCGGCACAACGGCCGGTTCCTTCGCGCCGCCCATGTGTTGGAGCGCCCCCATCATTTCACCGAGAATCGCCTTCGCTTTGTCTTCGCGCACCGGGCCGCGCTCGAGCGCCTTCGCGTTCGGGAACAGGTTGTCGAACAGGCGCGCCTCGCCCTCGTGCGACGCCCGCGGGTCGATCAGCGGGCGCGGCAGCGCCGCGAGCGCCCAGTAGAAGTTCGGCGCGCCGGGCCACTGCGAAATCTCTTCGACCGAACCGAGTGCGATGGTTGAGATGGCGATGCCGACGAGCGCGTGAATCAGCGTCGGGCCTTCGCCCACGTCTTTGCCGAGGCGCATCAGCGTTTGCGCGGTGCGCACCGCGGCGTCGAAGTCGCTCTCGGCGAGTTCGACGCGCAGGCGCAGGCGCAGGGACCGCGCCAGTTCGCGGTAGTTCTGCACTTCGGGCAGGAGCATGTCGATGTTCGTCACGGAGAGCGTGAGGTTCAGTTCCCAGTCGCAGCGGTCGAGGCGCACGGCGGCTTCGAGCGCGCGAAACGACATGGCGTGCCCGGCGAGGTACTTCTTCACCTCGGGCACCGGTAGTTTGTCGATGGGGGTCTCTTCCCACGCCGTCAGTTTCTCTTGGAGCTTCTGCCCTTCGGCGGCGTCGCGGGGCCACGACGGGCGCAGCGCGTGCGCGCGGAAGTAGCCGAGCGCGGCGTTGCCGGGCGCGCGCCCGCGGAGCCGCGGGAGCAGTTCGTACTTGAGCGCCGGCACCGGGGCCGGCGCGGCGCTCGCGGCCAGTTTGCGCAACTCGACGGTGAGTGGCGGCGGGCCTTTCGCGCCCGGCGGCGCGTCTTTGGTGAGTTCTTTGGGCGGTTGCGCGAGCGCCGCCGTAGCGAGCAGCAGCGGCGCGAGCGAAAAGCGGAACATGCGAAAGCGCTCCAGAGCGTTCATGGTAGCAGGCACGCTCCGCGTGCCGTCGCTACGCAAGGAAGGTCGCTATCCGAAGTTTGGTGTGCCTGACGCGGCCCGAACACACGGCACGCGGAGCGTGCCTACTACTCTGAAAACGGTTCGCTACTCTTGGCGCGGGGCGTCGAACTTCGGTTCGGGATCGGGCAGGCCGTTGGCGAGCAGTTCCGCGCGCCGCGCGAACCACTTCGCGGCGGCCCCCGGCGCGGCCGGTTCGTCGGAGTTCCACGGCGCTTGCGGGAGCGCGGGAGCCGGTGCGGGCACTTCGACGCGCGGCGCGGGTTTCTCGGAGTACACGACGCGCTCGAGCACGCGCACCGGGCGCGCGAGGAGCGCGATGAAGAGGCACGCGGCGACGACGGCGCAGGCGGCCGCGGCGGCGCGCCAGAACGCCAGCGCGCGGGCCTTGGACTCGCGCCCGGCGGCGAACATGAGCGCGTTCCAATCGAACCCGTGCGGGGCCGGGTCGATGTGCGCGAGCGCGACCGCGAGCGGGTCGGGCGGCGGCTTCGGCGGGTGGCTGTCGGTACTCATTTCGCGTGCGCGGGGCGCTCGGCCCCGAGTTTCTGGCGCAAGGTTTCGAGGCCGGCCGCGTAGCGGCGGTAGCAGGTGGCGGCGGAACTGCCAACGGCTTCGGCGATCTGCTCGAAGGTCAGGCCGCCCCAAATGTGCATCACCACGATCTCGCGCGTCTCGGGCGCGAGGTGCGCCAGCGCGTCGGCGGCGGCGCGGGCGTCGAGGCCGGTGGGGTCGTAGCTCGGCGCGAAGTATTTGGGCGCGGCGTCCGCGGCTTCGGCCTCGTACCGCGAGCGGCGGCGGGCGGCCCGGCTGGCATCAATGGCCCCGTTGCGCACCACGCGGTACAGCCACGGCAGCAGGTTGCTCGGCGGGGTGCCTTGGCGCACCAGTTTCAGGAACGCGGTCTGTACCACGTCTTCGGGGCAGGCGCACCACTGCCGCGCGTACAGCACGAGTGCCGCCGCGTACCGGTCCACCAACTCCGCTAGCTGCTCCGGGCCCATCGGAACAAAGACGCCCCCCGCGCACGTCGATTTCACGCCGATCGTACTCGCGCGCGGCGCGGAACGGAAGCGCCGCCGCTCACGCCCCCGGCGCGCGCACCACGAACGCGCCCAACTC
>JALHNS010000443.1 GCA_022843445.1 Gemmata sp.
CGCGCGGGTGTTGGCGTCCGCGGCGTCAGGCGCAACGCCAGCCGAGCGCTGCCGGGGCGCGCGGGGCGCTCGTGGTTTTCTCTCCCCCCTTCCCTTTAGGGAGGGGGGGGCGGGGGGGGTAGGTTGCATTGGTTAGTCCTCGCGCTCGAAGCTCAGGGTTTCGCCCTTCTCGAACGCCTCTTGCCGCAGCACCTTCCCGTCGCTGGCGCGCACCCACGTGCGCGCCACCACCTCCGCGCGCCGGTACTCGATCACCCAGCACCGCACGCGGTCGCCGCGCACGGTCAAATCCTGTTGCTCGGAATCCACTCGCGCCACCAGCGAGTCGCGCTTCTTGTCTTCCGGGAAGCGCAGGCCCGTTTCGGCCAACTTCTTGCGGAACAGGTTGCCCACCGCGTCTTGCAGCGGGTTCGATTCGTGAACGGTCCACTCTTGGCCGGCGCGCACGTTGGCGATGCGGTTCACCGGTTGAAGGGGGTTCAGCGGCAACCCCGCGGGCACCGGCACCGGGTCCAAATCGCCTTCGAGGTTGAACACCGTGCTCTTGATCTCCGCGCGGCCCGAAAGTGTGCCGTCGGTCACCGTCGCCCGCACGCTCACGCTGCCCTGTGCCACGCTCACCCCGTTCAGCAGCGCTTCGGCCTTCGCGGACATGCTCTGCGCCTTCAGGTGCCCGGCGCGCGACAGCGACACTTCCGATAGCGCGTCCGGCAGCTTCATCACGAGGGGGGATTGGTCGAGCGCGAGGTCCGCGTAGCGGTACGTGAAGACGAACTCGTCGGTCGGGTCGCGGTACTGCATCTGCGTGGTGAGCCGACCGACGCGCGTGCCGTTGCGCACGATGGCCCAGCGCGACGGCACGTTCTGCCGCGCTTCGTCGGCCAGTTCGATGGTCACCGGCGGCGGTCCGCTGGAGAACAGCCGCGGCCACACGTCGCGGTAGAACGCGAACCCGGTGACCGCGAGCCAAAACGCGACGATGCCGAGCACGACCGAGCGCGGGGGCATAAGCGCACACCTTCCGGCGAGAACCGCGTGACGTGCGACGGGCGCGGCCGAGGCTGGTAGGCCAGAGTCGGCGCGGCCGCCCAAGCGGCACTGCACTCATCGTACCCTGATGACGCCTCCGCGAACCGTGTATTTCAGATGAGAAGCCGCGCGGCGCGTTCGCGCGCCACCGTTACGGAACCGTTACACCTCCGCCAATCTGCCGCCGTTACAATCTCGTCGGAACGGTGTGCGGGCCGTCGCGCCCGCGCCGTTCCACTCACCGGAGGCCCTCTCCATGTACCTCACGAAGCGCCTGTTCGCGCTCGCCGCCGTTGCCGCGCTCGCGGCGTGTGTGGCGGTGCCGGTTCGCGCAGACGAACCGAAACCCGCCGCGCCGGCGCAACCGGTCGAAGCCCCGAAGGGTCGCGCCATCGACCTCGTCATCTGCTTGGACGTGTCCGGCAGCATGGACGGCCTCATCGAGAGCGCCAAGATTCAGCTCTGGAACGTGGTCAACGACCTCGCGCGCATCAAGCCCACCCCGAACCTGCGCGTCGGCCTGTACTCCTACGGCGCGACCCGGTTCGACGCGAAGAAGGGTTGGGTGAACAAGGAGGTCGATCTCACCGACGACCTCGACGAGGTGTACAAGGCGCTCAACGGCCTGCGCACCGGCGGCGGCGACGAACTGGTCGCCCGCGTCACCAAGGCCGCGCTCGACGAACAGAAGTGGAGCACCGAGAAGGGCGCGCTCAAGATGGTGTTTGTGTGCGGCAACGAACCGGTGAACCAAGACAAGCAAGTGAACCTCTCGGACGTGGCCGACCAAGCGAAGAGGGCCGGCGTGTACGTGAACACTGTGTACTGCAAGTGGGGCCACGACAACGAAATCGCGCCGTGGGCGGAATTCGCCGCGTCGTGCAAGGGCAAGCAGGTGGTGATCGACCAGAACCGGGCCGCGAAGGAAGTGATCGTGAAGACCGAGTACGACGACCAAATCATCAAACTCGGCGACGAACTGAACAAGACCTACGTGGCCTACGGCAAGGAAGGCGCGGAGAAAGCGCAGAACCAACTGAAGCAGGACGCGAACGCGAAGGCGCTCCCCCCCGCGGCCCCCGGTAGCGCGGCCGGCGCGGCCATCGCGCGGGCCGAGTCGAAGGCCAGCGAGCTGTACAAGAACGCCGGCTGGGACCTCATCGACCGCATGAAGGACAAGGACTTCGACCTGAAGAAGCTGAAGGAAGAAGACCTGCCCGACGAGTTGAAGAAGCTGAAGCCGGAGGAGCGCGAAGCGTACCTCAAGAAGAAGGCCGCCGAGCGCGAGGAACTGAAGAAGAAGATCGCCGACCTGAGCGCGCTGCGCGCGAAGAAGGTGGCCGAGGAGAAGGCCAAGCAGCCGAAGAACGAGCAAGAAAAGGCGCTCGACGAGGCGCTGAAGTCCATCATCCAAGAGCAGGTGAAGAACTGACCCCGCTCTTTCTGTAGCCGGCCTCTGTGAGGCCGGAGCCACCTTCGTGGTAAAGCACCGGCTTCACAGAGGACGGCTACAGAAAGAGAATCGCTCCCTCACCCCCGCGAAAGCCCCTCCCATGTTCAACCGACTCGCGTTCGCCACCCTCGCCCTCGGCGTCGCACTCGTCGCGCCCGCCGGCGCGACGCGCGCCCAAGACAAAGAGAAAGACGTGAAACCGGCGGCCAGCAAGGTGGTCGCGGTCACGGTGTACGCGAACACGGCGCTGGTCACGCGCGAAGTGACCGCGCCCGAGGCAGCCGGCCTCACCGAAGTCGTGGTGTCGCCGCTGCCCCCGTACACGATGCAAAGCTCGCTGTACGCCGAAGGCACCGACGCGATTCGCGTGCTCAGCGTGCGGTACCGCACCCGCAGCATCGCCGAAGACACGCGCGAAGAGGTGCGCAAACTCGAAGCCGAGATCAAGGGGCTTCAGACGAAGTCCGCGGGCTTCGAGGCGGACCTGAAAGCGATGGCCGAGAACCTGAAGTTGCTCGACAAACTCGAAGGCTTCACCGCGAAGTCGCTGGAGCACCTTACGGACAAGGGCCAATTGGACCCGGAGAAGATCATCTCGCTCGCCAAGTTCGTGCAGGAAGACCGCGCGAAGCGCACCAAAGAGCAACTCGGGGTGAAACAGCAACTCGAAGACGTGCAGGCCAAGATCGCGTTCGCGCAGCGGCTCCTCGGCGAGCGCTCCAGCGGCACCGTTCGCACCGAGCGCGACGCGGTCATTCTGGTGGACAAGAAGGCCGGCGGCGGCACGATCCGGCTGAACTACCTCGTGAACCAAGCGTCGTGGCGGCCGCAGTACAAGATCCGCGCGACCGGGAAGGACAAAGACCCGGTGGTGGTGGAGTACCAAGCCGGCATCGACCAGCGCACCGGCGAAGACTGGACGAACGCGACGATCACGCTTTCCACCGCGCAACCGCTGCTGAACGCTTCGCCGCCGGACCTGAAGGCGCTGAGCCTGAGCGTGTCGCCGGTGGGCGGTGTGGCGGTCGCGCCGGTGGACCCCGCGACCGGCATCCCGGTGCCCGCGAAGCCCGTTCCGCAGCCCGGCATTTCCGGCCCCGGCGGTATGGGCGGAATGCCCAGCGCCACCGCCTACGCCCGCGACCTCGACAAGCTCTCCAGAGACCTGCGCCAGCGCGCGGCCGAGAACTACTCGCAAAAGAAGGAGCAGGCGGGCGGCGACTTCGCCAACAACGCCGCCGCGCTCGAACAGTTCCGCGACCTCATCGCCGACAGGGAAGAGCTGATCGCCGCCGCAGTGCCCGGGGGCCGCGCCGACGAAGGCCCGAGCGTCACCTACAAACTGCCCAACAAACTCAGCATTCCCAGCCGCAACGACGAACAGGTGATCGAGATCGCCAAGATCGAGTATCAGCCGAAGTTCTACTACAAGGCCGTGCCGGTGCTGACCGCGAACGTGTACCGGCTCGCGGACCTGACCAACACGGCCGACCAAGTGCTGCTGCCCGGCGACGCGACGATGTACCTGAACGGCGACTTCGTGGGCCAAACGCGGCTCCCGCTGATCGCGTCCGGGAAGCCGTTCACGGTCGGCTTCGGTGTCGACCCGCAACTGCAAGTGTCGCGCGTCCTCGTAGACAAGACGCGCACCACGCAGGGCGGCAACCAAGTGCTCACGTTCAAGTACCGGATTCGCCTCTCCAGCTACAAGAACGGCTCGGTCCCGGTGCAGGTGTTCGACCGCACGCCGCACACCGAAACGAGCATGACTATCGCGATCAACGTGACCAGCCAGAAGCCCGAACTCAGCACCGACGCGCTGTACGTGCGCGACGAGAAGACCCGCGGCATCCTGCGCTGGGACGTGACGCTCGACCCGAAGCAGAACGGCGAGAAGGCCCTCACGATCGACTACGAGTTCAAGATGGAACTCGACAAGAACGTGAACATCGGCGGCCTGCTGGCGAAGTAAGTGTGCGTCTGTGGTATTGCCCTCTCCCCTTGCGGGAGAGGGTGCCCGCGCTTCGCGGGCGGGTGAGGGGTGAGCTTGCTCTGTTGAAATGATGCGTCCCGGCGGTGATTGTTGTGGCACCGGCCTCTGGCCGGTGACAAGAATCCTCGGACTTTGCACCGGCCAGAGGCCGGTGCCACAAGAACAAACCGCATCATTTCAACAGAGCAGGGTGAGCTGAGACACTGGTTCAGTTTCACTTGAATGGTGTTTGTTCCGCGCCCCTCACCCGGCCGCGCAGACTCGGCCACCCTCTCCCGCGCTGGCGCGGGGAGAGGGTAAGGAGCAAACGACGCAACCGAGGCGAGGCGCGCCAACGCGAAATCCGCGAACCGCGTTGCACCGTCTAAGTAACGTCGTCTTCTTGGTACCCACTTCCCCTGCCCCGCTGCCACCGGACCCCGGGTGAGTTATGCCGAAGGCCCGAATCGTGGTCGTTGAGGACGAACCCGCGATCCGCCGGGGCGTCGCGGACGCGCTCCGCCTGAGCGGGTACGACGTGACCGAAACCGCCGACGGGCAGACCGGCCTGCGCGAGGCCGCCGCCGCGGGCGTCGATCTGGTACTCTTGGACATCATGCTGCCGAAGGTGGACGGCCTGTCGGTGCTCGCCGAACTGCGGCGCGCCAACCCCACGCGCCCGGTGATTCTCCTCACCGCGCGGGGCAGCGAAGACGACCGCGTGCGCGGCCTGAAGATGGGCGCGGACGACTACGTGGTGAAGCCGTTCTCCGCGAAGGAACTCATCGCCCGCGTCGAGGCGATCCTGCGCCGCACCATGAAACCCGTGCCCGAAGTACGGCGGCTGTGCGTGGGTACCGGCGCCATCGACTTGCAGCGCCGCGAACTGCGCTGGGGCGACGGCTCGCGGGCGGAACTGTCGGAACTCGAAGCCGGGCTGCTGAAGTACCTCGTGAGCAACCGCGACCGGGCCGTGTCGCGCGAGGAACTGCTGTCGCGCGTGTGGTGCATCGCCACCGCGGGCCTCGAAACGCGCGCGGTCGATATGCACGTCGCCCGGCTGCGCGCGAAGTTGCGCGACCCGCTCGGCGGCGACGACCAACCGGACGCGATCGTGACCGTGCGCGCGCACGGCTACATGGCCGGCCCGGCATTGGTCGCGGCCGAAGTCGCCAAAGTGTAGTGGGCCGGAGAGCAGAGCTGGTTTTGGCCCCGGAGGGGGGCGGAGTGTAGCCGCGGGTGGAGCGAGGCTTTGCGAGCGCAACCCGCGGCGCGCGACGCGGTGC
>JALHNS010000444.1 GCA_022843445.1 Gemmata sp.
CGTCGCTCTTCGCTGCCTGAATCGAACCGCTACGAGCGCTCGAGAACCGCTCTCGTGAAAGCAGTGAACGTCAGAAAGCAGTTCAGCGAGACGGCGGAATGAGCGGAGGCCCCGAAGGGGCCGTGCCATTCAAGACACGGCCCCTTCGGGGCCTCCGCTCACAATCGGATTTCACTTCTACGTTTTGTTCATCACTTGTCTTCACTAACCACCAGCCACTCACACGAGCCACCACTCAAACGGCCAGCCCTTCGTTCAGCTTGGCGAGGGCTTCGCTTTCGATCTGGCGGACGCGCTCGCGGGTGAGGCCGAGGCACTCGCCGATTTCCTTCAGCGTCTTCGGCTCCTCGTCGTTCAGCCCGAACCGCAGGCGCAGCACGGTGGCTTCGCGCGGGTCCATCTGGTCGAGCAACTTCATCACCTGCTTCAGGTCGTCGGTTTCGCCGAGTTCCGCGTCCGGGGTGCGCCCGCGGTTGTCCATCAGCATCTCTTCGATGCTCCACCCGGCCTCGCCCTGATCGGCCTGCGAACCGGCGTTCGCCACGCGAATCGCCTTCTTGATGATCGCGAGTTTCTTCTTGGAGAGGCCGAGTTCTTTGGCGATTTCGTCGTGGGTGGGGGCGCGGCCGAGTTGGTCGGTGAGCTTGTTCGTGGCCCGCCGCCACTTGGTGAGCAGTTCGGCCATGTACGCGGGGATGCGGATCGTCTTCGCGGTGTTGATGATCGCCCGCTTGATGCTCTGCTTGATCCAGTAGCTGGCGTAGGTGCTGAACCGCGTGTTCATCGACGGGTCGAACCCTTCGACCGCGCGGAGCAGGCCCATGTTGCCTTCGCTCACGAGGTCGTCGAGCGGTAGGCCCTTGCCCGCGTAGCCGCGGGCGATGTTCACGACGAGGCGCAGGTTCGCGCGGACCATCTGGTCGCGGGCCGCGACGTCGCCGGTGAGGACGCGCGCGGCGAGCGCGCGCTCTTCGGCGGCGCTGAGGAGCGGGGTGCGGTCGATGTCGCCGAGGTAGCAGGAGAACGGGGCGCGGGTGGGGTGCGTCACGGTGGGTCTCGGTGCGGGGCGAGCGAGCGGCGTTCCGGTTGTTAGCTGCGTTGCCAACCGTGAACTGGCTTCAATGTGGAACACGAAACGCGCGGAGTCAAAAAATCGGCACAGATGGCGCAGTCGGAGATTTCGGCTGAGAAGTTAGGAGATTTCGCGAGGAGAAATTGACTGTGTCGGTTGTGTGTTCCATTTTGTGCCCCTTTGCCAAGCGATTCACGGATCGGCCCCGCGCGGCGGCACGCGGGCTGCATTTCCCTATTCAAGCGAGGCGCGACCGGAAAATACTACCGACGCAACGAACTGTGAGGACCGACATGATCCCGACCGCCCCCACCACCCAACTGCCCCAAACCGCCGACACCGAACCGCGGTTCTTCGTGAACGCCGCCATCGACACCGACCCGCGCGACGGCGACTGGTGGCTCGACCTCGGCGGCATCGACCTGCCCACCGACCTGTGCGCGTGAGCGCGAGTTCCCCGAACCGCGGGGCGCAACCGGCCGTCCGTTTCCCGTTCACGAGTACCCGAACCCGAACCGCCGCAAGGAGCACACGCAATGGACCGGACCCTCGACCTGCTGACCGTTCTGTTGCTGGACCCGTGCCTGACGGCGGACGAAGCGGCCCGCGAGGCCGCGGCGCGCCGCCGGGTGATGGCCGAAGTGAAGCCGGAGCGCCGCCGCGAGCCGCGCCCGACCCCGCGCCGCGAACCCGAAGCCCCGGCCGTCGGGTTCTGACTGTTCGATGCGTTCAGCATCGCCACGGGCCGCGCGGCTTGCGCGGCCCGCGCCGTTTTTCGCCGCGGCTGGGCGCGCACTTCTTCCGGGCGTACTGCAATTCTTACCGATGAGCGCAAAACTTCCCGTGGTGTACCTGCCGGGCGTGGACGGCACCGGCGCGCTGCTCTTTCGCCAAGAGGGGCTGCGCGCCGCGTTCGACGTGCGGTGCGTGAGCTACCCGCAAGACGACCGCCACACCTACGCGGACCTCGCGGCGCTCGCGCTGGAGGCGCTGCGCGCAACCGGCCCCGCGACGGTGCTGGCCGAATCGTTCGGCGGGGGGGTCGCGCTGCTGGCGGCACTCGCGCGGCCGGACCTCGTATCGCGGTTGGTGCTGGTGAACACGTTCGCGCACTACCCGCGGCGCTTGTTCATCGACATCGCCGGCGCGGTGGGTCCGTGGCTGCCGTGGCGCACGAGCCCGCGCGCCACGCGCCGCGCGCGCGGCTACTTCTTCTTCGGGCCGCTGGTGTCGCGCGCGGTGGGGAACGACTGGTGGGACCGGACGGACGCGGTGCCGATGCGGGTGTACGGGCACCGGTTCGCGCTGTTGCGCGATCTCGACCTGCGCGCGCGGTTGGCGGAGGTGCGGGCCCCGGCGGTGGTGTTCGCGGCTCCGAACGACTGGGTGGTGCCGGCGGTCGCGGGGCGCGCGCTCGCCAAGCGCCTGCCGCGCGCGAAGTTGCTCCGGTCGCCGCGCACCGGGCACGCGGCACTGGTCGACCCGCGCGTGGACGTGTCCGCGTGGCTGACCGACGATTCGCTGTGGAGTTGAGGCGCGAACCCGTCTGTTCGGTGCGGCGTCTCGTTTGTAAGATTCGTGATGTTGGAGAGGTGGCAGAGTGGTCGAATGCGTCGGTCTCGAAAACCGATATACCAGCAATGGTATCGAGGGTTCGAATCCCTCCCTCTCCGTTTCCCGTTCGTCTTCGATAGCCCCGTTTCGTCCTCAACTCCTTGCTTCTCTTGCACTTCCCGCGAACAGGCCCGGCACACTGCCGAACCTGTGCGGACACCGAGCGCGACAGAATCCGATGCGCGGCACGGATCGCAGCACTGCTGTGGGGCCGCGCTCCGCGTCCGTAAACCGCACCGGAAGCACTCCGGCCCGCGGGTCATACCAAATCGGGTGGATTCGTAACTGTAGCCGGCCCCTGTGAGGCCGGAGCTACCTTCGTCCTAAAGCACCGGGCTCACAGACCCCGGCTACAGAACGGAAACGAATCAACCGGACTTGGGATCAGTTGTAGCCCGCGGGGGTGCAACTCCGAATCGCGTCCCACAGCGAGCGCGGGTCCAGCGGCTTGGGGAACCAGCCGTCCACACCGCCCGCACCGGTCGCGATGCCCAGCTCGCGCGGGTCGCTGCCGCTCACCCCGAACACCCGCAGCCCGGACAGCCGCGACTCGGCCCGGATCGCCCGCAGCGCCGTCGGCCCGTCGCACCGCGGCATGTGCATGTCCAGTAGCACCACGTCCGGCCGCTCGTGCGAGCGCAGGTACGCGAGCGCGTCCGCGCCGTCGGCGGCGGTCGCGCACTCGCACCCCTGCATCCGCAGCACCCCGGCCAGCAGCTCGCGCTCGTTCGGGTCGTCTTCCACCAACAGCGCGCGCGCGGGCCCGCGGGTCGGTGCCGGGGCCGCGCGTGCGGGCGCGCGGCCGGCAATCAGCGCGGTGACCGAATCGCGGTCCAGAGCGGCGAGCGCGTCGAACACGCGGGCGAGGGTGGCCTCGGCCTCGGCGTGCCGCCCGGCCTCGCGCTGGCGCTCGAACAGGTGCAGCCCCAGCGACACTTTGCTCAGCCGGTTGCACAGCTCGTGCGCGGGCGACCGCGGCACCGGGCGGGCGGCCGGGGGCGGCGCGTGGGCGACCTCTTGGCGGAGCACCCGAATCCCGGCGGGGGCGTCGATGCCGATCTTGGCGACGCGGCCCTCGATGCGGAGCAAGCGGACGGTGATCCCGACGGACGGGAAGACGATGGTTTCGTCGGCGCGACGAGAGAGTACCAGCACGGCGGGCCTCCATTCCGGGGTGTGGCCGTGGGCACAGCCGAGCTTCCTACCCACAAAGTACCGGGCCGACCGGACGCGGCCCGCGCAAATTCTCAAAAAGTGCTCAAGTCACCGCCCGCGCCGCGGCCACCGCGCGGAGCAGCGCGTCGAGCGCCGCGGGGTCCGGCGGCTTCGTGAGGTGGTGGTCGAACCCGGCCGCGGTCGCGGTCACGCGGTCGAGCGGTTGGCCGTACCCGGTCAGCGCGATCAGGCACAGGCGCGGGTGCCCGGCGCGGACCGCGCGCGCGAGGTCGTAGCCGCTCATTCCGGGCAGGCCGATGTCGAGCACGGCCGCGTCGGGGGGCCACTCGGCGAGCGCGGCGAGGGCCTCCGGCCCGGTTCCGACCGCGCGCACCTCGTGCCCGTCCAGTTCCAACAGGGACCGCAGCGAGGTGCGCAGGTCGGTATCGTCTTCGACCAGCAGCACGCGAACGGAAGGGGGCATAGCTCCACCCGGTGGGTCGGGGCGAACGGGTTCGGCGGCGGGCGCGAGCGGCAGGCGCACCACGAACTCGCTGCCGCCGCCGGGGCCGGGACTGCGCGCCTCCACCCGCCCGCCGTGCAGTTCCACGATGGCCTTGACCAGCGTGAGGCCGACGCCGATGCCGCCGTCGGCCCGGTCCAGCGTCTCGTCGGCCTGCGCGAACGGCTCGAACGCGCGGCCCAGCATCTCGGCGGTCATCCCGGCCCCGGTGTCGCGCACGCGGACCACCGCGTCCGGCCCCTCGGCCGCCAGCGCGTACCACACGCGCCCGCCGGCGGGCGTGTACTTGGCCGCGTTCATCAGCAGGTTCACCTGCACCTGCTGCAGCCGGGCCGGGTCGCCGCACACCGGCAGCGGGGCGCGCGGCGGCTCGGCGCGCAGTTCCAGCCCGCGGTCGGCGAACGCGCGGCCCACCTCTTCCAGCACCCCGGGCACGGTGGCCGCGAGGTCCAGCGGCCCGCGCCGCACCTCGATCTTCCCTTGCGTGATGCGGGCCACGTCCAGCAGGTCGTCGAGCAGCCGCGCCATGTGCCGGGCGCGGCGCGCGATGACCGCGAACCAGTGCGCGGCCTCCGGCGCGTGCGGCCCGGCCCGCGCGATCAGCGCGGTGCCGTTCACGATGGCGGCCAGCGGGTTGCGCAGCTCGTGCGAGAGCATCGCGAGGAACCGGTCCCGCTGCGCGACCGCCTCGCGGGCCTCGGACTCGGCCCGCTTCAGCCGGTCCACGTTCACCAGCGTGAGCACCACACCGCCCACCGCGCCGCCGGTGCGGTAGGGGTTCACCCGCAGCAGGAACCACGCGCCGCGCCGGCCCCGCACGGTGCGCTCCACCGGCACCGCGGTGGCGAGCACGGCTCTCAGGTCGTCCAGCAGCCCGGGGTGCTCAACCGAGTGAGCGAAGTGGTCGATCCGCCGGCCCACGTCTTGCGGCAGCAGGTGGAACGTGTCGGCCACCTTCGGCGTGAACTTGCGCACGCACAGGTCGCGGTCCAAAAAGACGGTGTGCACCTCGGTGCTGGCGAGCAGGTTCTCCATGTCGGCCGACAGCTCGGTCAGCTCCTCGATCTTCTTCTGGTACTCGCCGTTGACCGTGTACAGTTCCTCGTTGACCGAGTGCAGCTCCTCGTTGGTGCTCTGCAGTTCCTCGTTGGACGCGACCAGTTCCTCGTTGGTGGCTTGCAGCTCTTCGTTGCTGGTTTCGAGTTCCTCGATGGTGGCCTGCAAGCTCTCGCGGGTGCTGCGCAGTTCGCCCTCGACCGCGGTGAGGTGCTCGCGGGCGGCCTCGCCCAAGTCGATCTCGCGGGCCGCCGGGCGCTCGGCCGGGCCGTCGGCCGCCGCGAGCGTGACCAGCGCGAGCGCCTCGGCCGAGCGCC
>JALHNS010000445.1 GCA_022843445.1 Gemmata sp.
GGCCCCGCGCTCCGGCGTGCGGGCCGTGGGCGGCGCGCCGAAGACCGCGTCCGTGCTGCCGCCGAGCGCGCTGCCGGCCGAACAACTGCAGGCCGCGCTGAGGGCCGAGTCCGAAGCGTGGGAGCGCCGCGTGGGCGTGTGCCTGCGGCTCCGACAGGTCGCACTCGACACGAACGACGAAGCGCTCATGCGCCAAGCGGACGAACTCGAGCAGCGCGCGAACGCGCTGTATCAGGCCCGCGCGTCGGCGCTGGGCGTGCCGAAGGTGAAGGCCCCGCTGCCGAGCGCCGCGGCGCTCGAACTGCTGCCGGAGAAGCCGGCGGGCGCGAAGGCGACCGCGACGAAGTTGACCGCGCCGGCGTCGCCGGTGGCCGCGGGCGAAACCGCGGAAGTGCGGGAGGTGAAGCCGTGACGCGACTGTGTTCCGCGCTCGCGCTGGGCGCGCTGCTCTCCGGGCTGGTGGGCTGCGGCCTGCGCCCGGTGGGGCCGATGGCGAAGGTGCTCCCGCAACCGGCCCCGAAGCCCGCGCCGGCCCCGCCCGCGGCAAAAGCCGACGGCGCGCTGCCGCCCGCGATCGTTCCCACCCCCACGGCGCTCGTTTCGCCCGAGGCCGTGACGCACGAAAACGCGCACGCGCTCGCCGCGAAGTTGACCGAAGAGCTCGCCGCCGACGCCGACAAGACCAAAGCGCCGGTCACGGCCGAGGTGTCGCGGTTGAAGGCCCAGAGGTAGTTCGACTGGGGGCGAGAAGAACGACGCGGAGCGGTGTGCCATAAGAACGGCACACCGCTCCGCGTCGCGTTCGTTCGAATCGCTACTCGCTCACCTTCGCGGCCAGTTCCAGTTCCGGCGCGAGCGCTTCCACGGCCTTACGCTTCGTGTTCTTCGGGTTCAGGCAGAACAGATCCCACTGCTCGCCTTCGAGTTCCCACTGGCGCACGTACCACGTGCCGTCGTCGCCCGGTTCGAGCGGGAACAGCGCGCACTGCACCGGCTTGTACAGGAGCGCGTCGCCGTCTTCCGCGCCGAGACCGTGCAGCACGCAGCCCTTGTTGAAGAACACGCACCACTGTTCGGCCACGCGCACCATCGGCTGGCCGAGTTTGGTGCGCGCGCTCACGAAGCCGTCGGCCTCGATCACATTGCGCGCTTCCGGGCGCAGCAGCGGGAGCCAGCGCTTCATCACGGAGCGAATGCGCTTCTGCTCCGCGGCCGACACGCTGGGCCGGCCGTTCTTGCAGCACACGCCCTCGCACCCGCGACCGAACGAGCAGTCGAAGGTGGCGGTGTCCGCGTTCGAGACGACAACAGGGAGCGATTTCTTCATGCCGCGAAGATAGCGAAGGGCGAAACGCGAATCTGCGCGAACTGGCGCGCCTCACGGGAGCGGCACGTCCTTCAGCTCGAACGGCACCGTCACTTCGCGCAGCGGGCCGGGCGTTTCGTAGACCGCCCGCCAGCCCTTCGCGGTCGGATTGACGAGGCCCGCGGCCTTGTCTTCCTTGAACCGGTACACCACCGAGAGCGGGCGGAAGTCCGGCGACGGCACTTCGAAATCGCCGAGCACGTGCGCCTTGCCGGTCGGGTCGCGCAGCACGAGCCGGTTGTCGCGCAGCCACCACTCGCCCTGAAAGCTCTGGAACGTCGGCTGCCCCTCTGGATAAGTGACGTCGATTGCCACCTCCCACAGGTCGTCCTTCTTCTCGAAGCGCTTGAGCACGGCGGTCAGGCCGCCGCGCTCGTCCTTCGCGGGCAACTTCGCGCTCGCGTCGAAATCCAGCGCTACCAGTTGCTCCGCCGCGACCACCTTGAACGTGCCCGCGAGCGCTTTGATGCGCTCGCTTCCGCGCGTGAGGCCGCTCAGCCGCACGCGCAGTTCGGACGTGGCATCGGTGGGCAGCACTTCCCCGCCGCCGGTCGCGGCTTCGAGTTTCACGCCGTTGGCGTCGGTCGCCTCGGTCACTTTCGGCGCGGTGTCGATGCGGTACACGCGCACCCGCGGTTCCCAGTGTACCAGCATCTGCACTTCGTGAACGGTGGTGCCGAGTTCGAGGAGCGCGCGCCCGGTCACGCTCTGCGCGACCACGCGGAACGCGCCACTTGTCGCGCTCACGTCGCGCGCCTTGCCGCGGGGCGCGAGCGCCACGGTGCGCCCGCCGTTGGACAGCACGACGCGAGCGTCCGCCGCGCGCGCGGCGGAATCGAGCGCTTCCCAGAACGGCGCGGCCTTGAACGTGACCCCGCATTTCGCTTTCAGCAGGTTTGGCGGCACTTCGATGGGCACGCCCGCGGCTTTGCTGAGTTCGGCGCACACTTCGCCGAGCACCGCGTTGGGTTTGGCGAAGGAAACCGCGGTGGGCGCGAGCGGGCGCGCCGCCGGGGGTTGCGCCACAAGCGCGCCGGCGAACAGCAGAACGGTTAGTGCGGTCATGCGCATGGTTCGGCCCGGTGTGGGTTCCCGGTTATATAGACGCGGCCGAAGCCTCAACCTATCCTAACGTTGCACCGCGGCTCACGCGGCGCTTTGCGCGCCGCGTGAAGTTCGCGACCCGCCGCCGGTTTCTTACGGGCGCGACCTCGCCGCGCGCCTCGCTCGCTCTCACGAAGGACGCTGCCGATGCACGTCACCCCCGCCGCGCTCGCCGCCCAAAGCGCCCGACTGCCGGACGACCTCGACCCGCAGGAAACCGCCGAATGGGTAGACGCGCTCGACGCGGTACTCAAACACGGCGGGCCCGAGCGCGCCCGGTTCCTGCTGGACACGCTCATCGCGGTCGCGGACCGCTCCGGGGCCAAACTCGAGGGCGGCATCACGACGCCCTATTTGAACACGATCCCGGTGGAAGCCCAAGCCCCGTTCCCCGGCGACCGCGTACTCGAACGGAAGATCAAAAGCGCCGTCCGCTGGAACGCGATGGCGATGGTGCTGAAGGCGAACAAGAACACGAACGTCGGCGGGCACATCTCCACCTTCGCCAGCGCCGCCACCCTCTACGAAATCGGCTTCAACCACTTCTTCCGCGGGCGCGACGCCGCTCACCCCGGCGACGTGGTGTTCTTCCAAGGGCACGCCAGCCCGGGCATGTACAGCCGCGCGTTCCTCGAAGGGCGCATCCCGGAAACGAAGCTCACGAACTTCCGCCAAGAACTCGCCGAAGGCGGCGGCGTGAGCAGCTACCCGCACCCGTGGCTCATGCCGGACTTCTGGCAGTACCCCACGGTGAGCATGGGCCTCGGCCCGATCATGTCCATTTACCACGCGCGCTACAACCGCTACCTCAAGGGCCGCGACCTCGCGAACACCGACGGCGCGCGGGTGTGGGCGTTCCTCGGCGACGGCGAGTGCGACGAACCGGAATCGCTCGGCGCGATCGGCCTCGCGGGCCGCGAGAAACTCGACAACCTCACGTGGGTGATTAACTGCAACTTGCAGCGGCTCGACGGCCCGGTGCGCGGCAACGGGAAGATCATTCAGGAACTCGAAGGCATCTTCCGCGGGGCCGGGTGGAACGTCATTAAGGTGGTGTGGGGCAGCGAGTGGGATCCGATCCTCGCGGCCGACCACACCGGCGCGCTGTCGCGGCGCATGATGGAAGTGGTAGACGGCGAGTACCAAGAGTACGTGGTGAAGGGCGGCGCGTTCATCCGCGAGCACTTCTTCAACACGCCGGAACTCAAGGCGCTCGTTCAGCACCTCAGCGACGAGCAACTCGCGGGGCTGAAGCGCGGCGGGCACGACCCGCTGAAGGTGTACGCGGCGTACAAGGCCGCGGTCGATCACACCGGCCAGCCGACCGTGATTCTGGTGAAGACCGTCAAGGGTTACGGCATCCCGGGCGACGGCGGCGAGGGCAAGAACACCACGCACCAGTTGAAAAAGCTCGTCGGGCCGATCGAAGCGGACCCGACCCTTTCGCCCGAAGAGAAGGCGAAGAAGCAGATGGTCGCGGCGCTCCGCGTGTTCCGCGACCGGTTCGAGATTCCGTTCACCGACGCGCAACTCGGCGACGTGCCGTTCTTCAAACCGGCCGACGACAGCCCGGAAATGAAGTACCTGCGGGCGCGCCGCGCCGCGCTCGGCGGGCCGCAGCCGTTCCGCAACACCAAGTTCGTACCGTGCCAGCCGCCGGAGCGCAAGAACTTCGAGCGCCTCTACGGGGCGACGGTTGCGGGCAAGAGCCAGTCCACCACGCTCGCGTGGGTGAACCTGATGACGCAACTGTGCCGCGACGCGAACGTCGGCAAGTTGCTGGTGCCCATCGTGCCGGACGAGGGCCAGACGTTCGGCATGCCGCCGATGTACAAGTCGTTCGGCTTGTACAGCAGCGTGGGCCAGAAGTACACGCCGGTGGATAAGGGCACGCTGACCGAGTACCGCGAAAGCACCAGCGGCCAGATTCTACAGGAAGGCATCAACGAAGCCGGGGCGATGTCGAGTTGGATCGCGGCGGGCACCGCGTACAGCACGCACGGCGTGAACACGATCCCGTTCTACATCTACTACAGCATGTTCGGGTTCCAGCGCATCGGTGACCTCGCGTGGGCCGCCGCGGACGCCCGGTGCCGCGGGTTCCTGATGGGCGCGACCGCCGGCCGCACCACCATCAACGGCGAAGGCTTGCAGCACGAAGACGGCCACAGCCACCTCGTCGCGATGACCATCCCGACGTGCCGCACCTACGACCCGGCGTTCGCTTACGAACTCGCGGTGATTATCGAAGAGGGCATCAACGCGATGTACGTGCGCGGCGAGGAGTGCTTCTACTACCTCACCGTTTACAACGAAGCCTACGACATGCCCGCGATGCCCGGCGAGCACGTGCGCGACGGCATCATTAAGGGGCTGTACCCGTTCCGCACCGTGACGCCGCCGGGCGCGAAGGCCGAAGTGCAACTGCTCGGCAGCGGGGTGATGCTGAACGAAGCGCTCCGCGCGCAGCAACTGCTCGCCGAGAAGTTCGGCATCGCCAGCACCGTCTACAGCGCGACCAGCTACCAAGCCCTTCGGAAAGACGCCATCGAGTGCGAGCGGTTCAACCGCCTGCACCCGGACGCGCCGAAGAAGACGCCGTACGTGGCACAAGTGCTCGGCGGCACGAAGGGGCCGATCATCGCGACGAGCGACTACATGCGGGCGCTGCCGGAATCGGTGGCTCCGTACCTGAACGGCCGCCTGCTCGCGCTCGGCACCGACGGCTTCGGCCGTAGCGAAACGCGCAAGGCGCTGCGCCGGTTCTTCGAGGTGGACGCGGAAAGCGTGACCGTCTCGGCGCTGTACGCGCTGTTCCAAAACGGCCAACTGGACCCCGGCACGGTGAAGAAGGCGGTCGCCGAGTTCGGCCTGAACCCGGACGCGCCGCACCCGTGGACGGTTTGAGCTTTCAGCTATCAGCCGTCAGCTTTCAGCCAGAATCAGACCACACGCAACGCGCTATCCTGCTGATAGCTGATAGCTGTTAGCTGATAGCTCCCGCGAGAAGCGAGCGAACATGGACTTCCGACTGCCGAGTTTGGGCGAGGGCATCGAGGGCGGCACCGTCACCGCGGTGCTCGTGAAGCCGGGCGACGCGGTCGCGGCCGGGCAGAACGTGGTGTCCGTCGAGACCGACAAGGCCGCGGTCGATGTGCCGGTCGAAACCGCGGGCACCGTGCAAGCGGTGCTCGTGAAGCCCGGCGACAAAGTCGCAGTCGGCGCGCCGCTCATCACGCTCGCCGGCGG
>JALHNS010000446.1 GCA_022843445.1 Gemmata sp.
CGCGCGCCGCGCGCTGGCGCTAGCCGCCGGGTTCGTGGTGCTCGCGGCGCTGGTCGCGTTCGCCATCGAAGTGGTCGCGCGGCTCCCGCTGCCGAGCGGCGGCCAGATGACCACGCTCGCCAAGAAGTTGCTCGGCTACTCGTTCGCCGATCTGGTACCGGACGACAAGAAGCCCGCGGACCTCGAACCGCTGAAGGGGTTGCTCGACCGGCGCGACGAGGCCCGCAAGAACCTCATCAACCAGACCGCGAGTGAGGGCGAAAAGCTCCAGTACACGGCGGCCCTCGTCGCGGTGAACGCCGAAATCGCGGACTGGGCCGAAGACCCGGCCCGCGCGTGGATGGTGCCCGCGGACATGGCGAAGCGCCGCGCCGCGGTGACGGGCGCGCCGCCGGAGAAGCGCGCCGCGGTCGAAGAGGAAGTGGCCGCGCGCGTGTCGGACGTGACCCGCCGCTGGCTGCCCGCGCCCGAGTTGCTCGTGCGCCGGTTCGTGCTGCTCAAGGCCGCGACGCGCCCCAACCTGAACCCGCGGGACAAGCGCGAGGCCGAAGAGAAGCTCGCGGAGGTGAAGACCGAGATCGAACAGCGACTCCCCGGGTCGCCCAAGTTGCGGCTGCTCGAAAACCCGACGCTCAAACCCGTTCTCGGCGTCCCGCTGTGGCAACTGCTCCCGCCGGTGCTCGTGGAACATTGGCCGTTCGTGCTGCTCGTCGTGTACGGCACCGACCTCGCGCTGCTGCTGCTCATCGGGAAAGTGCCGCTGACGTACAACCTGCGGTACCTGTGGGTGCGCAAGCGGGACACCGCGCTCACCGCGGTCGCGTTCACGGTGGTGGTGGCGCTGGTGGTGGCGCTGCTCGCGTTCGTGAACGGCATGTACAAGCTGAACGAATCCACCGGGGTGCCGGGCAACGTGCTGGTCATGTCCGAAGGCTCCACCGACGAACTGTTCAGCAACCTGTCGCGCGGCGGCGACATCGACAACGCGCTCAAATCGAACGTGTACGCGGATTCGTCCGGCAAGCCGGTGGGCGCGCCGGGTAAGGGCGTCGGCGTCGCGCGGGTGACCAAGAGCGGCACCGCCGTGACCCGCCTGCCGGCCGACGCGCCGAAGGACCTGCCGAACGCGGAACCGCTCGCCAGCTACGAGTCGTACTTGGTGCTGAACCAAGCGGTGCCGACCAAGCCCGGCGAGCAGCCGCGGCGGCGGTTCGTGCAGATGCGCGCGTTCTTGGACCCGGTCATCGGGTCGGCGGTTCACGACATCGGGCTGGAACCGGGCGGGCGCTGGTTCACGCCCAACGCGGTCGAGCCGGGCGAAAAGTCCCCGGACGGCCGCGAGTACCTGCAGTGCTGCGTGGGCGAAGGGGCCGCCGCCGCGCTCGCCGAGGGCACCGACAGCAAGCGGCTCGCGGTCGGCGCCACCTTCGAGCTGGGCGACCGCTGGTGGAAGGTGATCGGCGTGATGCGCACCCGCGGCACCGCGTACGGCTCGGAGGTGTGGACCGGCATCGAGAACCCGGTGGTGCGCGCGTCCGGCAAGGGCGACAAGTTCACCACGATCGTGCTCCGCATGGAAGACGAGAGCGAGGCCAGCGCCCGCGCGATGGCGTTCTACCTGAGCGAGGTGTACGAGGCCGCGAAGCTCAAGGCGTTCGCCGAACCGGACTACTACAAGGAACTGACCAAGACCAACGAGCAGTTCCTGAGCACCATCGTGTTCCTCGCGGTCATCATGGCGGTGGGCGGCATCTTCGGGGTGATGAACACGATGTTCGCGTCGATCGCGGCGCGCATGAAGGAGGTGGGCGTGCTCCGCATTCTGGGCTTCAAGCGGTGGCAGATCCTGATCTCGTTCATGTTCGAGTCGCTGCTGATCGCGTTCGTCGGCGGGCTGATCGGCTGCGCCGTGGGCTACTTGGCGAACGGGTTCGAGGCGACCAGCCAACTGAGCAGCGGGCAGGGCGGCAAGAGCGTGACGCTGACCATGATCGTGGACCTGCCGATTCTGGCCGCGGGGATGCTGTTCACGCTGGTGATGGGCCGGCTCGGCGGGCTGGTGCCGGCGCTCTCCGCGATGCGCATGGAGATTCTCGAATCGCTGCGGTAGAGCGGCGCGCTGCGGGTTGCAATCGCGCGCGGGCGGCGCAATAATCCGGCCGCGGCGCACTCCCGCGCCGGACTCGCACTAGGAGCGCACTCATGCGCCAGTTGATCCGCCCGCTGATCCTGTTCTGCGCCATCGCCGGCGTGGTCGGTTCGGCGGCCCTCACCGACGCCCCGGCCCGCCAGAAGGACGACAAGAAGGACCCCAAGAAGGACGACAAAAAGGACACGAAAGGGGCTGCCGAAGTCGGCTCCATTGAGGTGTTCATGGCGAAGGACGGCTGGCGCATCCGCGTGAAGAACGCGGAGGGCAAGTCGGTCGTCGTCGGCACCGTGGGTTACGACAAGCAGGAAGACGCGCTGAAGACGGTAGACTTCCTGAAGGCCACGTTCGCGAAGGGCAAAGTGAGCGTGGAGAAGGCCGACAAGAAGTGAGCGGGAGCGGGAACCGAACCGGGCCGCGGGGGCACCGGCACCCCGCGGCCCGGTCGCTTCGTTGCGTCGCGCTCGCGGTTACTGGTTCGCCACCACCTCGCCGCCGGTCGCGGTGCCCATCGCGCGCCACGTCACCGGGGTGATGCTCTGGTTCACGAACCGCACGCTGGCGTCGCCGAGGGCCGCGTTCACGCCGCCGGAGTGGCGGCTGCGGGACAGGAACATCGTCGGGTTCGCGGTGTCCGAAACCGCGCACGGCAGGTTCCGCACCGGCTGGTTGTTGCAGTAGCCGGCCGTATAAATGCGGTCCGGGAGCGGCGAGTTGGGGATGTCGTAGGTGGACATCGCGCTGGCGTCGCCCCACCAGATGAACCCGCGCAGGTCGCTCCCCTCGCCCTGAAGCACTTCGCCCACCATCACAGTGTTGGTGAGGCCGTCGCTCACGTCGGTCAGCTTGATCTTCCGCGTGAGGGCCACGCCGTCGAACATGCCGCCGCCCACCGCGATGCCGTTGATGGCCCCGGTGACGCGCGAGGTCCCGCCGCTGCCGCCGCACACCGCGTAGTTGTTGTTCGTGATGTTGCTGAACGGGCGGCGGTCCGAGTCGCTCGGGCAGGTGAACGTCTTCAGCCGCTGGCTGCACACCCGCGCCGGGTTCGTGCCGGACGAGTACCGCGGGCCGGTCGCGTCGCTGCCGCCCCAGTTCACGTACTGCCGGAACAGGTTGTCCTGTTCGAAGTACGGCATGATCGGGATCGTCCATGTGCCCCAGCAGCACCCGCTCGGCCCCATCATGGGCGGCAGCGCCCCGTTCGTATCGTGGAAGTTGTGCATGGCGAGGCCGAGTTGCTTCAGGTTGTTGGAGCAACTCATGCGGGCCGCGGCCTCGCGCACCTTCTGCACCGCGGGGAGCAGCAGCCCGATCAGGATCGCGATGATCGCGATCACCACCAGTAACTCGATGAGTGTGAACCCGGAACGCCGGCGCATGACGGACCCTCCGAAACGGGGAATGAGATGTGAGCCCCGGGCGAACCTATTTCAGGTCGTAATCGAAGACGTTGGACTTGTCGGCGGTCACTTCGGCGCGCAGTTCGGTCTGCTCGTTGTACTTCGCGGGCATCAGGTTCTTGGCGTCGAGGCTCGCGCCGGGCGCGTCGCCCGCGGCGGGCGTGCCCTTCGGGTCCGGGTACGAGATCGAGACCTTGTAGGTGCCCGCGCGCAGCCCCGCGACCGCCGGCAGCTCGTACTTGCCGTCCTTGATCGGCGCGCCGCCCATCTGCGCGTCGCCGCCCTCCGGGATGAACGTGATCGAACCAACCCCGATCAGTTTGTCCTTGTATTTCACGGTGCCCGAAACGGCGTACCGCTTGGGTTCGGACTTTCCGCACCCGACCGCCAGCGCGAGGCCGAGACTCAAAGCGAGCGCGCGAGCGCAACGAACGTGTAGCATGTGAACCTGTGATGTACGGGGCGAACGCGGTGCGGACGGCTGAGAGGGCCGCAGATGATGATTACATGAAGGTAGCCGCGCCCCAGCCCCCCACGCAAGCGGGAAACGACCGCGTTACCGGGTTCTCATCCTTTCGGCGGCGCTGCGCTACTCAGTACGGTCCACGGGTGCGGCACCAGCACCTTGATCTCCGGGTGCGCCTTCTTCTGCTCGTCGGTCGGCTTCCACGGCTTGCCGGTCGGCGGGCCGTAGGTGGCCCAACTGCTCAGCTTCTCCGCCATCGCCGCGGTCGCGTACTTCGCGTCCAGAGACGTGGGTTGCGCGAGCACCTCGTCGCACAGCGCGTTGCGCGCCAGCCGGCCATCGATCTTCCCCGCGTGGTCCTTGTAGAACTTGAGCCACGCCTCGTCGCGCGCGTCCGGTTCCCACACCCGCTTTTCCGGCTTCTCGTCCGAATCCGCGGGGGTCGCCTCGACGCGCACCAGCGTGTCCTTCGCGTTGTTGTTGCCCCAGTAGAACCCCTTCGTGCCCTCGAACCACTGGTTTTTTGAACTGCGCCACAGGCGCGACTCCTTCGTGCCCAGCTCGAACATCGCGATCTCGTTCGCCTTCAAATCGCCGATCAGCCACTCGTTCGCGTACAGCCCGTTGTTCTTGGTGCCCAGTGCCCTCACCACGTCGTCGATGGTGTTCGAGTACTGGATCGCCTTGCGCGCGCGGCTCACGAGCGATTCGCCCGCGGGGTCGAACGGCGTCTGGTCGATGGTGGTCTCACAGAGCACGATGCCCGCGGCGCTGATGTAGTAGTCTTGGCTGGACCACACCGCGCCCGGGAACGCCTGCATCGCGAACCGGTGCCCGGCCTTCGGCTGAACGTCGAGCCACACGTTCACGAACGGCCCCGCGGTCAGCCCGGCCATGGTGATGTGTCCGAACACGATCTTCCCGTCGGCGGTCGCGGGGCCGGTCGCGATGAACGCCGAACAGTGGTCCTTCTTGATCGGCTTCGGCGCGGGCGCGCGCGGCAGCCCGGGGCGGTCGAACTTCTTCTTCTCCAACCCCGTTGGGGTCGCGTCGAGTGCGGAATCGAGCGTTTCGAGTTCCATCCAGCAGTTCAGCACCGCGACGTCGAGCAAATCGAGGTCGCGCTCGTCGTAGCTCGCGCCCGCGTCGGTCGCGCCCTCGGCGATGCCCTTCATCTCTTCGAGGCACTCTTTGTCGATCTGCCGCAGCAGCACCGCGTTCACGAGCTGCCGCGCGCCGCGCCAGCCGTCGGCGGGGGCTTTCGCGCTGCGCTCGGTGGCGAGCATTCGCACGTAGGCGGCGATCTCTTTCGCCAGCAACCGGCCCTGTTGGTAGCCGCGGTCGTAGGGCGCGCCGTCCACGTGCACCACGTCCCACCCGGCTTGCGGGTAGCGGTACGCGGGGCCGTACCGCGTCACGTCCGTCGCGCGCGGTTTGTGCGCGGCAGGCGCTTCGGTCGGCTCCGGGGCCGCCGGTGCCAGCGAAACGAACACGCCGAGGCACGCGAACAACGGCACAACCGCGCGGCGCATGAAAGGCCCCTGTTTGGACCGCGAATCGAGAGGTACCCTAGCATCGCACAGTTTCCGAGCGAATGGAACCGCGATGTCGTTCGAGCAAGTGTCCGCGCCGCACGTCGAAGATACCATCGTCGCGGTGTCGTCCGCGCCGGGGCCGGGCGCGCGCGCCATCGTGCGG
>JALHNS010000447.1 GCA_022843445.1 Gemmata sp.
GCGGCGGCGGCTCGGCCGCCAGTTCGAACAGCGGGCTGGGACCGACCGACGAGCCGCTGTCCAGCGGCAGCAGCAGCGGCGCGCCGGACCCGTGCGACGAGTGATCCGCGTCGCGCGCCGCGCGCGCCGGCACCGGGCGCGCGTCGGTGGGGTACGCGACGAACGGTTCGAGTCGCGCGGCCACCTCCGCCGCCGTCTGCGGGCGGTCGTCGGGGCTTTTCGCCATCAGCCGCGCCACCAGTTCCGCCACCGCGTTGGGCACCTGCGGGCGCAGCGCTTGGATCGGCGTGGCCACCTCCGAGTGGTGCGCCAGTATCTTCTCGATTGCGGTGGTCGCGGCGAACGGCACGCGCCCCGCGAGCAGGTAGTAGAACGTGCAGCCGAGACTGTACAGGTCGGCCCGCGTGTCCACGGCCCGCGAGTTCTTCGCCTGCTCCGGGGCCATGTAGTCCGGCGTGCCCACGACCGTGTGGTCGCGGGTCAGGTTCGGGGCGACCATTTCGTCCGGGTCCAGTGCCCGCGACAGGCCGAGGTCGAGCAACTTCACCACCGCCGGTTCGGTGGCGCGGGGAACGTGCCGCTCGCCGGCCACCACGATGTTGCTCGGCTTCACGTCGCGGTGAACGAACCCGCAATCGTGCGCGTGCTGGAGGCCCAGCGCGGCCTGCCGCACGTACTCGCACGCCTCCGCCACCTCGAGCGCGCCGCAGTCCTTCATCAGCCGCGACAGGTCGATGCCGTCCACGAACTCCATCGCCATGTAGAACTTGCCGTCGGCCTCGCCCGCGTCGAGCGTGCGCACGATGTGCGGGTGGTCGAGTTTGCCGGTGGCTTGCACCTCGCGCTGGTACCGGCCGCGGATCACCGGGTTCGAGAGCAGCGCCGCGCGCACCACTTTGAGCGCCACCGTGCTCCCGTCGCGCGTGTCGCGCGCGCGGAACACCTTGCCCATTGCCCCCTCGCCGACCTTGTCTAGCACCACAAACCGGCCGACGAACAGGTCCCCGCCGCGCCCGTTCAGTGCCTTCTTGAGCTGGTAAACCGTAACGTGTTTGCGCTTGACAATGAGCTTGAGGGCGGCAGCGAGGTCGGTGCCGAGCGGGGCCACGTCGCGCGCGAGCGCTTCGAACCGGTCGGGCGCGAGCAGCCCGCAGGACCGAAGGGTGGAAAGCACGTCGTCGAGTGTGGGAATGGCCATTCCGGGGGGGTGGGCGGCAAAAGCGGCGCGACTGTGCCGATCAGTTCACGATTGTAGCTCGCAATTCGGCCGACGCACGCGGATAATCTGCCGCCCGGCCAACGCGGACTGGAACCGCCGCGTTGAACGGTCGATACGATACATGCGTCCTACGAGGGAGGAACTGCCGTGACCGATCCCGCGAACGTACCCGAACCGCCCGCCCCGCCCTACACGCGTGCCGAAGCGTGGGTGTTTCAGGCGTGGCTCGTGATGTTTCTGGGCGTCATCTGTTGCGCGCTGGCGCTGTACCTGATGTCGTTCCTACCGGTGTGACCACTTGGAACGCGGCCCCGCGGCGGTTACAACGGGAGCAACCGTTCCGCCCGGAGCCGGACTCATGCGCGCCGCCGGTCTCGTGTTCGCCCTCCTCGGCCTCGCGGCCGCCCAACCGGCGCGCGAGCCGAACAAAGCGGACCTGTTGCGCGCGGTCGAAAAGCAGTTGCAGGCCGCGAGCGAAACCGTGGGGCCGAGCGTCGCGTGCGTGGTGGTGTCGCGCAGCGACCGGTACCCCAAGCCCGCCGCGCCGCTGCCACCGGGCAAACTCGGCACCTTCGACCGCGCCGAGTTTCTCAAGCTCACCAACGACGGCCGCGCCGCCGTCGACCACGACCTGTCCGACCCGCGCACGGCCGCGAACCACGACTGCGCCTGCGGGCTGGTGGTGAGCGCCGACGGGCTGATCCTCACGCCGTTTCACGTGGTCGAAGGTGCGACGAAGGTGTTCGTTCACCTGCCGGGCCGCGCCGGATCCTACGCCGACATTTACGCCGCCGACGGGCGCTACGACCTCGCGGTGCTGAAGCTCATTTCCCCGCCCGCGGGCCTGAAGCCGGTGCGGTTCGGCGCGGTCACGCTGACGGGGCGCGACGCGACCGTGACCGCGGGCAAACTGGTAGTGTCGCTCGCGCACGCGCCGGACACCAACTTCGCGCTCGCCCGCCCGCGGACGGCGCTGGGCGGCGTGACCGGTGTGCGCCGACCGGCCCCCGGGCCCAACGCGCCCGCACCGGAGAACTACTACGCCTTCGGGCCGCTCATCGAACACGACGCGCGGGCGGTGCCGGCCCCGGACGGCGCGCCGCTCGTGAACCTCGACGGCGAGGTGATCGGGTTGTGTACGTCCGCCGCCGCGCCCGCGGGCGAGCGCGGGCCGCACCTTGCGTTCCCCGCCGACGCCCACTTCCGTCGCGTGGTGGAGGTGCTGAAGCGGGGCGAAGAACTGGATTACGGCTACCTCGGCGTGGTGTTCACTCCCGGTTGGGCGAGCGTGAACGTGAACGACCTCGTGCGCGGCGGCCCGGCCGACCTCGGACGGATCGAGGTGGGCGACACCATTACCGCCGTCGACGGCGCGCCGGTCGAGAACTTCGCGGACCTTCAGTTCCGCGTGGGCGCGGCGCTCGCCGGCACGCGGGTGCAGGTGACTGTGACCCGCGGGGCCGCGCGCAAGGAACTGTTCGTCACGCTCGGCAAGTTCAAGCACGAACGCGCGGTGATCGCCGCGAACCGTCCGGAACCGGTGTTCGGCCTGCGCGTCGATTACAACACCGTGATCGCCGAAGCGCCCGTCGGCCCCGGGGTGCGCAACGCGCGCCCGCTGCGGGCCGGCGTGAGCGTGCGCGAGGTGGTACCCGATTCGCCCGCCGCTGCCGCGTTCAAGAAACTCGGCGACGACCCCGCGAAGTGGCTCGTCACGCATGTCGGCGACACCGCGGTCGCGTCGCCGGCCGAGTTCTATCGCGCCGCCCGCGGGCTGAAGGGCGCGACGCTTACCGTGATCGACTCGACCGAGCTCAACGCGCGCCCCCGCGAGGTACCGCTGCCGTGAAGTACGCGATCTGCAACGAGACGTTCGAGGGCTGGGACCACGGCCGCGTGTGCGACCGGATCGCCGAACTCGGCTACACCGGTCTCGAAGTCGCCCCGTTCACGCTCGCCCCGCGCATCACCGACGTGACCGCGGCGCGCCGCAGCGAACTGCGCCGCACCGCCGAAGCCGCGGGCGTGCGCATCATCGGTCTGCACTGGCTCTTGGCGAAGACCGAAGGCTTTCACCTCACGTCCGACGATTCCGCGACCCGCAAGCGCACCGGCGAGTACCTCGCGGAGATGGCCCGCGCTGCCGCGGACATGGGCGGCGACATCCTCGTGCTCGGGTCGCCGTTCCAGCGCAACCTGCCCGAAGGCATGACGCGCGCGCAAGGCACCGCGAACGCACTCGACACCTTGCGCCACTGCCTGCCCGTTCTCGAAAGTTCGCGTGTGTTCCTGTGCCTCGAACCGCTGACGCCGGCCGAAACGAACTTCATGACGACCGCGGCCGAGGGCGTGGAACTGATTCGCGCCCTGGCACACCCGTTCGTGAAACTGCACCTCGATGTGAAGGCGATGTCGATGGAACCCGCACCGACGCCGGACGTGATCCGCGCGAACCGCGAGTTCCTGCACCACTTCCACGCGAACGACCCGAACAAGCGAGGCCCCGGCTTCGGGAGCACCGACTTCGGCCCGATCTTCCAAGCGCTGCGCGACGTGAACTACGCGGGCTGGGTGTCGGTGGAGGTGTTCGACTACACCCCGGACCCGGACACCATCGCCCGCGACAGCATCCGCTACATGAAAGAAAAGGCCATTTGATCCGCAGATTTCGCAGATGAACGCAGATTTTAAATGCAGAAGACAAGAGAAAAGTTTTGACGGGATGAACAGGATAAACAGGATTTCAGAACCCTGATTTCATCCTCTTCATCCCGTCAAAACTATCTTTCGTCTTTGTCTTTGAAATCTGCGTTCGTCTGCGAAATCTGCGGATCACTCTCTTCGGAGTTTCGCATGCGGTTCCTACTCTCCCTCTGCACTGCCGTGGGCTGCGCGCTCTCCGCGAGCGCCGGTGAGTTCACGGTCGGGTTCGGCGAAGCCGACGTGACGCCGAACATGGAGAAAGGCGCGAAGCCGGTGTTCCTCGCGGGCTTCGGGATGAACCGCAAGGCCGCGAAGGTTCACGACCCGATCATGGCGCGCGCCGTGGTGCTCGCCGACGGCGACGAAAAGATCGCGCTCGTTACCGTGGACGTGGTCGGGCTGTTCCTGCCGGTGGTGGAGGGCGTGCGCGCGAAACTGCCCGGTTTCAAGTACGTGCTCGTGAGCGCGACGCACAACCACGAAGGCCCGGACACGCTCGGGCTGTGGGGCGCGTCGCCGATTCAGAGCGGCATCGACCCGGACTACATGAAGCAGCTCGAAACCGGCTGTGCGGACGCGGTGAAGGCCGCAGACAAGGCGCGCAAACCGGCGGTGGCGAAGATCGGCACCGCGCGCGACGAAGCGCTCATCGCCGACAACCGCTTGCCGGTGGTGAAGCACGACGAACTGGTGGTGCTGCACTTCCGCGAGCCGAAGACCGACGCGCCGATTGGCGTGCTGCTTCAGTGGAACTGCCACCCGGAAGCGCTCGATTCCAAGAACACGCAGATCACGGCGGACTACCCGTACTTCGTGTGCAAGCACCTGCGCGAAAAGCTGAAGTGCCCGGTCGCGTACTTCACGGGCACCGTCGGCGGGCTGATGACGACGCTGCGCTTGCCGGTGAAGGACACCAACGGAAAAGAGTTGGCCGACGGCACCTTCGAGAAGGCCGACCGCTACGGCTTCTTGCTCGCCGAGCTCGCGCAGAAGGCGCTGAAAGACAGCGCGCCGGTTGCTCTCACGCCGTTCGACGTGCGCACGAAATCCGTGCTGCTGCCGGTGGAGAACAACGTGTACCGGCTGGCGTACAAGTTCGGCACGCTCGCGCGCACCATGTACGAGTGGGACGGCACGCCGACGCCGAAGAAGCTGGTGGAGACGACCGACGTGAGCAAGCCGGTTGCGATCCGCACCGAGGTGGGCTACCTGAAACTCGGCGCGCTCGAAGTGGCCGCGATTCCGGGCGAGATCTACCCGGAGATCGTGCTGGGCAAGGTGCAAACGCCCGCGGACCCCGGCGCGGACTTCCCGGACGCGCCCGCGGAACCGGCGATCTACGAGCAACTGAAGGGCAAACACCGGATGCTCATCGGGCTGGCGAACGACGAGTTGGGCTACTTCATTCCGAAGCGCCAGTGGGACGAGAAAGCGCCGTTCTGCTACGGGCTGAAGAAGGCTCAGTACGGCGAGATCAACAGCGTAGGGCCGGAGGCCGCGGGCATCGTGTGCAACACGTTTAAAGACTTGGTTAAGGGGAAGTGATGGCCCGTTGACACGCGCGCGCGCCGCGCACACAATACGTTCGCCACTCTCGCTCCGTTCGCCAGACCCCACTCACATCGGTCGCCCGCGACGAGGTATTGTGTGCTGACAGTGCTGCACTACACGATCATCGGGTTCGGCAGCGGTTTGTGCGCGCTGCTGGTGTTCGTCGGGATCGGGTGCGGGTTGCGCCCGAAGCCGGCGGAGTCGGCCGACGCGCCACC
>JALHNS010000448.1 GCA_022843445.1 Gemmata sp.
ACCGGCCAACGAGAACGCCGATAGGCTACCGCGCCGCGGAAGCGCGAGCAAGCACCGTTTTAGGGTAGTAGGCACGCTCCGCGTGCCGTGTGTTCGGGCCGCGTCAGCTACACTACAGTTCGCACAGCACTCTTCGCGCCGCAGCGACGGCACGCGGAGCGTGCCTACTACCCTGAAGAGGGCGCAGCGTGACTCCCTTCACCCTGTCGCGCGAGCAGGTGCGCGAGTTGGACCGGCGCGCGATCAGCGGGTTCGGCGTGCCGGGCATCGTGCTCATGGAGAACGCCGGGCGCGGGTGCGCCGAACTGCTCATGCGCCTGAACCCGCAGCGCGCGAGCACCGCGATTCTGTGCGGCCCCGGGAACAACGGCGGCGACGGGTTCGTCATCGCGCGGCACCTCGACAACGCCGGGTGGCCCGTATCGGTTCACGTTGTCGCGCGGCACAACCGCGAACCGGGCGACGCGCACACCAACTTCGACATCCTCTTCACCGCGGGTATCCACTTCACGCAGTACCGGCCCGACTACTTCGAGCAGTCGCACCGCGACCTGTTCTTGCGGCAGTTCCGCTCGGCCGGGTGGGTGGTGGACGCGCTCTTCGGCACCGGCCTCGCGCGCCCGCTCGGCGCGCCGTTCGATTGGCTCGTTGGCGTCGTGAACGAAGCCGGCACGCCGGTATTCGCGGTGGACATTCCGAGTGGGATGGACTGCGACACCGGCGAACCGCTCGGCGCGTGCGTACGGGCCGCGCACACCGCGACGTTCGTCGCCCCGAAGCGCGGGTTCCTGAACCCCGCGGCGCGCGCGTGGACCGGCGAAGTGCATGTGGTCGATATCGGCGCGCCGCGCGTGCTGGTGGACGAGTACCGGAACGCAGGGTAGCAGGCACGCTCCGCATGCCGTTCTGAACGGCGCGAAAAGTTGTGCGGACGGTTGGACAGCTTCAGCGGCCCGAACACACGGCACGCGGAGCGTGCCTACTACCCTAAAGGCCCGGTGTCGAACTTCGCGTGCTTCAGGATCGCGCCCGCGCCCATCACCTTCCCCGCCAGCCACATCAGGCGGTCGCGAAGTGCGCACGAGACGCGCCCTTCCCACTGCGCCACCGCGCCGAGCCGCCACGACTCGTTCACGATGCCCGCGGTGCGTTTGTACCGCTCGCGCGCGAACGCGGTGAGCGCCGCGGGCACGTCGGCGGCGCGCGCGAGGTGCCGCGCCAGAATCACGCCGTCTTCGATCGCGGTGCAACCGCCTTGCCCCAAGTTCGGCGTCATCGGGTGCGCCGCATCGCCGATCACGCACAACCGGCCCTTTGACCACTCGCGCACCGGCGGGCGGTCGATTATGTCGTTCCGCAGAACGTCCGCGGTCGATTCGATCAGTTCGCGAACCGGGTCCGGCCAACCGGCGAACGCGGCGAGCAGGTGCCCGCGCTCGTCGGCGGTGCGACCGTTGGGCGGCGCGTTCTGAACCGCGAACCAGTAGATGCGGTCGTTCGGGAGCGTGGTGATGCCGAACCGCAGCCCGCGGCCCCACCACTCGCCGATGTAGCCGGCTTCGACGCTCGCGGGCCGCGGGCAGACGCCGCGCCAGCAGGTGTAGCCGGAATAGCGCGGCTCGCTCGCGCCGAGAATCGCTGTGCGCACGACGGAGCGAATGCCGTCGGCCCCGATGACCGCGTCGGCCGAAGCCGTGTGCCCGTTGGCGAACCGAACGCGGGCCGCGGCACCGTCCGCTTCCACCGAAACGCACTCGTGCCCGTAGCGCGCGACGCTCGCGGGCAAGTGCGCCGCGAGCGCGCCCACGAGTTCGGCCCGGTGCGCCATGCGCACGAGTTCGGGCATCCCCGCGCGGGCTTCCATCGCGCGCGCGTCGAGCGAAATGAGCACCGAACGCCCGCTTTTGCCGCGCATCTCGGACCGCGTGAGTTTCAGCGAAACGGCGCGCACGGACTCGCCCGCGCCGATGTGATCGAGCGCGCGGAGCGCGTTGGCCCACAGGCTGATCCCGGCCCCGACCTCGCGCAACTCCGGGGCGCGCTCGTACACCGCGACTTCCACCCCGACCTTGCGGAGCGCGATCGCGGCCGTCAGCCCCGCGATCCCGGACCCGATCACAATGACGCGCATGCAACTTGCCTCAGAAATGTCCGACGCTCACACCCACGCGATCCGCGCGATGTACTCGCCATGCGGTTCCATGTGTAGCGCCCAGCGGCCCACCCAATTGTCGAAACTGCTCTCAATGCAGACGCATTCTCGCATTAAGAGGTCGGACAGCCACACACGACCCCACGCATCAAGTCCGATTGGGTTGCCGAAACCGTCGTTGGAGAATACCGCCCACGCTTCGGTTCCCGGCCAGCTTTGGATCCGGTAGTGCTCGGTCCGTTCGATCACCGACCATTCACCCGCACCGGCTGTTTCCCACACGCGCAAACCGGCGACGGGGAGTGAGCCGGTGTGCCCGCCACCGAAGCGCATCACGAAATCGCGGTAATCGTCTGGCAATCGCACGCCGAGAGCTTGCGCCGCGCAATCCAGTTCTTGCGCGGACGCGCCTTCGCCCGCCCACATGCGCGGGTGGCGCGCGAAAACTTCGACAAGGCGTTGAAGCGTATCGGGGTTCACGTTGGTTCCGCGCTCACACCCACTTCATCATCACGCCGAGGTAGTTGTCTTTGTCCTTCAACAGCCCTTCGTAGGCTTCGCCGAGTTGCTCCGGTGTGATCGTGTGCGTGACGAGGCCCGCGAGGCTCAGTCGGCCGGCCGCGAGTTGGCGCAGCAGCCACAGTTGTGCCTTGTTGATGTCCCACGCGCCCGCGAGGCGCGTGTGCGCCGGCTCGAACAGCATGTTGCCGTGCGCGCCCGTCACTTCGATGTAGCGGCGGTGCAGGTCGTCGTAGAAGTTCACTTCCTTCGCTTTCCCGCGCGGGCTGCCGACCACCACCACTTGCCCGGCGTCGCACGCCAAACTCATCGCGGTCGGGATCGCGTCCGGCACGCCCGTCGCGTCGCCCACGATCTCCGCGCCCTTCGTGCCGAGGTACGCGCGCAGTTGGTCCCGCACGTCGCCCGCATTCGGGTCGATCACGTGGTCCGCGCCCGCGGCGAGCGCGGCGGCGCGGCGCATCGGCACCGCGTCGATTCCCACCACCGGCCCCGCGCCCGCGGCGAGCAGGCACCGCAGCGAGAACTGCCCGATGATGCCGAGGCCGAGAACCGCGGCCGAACGGCCGACCGTGATGCCGGCGCGCACCGAGACGCCCATCCCGTAGCGCGAGATGCACGCGATCGCGCCCTTCTCGAAACTCAGGGTGTCCGGCATCTTCCACACGCGGCACCGCTCGTGGCCCACCGTGAGCAGTTCGGCGGACGCGTGGTTGCCGGGGTAGCTGACGCGGTCGCCCTCTTTGAAGCCGCCGGGGAAGTCCGCGCCGACCTTCAGCACGCGCCCCGCGGCCGAGTAGCCGGAGCGGAACGGGAACTTCCAGTCCGGCATCGCGGGGTCTTTGAGCCACTGGTGCGTGCCGGTGTACACCGCGAGTTCGGTGCCCGCGGAGATCGCGCTGTACTCGGCCGCGATGAGAATCTGATTCGGGGCCGGGTCCGCGAGTTCCACCTCGCGCACCGCGCACTTGAACGGTTCGGTGATAACGGCCTGACGCGCGCGCACCATGAGTTTCGCCTTCGGAGGGATTCGGATGAGGCGAATTGTATGCGCCGTCGCGCGGGATTTCGCGCAAGCCACACGACCTGCGCGGTTCGCTTTCGGCTAGAATCGCCCGCGGGCGCGCAGGAACGGCGCGCCCGCGCCAACCACTCGCGGTGCCACCATGACCACCCGCACGTTCTCACTTGCCGCCCTCGCGCTGTTCGCGCTCGCCGCGAGTACGTTCGCTCAGCCCAAGCAACCGGGCGTGATTCAGTTCAAGCAGTTCGGCGGCGCGGCCGGCGGTGACCAGTTCCTCGCGTCCGCGGTCAGCCGGTGGACCGGGCAGCTCGCGCTCGAGTTGGAAAGCGCGAAGAACGAGCTCGCGCGCTCGAACCTGAACGCGTTCGTCCGCGCGGGCCTCGCGCAGCGCATGGACCGCGTCATCGAAGAGTGCGCGCATTTGGACGCGACCGTGCGGCGCAACGCCCCGCGGCCGCAAGTGGCGACCGCGTTCGCGGAACTGGAGCGCGACGTGGACGTGCTGCACACCGCGCTCCAGCAGAACCCCGCGGCGCTGCAGATCGCCATCGGGCCGCTCAGCCGCGCGGCCGAAGCGGTGCAGCAGTTGTCGCGCGTGCTCGGTGGCATCGGTGGTGGCGGCGGTGGCGGGCCGATCGGCGACCCGACCGCGCAGGCCCGCCGGCTCACCCGCATGGTGGAAGCGGCCGAAGACGCGGGCGACGAACTGCGGAACGCGGTGGCGGACCAGATCGGCGGCCCGGACCGCACGCTCGAGCGCGCCCTCGGGCACTTCGTGCGCGAGTGCCGGCTGTTCGGCCGCCGGTTGCGCGCCGAAGAGAGCCTCGACCTGCTGCACCGCACGTACGAGGGCATGGGCGTTCACTGGGCCGAAGCGCTCGACGGCCTCGCCCGCGTGCGGAACCTGCCGGACGACGTCCTGAAGCGCGCGCAACGGGTGGACCACCTGCACCGGCGGTTCGGGGCGGCGCTGGGTCGGCCCCCGTTCCCCGGCGGCGCGAACCCGGGCCTGCCGAACGCGAAGCGGGTCGCGTTCGCGGTCGGCGCGGACGCCGGCGCGCAGCCGCGCGTCACGGTGTTCGCCGACGAGCGCGGCACGGTCGCGCACAACTTCTTTGCCTACGATCCGAAGTTCGACGGCGGCGCGCGCGTCGATATGGCCGACCTGAACGGCGACGGGCTGCCGGAACTGGTGGTCGCGCCCGGCCCGCACCGCGGCGCGGCGCTGCCGGTGCGCGTGTTCGACGGCCGCGACATGAGCCTGCTCATCGAGTTCGTCGCGTTCCCCAACTACACCGAGGGGCTGCAAACCGCGGCGCTGAACCTGACCCGCGACGGCAAGGCGCTGGTCGCGGTCGCGACCGACACCACCGGGCAGATCAAGGTGTTCGACCTCGCGCTGGGCAAGGCCACCGACGACTTCTTCGGCCACGACCCGAAGCGCGTGACCGGCGGCCTGCGGCTCGCGTGGGGCGACGTGAACGGCGACGGCGTTTCGGACCTCATCACCGTGACCGGGCCGAGCAACGCGACCACGACGGTGCGCGTGTTCAACGGGAAGAACCGCGACGTGCTCGCCGAGTTCCCGGCCGTCGACGCGAAGTACCGGGCCGGGGCGTTCGTGACGGCCGCGGACCTCGACGGCAACGGGCGCGCGAACCCGGTGATCGGGCTGGACGCCAGCACGCTGCCGCTGGTGCGCGTGTTCGACGAGAAGGGCAAGGCGCTGGGCGAGTGGCTGGCCTACGACCGCAACTACAAGGGCGGCGTGCGGGTGGCGGTCAGCGACCGGAACCGCGTGGTGGTCGCGCCGGGCGGCGGGCTGCGGAACGGCCCGGTGCGCGTGTTCGACGCGACCCGCCCGAACCAACCGCCGGCGGAGTTCGTGCCGTACCCCGGCTTCGCCGGCGGACTGAACATCGGCGGGCGGTGACGGCGCGCCCGACGCGCGCGGGATCGGATCCGGGCGCGCGACCGCGGGG
>JALHNS010000449.1 GCA_022843445.1 Gemmata sp.
GCGCAGCACGGCCACCGCCGCGCCGTAGCCGCGGGCCGCCCCGCCGCTGTCGCCGAGTTTGGCGCGCAACTGCGCGACGCGCAGCGCGGCGCGGGCCGCAAGCAGTCGCTTCTCCGGGGTCGCGCCCTCGCCGGACGCGAACCGCTCGTACAGCGCCACCAGCTTTTCGAGGAACGCGCGCTCGTCCGGCCCGATCTTGGTCTGCTTGGCGAGTACCCTGCCGACCAGTTCGTCGGTCACGAGGTCGAGCGCGTCGCGGGCCTGTTCGAGGCCGCGCGTTTCGGCACCGAGCAACCGCTCGACCTCCGCGCGGGCGTCGCGGGTGCTGGTGTGTGCCTTCTCCTCGCGCTGGAGCGCGGCGGCTTTCAGCCGCTCGGCCTCTTCGGCGCGCTCTTTCTCGTAGTACACGACGCCCAACCCCAGCGCCAGCGCCGGCGCGCCTAACAGGAACGCCGCGGCGACGGTGCGCACGAGCACCGGGTGCCGCTTGGCCCAGCGGCGGGCGCGCTCGCGGCGGGTCTCGCGGTGCGCGGCGACCGGTTCGTCGGCGAGGTAGCGCTCCACGTCCGCGGCGAGGTCCAGCGCGCTGGCGTAGCGGTCTTCGGGGCGCAGCGCCATCGCCTTGCGGACTACGGAATCTAGGGGCGCGGGTACCCACCCGGCCGCGGCGCGGGGCGGGGCGAAGGTGCCCGTTTCCACGTCGCGCAGCAGTTGCGCGATCGGTTTGCCGCCGAACGGCGCGCGGCCGACGAGCAGTTCGTACAGCGTCGCGCCCAGCGAGTACACGTCCCACGCGGGGCCGAGGGTGGGCAGGTCGCCGCGGGCCTGTTCGGGGCTCATGTACGCGGGCGTGCCCATCACGCTGCCGGTGCGCGTGCCGAGCGTGTCCGCGGCGCGGTCGCGCGGCGCGAGTTCGGCGGTTTCGCCCGCGGCCCGCTCTTCCGGCGACAGTTCGGACGGCGGCGCGACGGCGTCCGGGCGCTTGGTCGCAAACGACCGCGCGAGGCCCCAGTCCACAACGAGCGTTTCGCCGAACGGCCCGAGCATCACGTTCGCGGGCTTCAGGTCGCGGTGAACGATCATCTTGCTGTGCGCGAACGCGACCGCGTTGCACACGTCGGCGAACCGCTTCAGGAGACCGCGGAACGCGACCGCCTTCGCGCCCACCGGTTCGCGCGTGGGCGACTGCGCGTGGAACGTCTTGATCGCGTCTTTGAGCGATTCACCTTCGACGAACCGCATGGCATAGAACGGGCGGCCGTGCGCGTCGGTGCCGAGGCCGTACACCGGGATGACGCCGGGGTGTTCGAGCTGCCCGGTGATGAGCGCTTCGCGCGTGAACCGGTGTTTGGTTACTCCGTCGTCGGCGTGTTGCGGTTTGATGTCTTTGAACGCCACGCGGCGGCCGAGTTCGGTATCGACGGCGACCGACACGCGACCCATTCCGCCCTCGGCGTGAACCGCGAGCACGTCGAACCGCCCTTCGGTGCGTGCGTCGGGCACCGGTGGCTCGTCAGGCGCGACAACGACCGGCGCGATCGGCCCGTAGTCGCCGGTGGCGGACGGGTCCGCGGCGTCAACGACCTCGAACGCCGGTTTGGGCGCGAACGCGCCGGTGGATTCGGGATCGTCAGTGTCGGGGTGTTCGGCGGCGATGCGCGCTTCGAGCGCGGCTCGCAGTTCGGGCCGATCGCGGCAGAGCGCCGCGGCATCGACGGGCTTCCCGGACACGCGGTACGCGAGCCACCGGAAGAACAGGCTCTCGACCGCGGACAGCGATTCGTTGTCGTTCATCGGGCGCTCTGAGATGGTGCTACCAGTCGGAACCGAGCACTTCACCGCCGCTGATGCTGGCCGCGGCGCGCCACGTTGGGAGGGAGATCGAGTCGCGCACGAACTTCACGCTCCCGTCGCCAATCGCGCACATCACGCCGCCCGGGTGCCGACTGCGGGCCGTTGCATAGTTCGTGTCCAGCGGTCCGTCCACAGCATGGAGGTTTTGGGAAGCGACGCTCGTTGAAGGCTGGGCGACCGCGTACGGCAGTGGCAGCAGGCTGAGAACGTCTGGCTGCGGCGAGTTCGGGGTGAGCGTGGGATAAAGGAACTGCGACCCGGCGCGGTTCGTGTAGACGCTGTTTCTGAACTCCTGAAACTCGGGCGACGCTACGTATTCAGTCACTGCGACCGTGTTACTGAGCCCGTCGGAGATGTCGGCAAACCTGCGACCTCCAGCCCCGTTGGCGCGAACCGCGTATCCGAAGACCGCACGCTGCACCGGGTTCGAGCGGAAATAGTTCTCCCCGTCATTGAGTCCGTCGAACAGGCCGCGATAGTTACTGCGGGCCAGACGATTGTTCGGGCGCGGGGGCCCAAACTCCTGCACCGGATTGCCGTTATCCCAACTCGGGCAGAGCCAAACCGAAATGCCCACTCCTTGCACTTGTGCCGGCCACAGGAACAGGACTGGCTTTCCCACCGTAAGAGTCGGGGAGCCAAGCGCTCGGGCGTACGCGTCCTGCTCCAAGTGCGACAGTATGTAGTGGAGGAAGTATGGGCCTTCCGAGTTATCGAAGCGGAAAACGTTGTGTGTTCCCGGGGGCAACTTCTCGTTGGCGTCGTGGAAGTTGTGGAGCGCCAGCCCCATCTGTTTGAGGTTGTTCTGGCACTTGAGGCGGGCCGCGGCCTCGCGCACCTTCTGCACCGCGGGCAGCAGCAGCCCGATCAGCACCGCGATAATCGCGATCACCACCAGCAACTCGATCAGCGTAAACGCACGACGAACCCGAAGCATTGGGCCATACTCCATTAGGTGCGAACGAGCGTAGGGAAACGAGTCGGATCTACTCTCGGGTGAGTGCTACCAGTCGTTGGGAATAACCTGACCGTCGGAACGGTCCGCGAGCCAGCCGAGTGTCGTCACGTTGACCGTCGGGTTGATTCCTCGCACGCTCCCGTCGCCCATCACAAACTGACACTGGCCGCTCGAATGCCAACTGCCGAACTGGTGCCCGAACATCTGGTTCCGGTCGCGTGCAATCCCGTAACCGGGCCCCGCGGCGCGCATGTGGCACCGTGCGTGATCGTCGTTCCAGATGGAGCTATCGCCCCCGTCCAATGTCCCCTCCTGACCGCGTGGGACGTGCTTCTCACCGACGAACAGGGTGTTGCTCAGCCCGTCGCTGATCGAAGCGAGGCGGGTGACAGCGGTCCACTGCGTCACGAAAACGCCGGCTCCCTTACGATAATAGCGGTAGTTTTGAGCGATCGGAAGGAACGCCCCTTTCGATGTCATCTCCCAGTAAGGGAACGGCGTGCCAATGCCACCGACTACGGCGTAATCGCCCAAAGCACCGGGTCGGTGAGCGAAAGATCCACGGGCGTCACCGTCCAAACTCAGTTGGCCCGGTGAGCGGCGCGAGGGGCAGATGTAAATCGCCACACTGGTCTGGATCGCGTCCGTCGGTCGAAAGGCGTACAAATCGCCGGGATCGCCGAGCCGGGTGGCCAAGTTCTGTTGCTCGATGTACGGGAGCAGCAACTGGCACCACGTACCGTTGCTCCCCCCGCCGACGTGACTCGGCGGCAGCCAATCGGTTGTGTCGTGGTAGTTGTGGACGGCCAGCCCGAGCTGCTTAAGGTTATTCTGGCACTTCAGCCGACTGGCGGCCTCGCGCACCTTCTGCACCGCGATAATCGCGATCACCACCAGTAACTCGATCAGCGTGAACCCGCGACGAACGCGAAGCATTGGGCATACTCCGGTGGGGTTGAGGGATTACCAGTCGCTACCGAGCACTTCGCCGCCGGCGCGCGTGCCAAGCGCGCTTAGCGTGGGTTGAGAGATCTCCGAGCGGGCAAACCGAACGCTCCCGTCAACCAACAACAGGTTCGCTCCGCCCGGGTGCCCGCTGTCGACGCCCGCACTAGGTAGGCCCGCGCGCCGGTTGATGCCGAACCCGAGGGTCACATGATTCGAATTCCCCCACCACTTACTCAGCGTGCAATTCGCATTCGGGCAGTAAAGATCGCCGAAGATAGCCGCAAGCTGGGCTTTCGTGGTTCGGTCGTAGTCAAAATAACTCTCGGCCACCATCACCGTGTTCGATGTGCCATCGCTCACGTCCGAAATGCGCACCCGCGAGAGGTCGAAAATGATGCCGGTTCCGGTGGTAGTATCCGCCGGCCCCTCTTCACCGGTCGCGCGGGTCGTTCGATTCGTTGCGACGGCTGAGTACGACACTGCGGAAGCATCATCGGGGCCGGGCAAATCCCAACAGCACGTCGAAAGGCGCGGCAGCGCCGGTGTGCTGGGGCAGATGTAGGTGTTGATGTGCGTCTTGATCGCAGCATTGTTGGCCGGGTGAACCAGATTCGCCCCGACGTTCAGGTTGAGCTGTCGGAACAGGGCTTCTTGTTCGAGTTGGGGCAGAATGTGCGTGCTCCAGTCGAATAAGAGCCGCCCGTAGCGACGGATGCTCCCGGCGTTGTAGCCGCCCTGCGGGAACCGCTCGTTGGCGTCGTGATAGTTGTGCAGCGCGATCCCGATTTGCTTGAGGTTGTTCTGGCACTTGAGGCGCGCGGCGGCCTCGCGCACCTTCTGCACCGCGGGCAGCAGAAGGCCGATTAGCACCGCGATCATCGCGATCACCACGAGCAATTCAATGAGCGTGAACGCGCGACGGGGGCGAAGGTTGAGCATGGGCGTTTTCGTTTGAAGCGTGAAAGCACCGGGGTCGGTGAGCGATTCCGACCCCGGTGCGGGTACGCGCAGGTAGGCACGGCGCAGGGAGCGCCATAGACGTGTGCGGAATCGGCGCTCACGGCCCTTGGTCGGAATCGGATTTTTTCTCGCCGCTCAGCGCGCGGAGCAGCCACGCCCGCGCGAACCGCCAATCGGTTTCCGCCGTGCTCAGCGCAACTCCCAGCGCCTCCGCGATTTCGGACATGCCGTAACCGGCCAAGAACCGCAACGTGACGACGTGACTCGCTCGTTCGTGGACCTTCGCCAGTCCCTCGATTGCGTCGTTTAGCTCCACCAACCCGAACGACGCCGGTTCCGCGGCCACCTGCGACAGGTCCGCGAGCGGCACCCGTGCCAACTCGCCCCCGCGCTTCTGCGCGCCCTCGGCGCGGGCGTGATCGACGAGCACTTGGCGCATCGCGTTCGCCGCCGCACCGTACAAGTACGCGCGATTCGGGGCCGCGGACAGCGCGCCTTGCTGCACCAATCGCACCAGCGCTTCGTTCACCAGCGCGGTCGGTTGCAGCGTGTGCCCGGCGGCCTCGCGGCCCATCAGCCCGCGGGCGATCGGTTGCATTTGGAACGCGAGCCGCACCAATAGTTCGCGGCGCGCATCGTCGTCGCCGCCGTTCAGCCGGCGCAACAGCGCGGTGATGGAGCCGGCTTCGGGTTCGCTCACGGGTTCCCCTTCGCCGCGGGCAACGGCAGTGCGGGCGGATCGGTGCCGCGAACCGCCCGCCACACGCGCGCCCGCAGTTCCAATAAACTCGCCGAAACGAGCCAGTCGGCTCGCATGAGCGCCTCGGCGGCGTCGAGTTCGGCGCGGGCCGATTCCAATTTATTGAGCGCGGCAAGGGCGCGCGCGCGGTGCAGGCGCGCGACCGAGCCGGGGCCGGCGGGTCCGGCGTCGCGCGCGTGTTCGTCGA
>JALHNS010000450.1 GCA_022843445.1 Gemmata sp.
GGCGGCGCGCTCCAACTCGCGGAACAGCGCCGCGACTTCGGCCGCGGTCGCGGGGCGCGCGCCCGGTTCCTTTTCCAGCAGCCAGTGAATGGCGCGCGCGAGCGGTTCCGGCACCTCCGGGTTCAGTTCGCGGAGCGGGCGCGCCGGTTCGGTCACGAGCGCGATCACGCTCGCCATCGGGGTGCTGCGGTCGAACGGGCGCGCCCCGGCGCACAGTTGGTACAGCACCACCCCGAGGCTGAACAGGTCCGACCGGTGATCGACCGCTTCGCCGCGCGCCTGTTCGGGGCTCATGTACGCGGGCGTGCCCATCACCTGCCCGGTGGCGGTCACGTCGCGGCCGGTGGTGCCGGTGCCCGCGTCGAGCGGCTTGGCGAGGCCGAAGTCGAGCAACTTGATGCGCCCGTGCGGCGCTTCGAGCCACAGGTTCGCGGGCTTGATGTCGCGGTGCACCAGCCCCACCGCGTGCGCCGCGGCGAGGCCGGATGCGGCTTCCGACCCGACGCGCAGCGCCTGCGCCACCGTGAGCCGGCCCTTGCGCCGCAGGTACTCGTCGAGCGGGTAGCCGCTGAGCAGTTCCATCGCGATGAACGGCACGCCGCGGTCCGCGCCGGCCGCGTACACGGTGACGACGTTCGGGTGCCGCACGGCGGCGCACGCGCGGCCCTCGCGGGTGAACCGCTGCAGCGATTCGGCGTCGGCCGCGAACTGCGGGAGCACGACCTTCAGCGCGACCGGGCGGTCGTCGGCGTCGAGTGCGAGGTACACCGCGCCCATGCCGCCCTTGCCCAACTCGCGCCGCACGCGGTAGCCCGCGAGCGTGCCCAACTCGCCCGGCACAACGGCGGGGCCGAACAGCGGCGCGCCCGCGGCGCGCGGCGCGAGCGCGTCCGAATCGGTGCGGGGGCGCGTGTCGGATAGGGGGTCCGGCATGGTCGATCCGCGTCAGGCGAAAGAAGGTGCGGTCTTCTGGTTATCCGCGCCGCGCGCCACCGTCTACCGCGAAAGGGGCACGGCGGGGCACGGCGGGGCACGCCGACCGCGCCCCACAAGCGCGGGTTCCGCAACTCCGAGTGCGTCGCTACACCATGCCCCACAAGCGGCGCAGGCCCCACTCCGCGCCGAGCAGCGCCACGAACACCACCAGCCACAGCGGGAGGAACCCGCGACTCTTGTTGCGGTGCCAGTCCGGGTAATACTTCGGCTTCTTCCCGGCGTCCGGGGGCGCTTCCGCTTTCAGCTCGCGCAGCAAACTCGGCAGGTCGTCGAGCCGCATCGCCTTGCCGCCGGTCGCGGAGGCGAGCTTCTGCATGAAGTCCGGGTTCGCGTTTACCTGCTGCATCTCGTCGGACACGTCCGGGATGGCGATAAACTTCGCGGTGCCGCGGTGCAGCTTCGGCGAGCCGTCGGGGTTCAGTTCCGGGGTGCCGTCGGCCTTCTTCGCGGGCGTGGTGGCGACCACGAAGTATTCGCCCGCGGTCGGCGCGCGGAACGTGACCTTGCGGCCCAACTTCGGCGTGTCGCCGTCCGAGGACACCGGCAGCGCGGTCGCCTTCGCGACGTCTTCGGGCTTCGGCTCTTGCGTGCCGGGCGGCAGCGCGAGAACCTTCACCGTCAGCGGCGCGGTGGGGTCGTCGGCCCCGGTCGGCAGCTTCGCGCCCACGCGCACCGTTTGCTCTTGCGTCACCTTCATCTGCCGGAACTGCGGGCGCACGAACACTTGGCCCTCGTCCTCGTCCTGCTTGGCGAGCCACAGCACGCACTGCTTCCAGAACCGCTCGTGCAGCTTGATGCCGTCGGTCGTTTTGGGAAGGCCGAGCGTGCGCCACAGGTACGTGTCGAACGCGCCGAACGCCAGCCACCGGCCCTTCTGCCCGTCGCCGCGCTGCGAGCCGACGAGCAGTGGTTCGCCCTGCGGGTCGCCGCCGGCCGCGGGGTTGGCGACGCGCTCGCCGGTCCACGCGAAGATCGTGTACAGCGCGCGCTGTTCGGGCGTGAGGTTCAGCCGGTTGAAGCCGTTCAGCCGGAACCCGGTGCGGAAGTTGTTCAACCGGTCCCACGGCTCTTCGGCCGCGCCGGGCTTCGGTGCCGCGCCGGGCAGCGCGGTGCGGAACATCTTTTCGAGGCCGCGCGCGGTCGGCACCGCGGGGTACGTTTCGGTCGGGTTTCCGGCGTTGTCCAGTTTGTCCACGATCGGTCCGCCGCTCACCGGCAGCACGTCGGCCGGAAGGCCGGTGAACGCGAACTCGCCGCCGACCACCATCACGCCGGTGCCCTTGGTCTTGGCCTGCTCCGCGAGGTTCGTGAGGAACCGCGGGGCGGCGCGGTCGAGCATCGCCCCGCTCACGTTCCCGATGATGACCACGTCGAAGGCCATCTCTTCGAGGTTGAGGAACTGCTTCTGCGCGTCGGAGATGGTGTTGTCGTTTTGCAGAATGACGGAGTTCACGTCGAACCGCTTGGCGTCGGCCGCGATTGCGTCGAGAAGAAAGTAGTTCTCGTGCCGGAGCCGATCCACCACGAGAACGCGCACGCCCTCTTTGTTCACGGTGAGGTACGTTTCGGACCAGTTGTTCAGCGGCGACAGCTCGCCGGGCAGCGCGGCCACGGTGTTCTTTTCGACATCGAACTGCCCGACTTCGACCTTCACTTTCACTTCGCCCTTCTTCTCCGGCGCTTTGAATTCGAGTTTCAGTTCGTTGCCGCGCTCGCGCTCGAGCACGAACTCGTCCTGCTTGACGGGTTTGTCGTCGAGCAGCACGCGGGCCGTGACGCGGGTGCCGGCGAAGCCGAAGGCGTTCACGCGGGCGGTGACGGTCACGTCGTTCTTGATGTACGCCGGCGACGGGTTGCACTCGATCGCGGTCACGGCGATGTCGTTCTTGTCGGCCGCGGCGCTGTCGGAACCGACCGTGACCGTGTGCAACTGGACGCCGCGCCGCCCCCACCGCGCCGCTTCGGTGAGCGGGGCGAACAGTTCGCCGTTCTCCGCGCCGTCGCCGATCACGATGTGCGCCCGCACGCGCTCCGTTTGCAGCCGCTCGAACGCGCGGGCCAGATACGCGCCGTAGTCGGAGCGCTTCGCGTCCGCGGGCGAAGCGGGTTCGTAGCGGCTGGTGGCCTCGTTGAAGTCGGCGGGGCCGAACCGGTACAGCACCACGCTCACGTTCTGTTCTGCTTTCAGTTCGTCGAAGATCGGTTGGCACTTCTCGAGCGCCTTGCGCACCGCATCGACGCGGGCTTGGCCGCCGAGTTCGTCCTTCACCGTCATGCTTTCCGAGAGATCGATGCCGACGGGCAGCACGCTCGGCTGCTTCGGGTTCTCGTTCACGCCGACCGTGGGCCGAACGGCCGTGACGAGCGTGACCGCGAGCGCCGCGAGGCGCAGACCCAAGATGACGGTGAGCCGGCGCCCGCTGGCTTGCGGGTGGCCGAGGTACGTCCAGACGGTGAACAGCGCGAGCAGCACCGCGACGACGCCGTAAGCCGGCAGCCCGATCGGGAACCCCGGGCGCGACGAAAAGAAGTAATCGTCCATGCCGGCGATTATACCGCGGGCGCGCGGCGGAGTGCGCCGCCAAATCGGGCGGCGCGGCGGCCCGCGCGAAGGCGGCCGGCCGCTTCCATCCGCGGCGCGTTGTCGGTACAACAAGAGGTACCCCAACTCGCGCCTCGTTCCGGTGTTCGATGAGTAGCGCCGCCGATCCGACGGCCACGTTGTTCCGCAACCTGCAAAATAGCGGGTTGCTCACCGCCGCGCAGATGACCGACCTGTTCGCGTTCGCCACCAAGGCGCGCCCGGACCCGAAGGCGCTGGCGCGCGAGGTGGCGCGCCGCGGGTGGCTCACGCCGTTCCAGATCAAAGAGGTGGCGCGGGGCCAAGCCGCCGGGCTGCGCGTCGCCGACCGCTACGTGCTGTTGGACATTCTGGGCGAGGGCGGCATGGGCCGCGTGTACAAGGCGCACGACTCGCGCATGGGCCGCGACGTGGCGCTGAAGGTGATCCGCAAGGAGAAGCTCTCCAACCCCGCCGCGCTGGCGCGGTTCGAGCAGGAGATTCAGGCGCTGTCGCGGATGACCAAGCACCCGAACGTGGTGGAGGTGTTCGTCGCGGACCAACTGGGCGACAGCCACTACTGCGTGATGGAGTACATCGACGGCACGGACCTGACGAAGCTGGTGCGGGACCACGGGCCGATGCCGATCCCGCTGGCGTGCGACGCGATCCGCCAAGCCGCGGCCGGGCTGGAGCACGCGCACCAAACGGGCCTCGTGCACCGCGACATCAAGCCCTCGAACATTCTGCTCCAGCGCAACGGCGGCCCGGCGAAACTGGTGGACTTGGGCCTCGCGCGGATCGCCGACGCCCCGGACGCCGGGGAGGCGCACCGCATCACGCAAGAGGGGTTCGTGATCGGCACCCCGGACTTCCTCGCGCCGGAGCAGGCCCGCGACCCGATGAACGTGGACATCCGGGCCGATATTTACGCGCTGGGCGGCACCCTCTTTTACATTCTCACCGGGCGCGTGCCGTTCGAGGGCGCGACGCCCACCGAGAAGCTGGTGAAGCACTGCACGGCCCCGCCGCCGGCGCTGCGGGAGTACCGGTTCGACGCGCCGCCACAGCTCGAACAGCTCATCCACTGGTGCATGGCGAAGAGCCCGAACGACCGGCCGCAGACGCCGATGCAGTTGGCCGGGGCGCTGTTGCCGTTCTGCCCGCCGCAACCGCCGGGCACCGGCGCGTTCGTGACCGGTCCCGCGTCCGGGCGGTTCCCGCCGCAGCCGGTTGTGGCCGCCGCGCCTCCGGTGTACGCGCCGCCCGGCTTCCCGGTGCCGCAGGCCGATCCCGCGCCGAGCAGCCAAATCTTCAAGCTGCCGCCGCAACCCGCCGACGCGGACCCGATCCGCCGCCGCGCCGAGGGCGGGTTCCCCGTTGGCGGCGTGCTCCTGTTCGTGGGCGCGCTGTTCGTGCTCGGCGTGCTCGCGGTTGCCGTGTACCGCGCGTTCCTGCGCCCGGACGTGCCGCCGCCGGACACGTTCACCAACGGCGTCGGCATGAAAATGGTGCGGCTGGAGGGCGGCACCTTCAAAATGGGTTCGCCGGACGCCGAACCGAACCGCAAGGCCGACGAAGGCCCGGTGCGCGAGGTGACGGTCCGCGGCCCGGTCTACTTCTCCGAAACCGAGGTGACGAACGTGCAGTACCGCCGGGCCACGGGTAAGGGCGCGCCGTCCGCGGCGGGCAAGCTCGCCGCCCAGTCGGAGTACCGGCCGGTCGAGAGCGTCACGTGGGACGAGGCCGTGGAGTTCTGCGCGAAGCTCACCGAGAGCGAGAAGAACCAGCCGTGGTTCCGCAAGGGCTGGGCGTACCGGCTGCCCACCGAGGCCGAATGGGAGTACGCGTGCCGCGCCGGCACCGACGCGCCGCTGGCGTTCGGCGACCGCGTGCTCGCCGGCGGCGAGCGCCCGCAGGCCGTGTACAAGGTGACCGGATCGGACCCGTACGAAGAGGGCGACCCGAACGCCAAGCCGCTCGCGTTCCCGAACGACGCGCGCAAAACGGTGCCCAACAAGTTCGGCCTCTTCGACCTGCACGGCAACGTGGCCGAGTGGTGCGCCGACTTCTACCGCGCCGAGGCGTACAAGGACCCGGGGC
>JALHNS010000451.1 GCA_022843445.1 Gemmata sp.
GTAAGCTTCGACCAACGCGTCCGCGACGCGGGTATAGTTGATCGGGGCCGTCCGAATGGATTCGAGCATGGCGATCGCGGACCCGGCACGGCCGGCGTCCCGATAGCACTTGGACAGGCTAAATATCGCGCCGATCGTCTGTGGATGGTTCGGTCCGCTCGTTACCGAGTAACCGTTCACCACCTGTTTGTACTGGGTGATGGCATTTTCGATCTGGCCCATTCGCTGGTAGAGATCGCCCAGTTTGGTCCGCTCGCTAAGTACTTCCTGCGATGCGGGACCGAATTTGGCCTTCATCAGGTCGAGTTGCGTGTTCAGCAACCGCACCTCCTCGTCCCGATTCGACTTGAACCGGGCCAGTTGGAGCAGGACGTCGATTGTCTCGAGGTGGTCCGGACCGAGATGGGACTTTTGTAGTTCCAGCAACTCCTTGAGAACGGGTTCGGATTCGGGCCGGTTCCTGAGTTCTGCGGCCCGGGCGTGGAGGGCGGCCATCTCGGCGTGCGCGACCAACTCCTTCCGGTTAGTTTCCGGGATGAGATTCAGGAAATATTTGGTTGCGAAGTCGTCTTTCGCGCGCTTCGCCGCCACATAGCCTGCAAGGAAGCGCTCGACGTTCGGCTCAGCCTTGGCCCGGCGATAGGCCAGTTCCTCCGCGTTGGGCTTCGATCCGGTTGCCGGTGGCGGCACCTCCCACATCACGGCCCGAACGTTCTCGCGAACTGGAGTGCCCGGTCCGCCCCCGCCAGTTGAGGCGACACCACCAGCAACAAGCCGCGTCCCGTCTGGGCTGAACGCCACCGACGCGAGTTGCCCGATGTCCGCCGGGAGTTCGACCAGCGTCGTTCCCGTCCGCGCGTCCCACACCCGCGCCGTGCCGTCGGTGCTGGCGGTGACGATCAGTTTGCCGTCCGGACTGAATGCGGCGCCGAGCACCTCGCCCGTGTGCCCTTTCAACGCAATCGGTAACGCGGAGGTGTCCGATCGGACGTCCCACACGCGGGCCGTTGTTCCTTCGCTCGCGACGATCCGGGTTCCGTCCGGGCTGTACGCCACACTGATGAATATTGGCGACGAGCCTGCTTCCGCGATCCGGAGCTTGAACAGTTCCTTGCCGGTGCGGGCGTCGTAGACCTGCGGTGTTCCGGGCCGCATTAACCGGCTCTCGTCTTGCGATCGGCGCAACCCGGCGACGACGATTTTGGCCCCGTCCGGGCTAAAGGCCACGCTCGCACCGCGCTGGATCGGATTCACTCCCAAGACGGCCTTCGGGGGCAGCGGTTCCGACAGGTCGAGGTGAACCGCGCCCGTCTCGGCGTTCCACACCTTCACCTCGATCACTTCGTTTTTGTCACCGAGATCCGGCGGTGTCCCTCCGGTGGCGATGTACTTGCCGTCCGCGCTGAACGCCACGCTGTACACACCGGACTTCAGCCCTTTCAATTCGAGGAGGCGTGCTCCCGTCTTCGCGTCCCAGACCGTCGCGTGCCCCCGGCGACATCGGGGAGGAAAGTTCGCTCCAAGTTCGGCTCTCCAGACGTCCTCGCGCCAGTCGTCGTCTCGCCACCCGCCGGTGACGATCCGCGCGCCGTCTGGACTGAACGCCGCGGCCTGGATGTAACCGTGCTCCCCCCGGAGTTCCAGCACCGGCTTCCCGGTCCGGGAGTCCCAGACCAGAGCCGAAACCGGACGTGCCAGTTTTCCGTCCACACCCTGTTCGGCGAAATAGTGCCAGTACGCGATACCGTTGCCGGTGACGACCCGTGTGCCGTCCGGACTGAACGCCGCCCCGGTTATCGTTTGTGGGAGCCCTCGCAGTTCGATACGGGGCACTCCCGTCCGGGCGTCCCACACCTTGGCCGTCCCGTCCGAACTTCCGGTGACGATCCGCGTGCCGTCCGGGCTGAACGCCGCATCAGATAAGTACCGCCGGTGCCCGATCAGTTCGAACAGCTCCCGCCCGGTCCGTGCGTCCCAAACACGGACTTCCTCCGACCCCGTGGTGACGACCCGCGTGCCGTCGGGGCTGAAGGCGGCGCTCATGCGCCCGCCGCCAATATCCCCACTGGTGAGAGGGTTACTCTGAGAAGCTCGGCGGTGCTTCAATGGGGGGAGGAGCGCCGTTCCGTCGGCCGCGTTTAGCACCCGAGCGGTGCCGTCAATGCTCGAGATCAGGATCCGGGTGCCGTCCGGGCTGAACGACGCGGAGTTGGCGAAGACGTTCTTCCGCTCGAAGAGTGGAGGGCCTTCCTTTTCCGCGTCCCACACGCGCAGAGTCGAGCCGTTACAGCCGACGATTCGCTTGCCATCCGGACTGTAACTGAGCGAATCATTCCTGGCCCCGGTCAGGGTGACCAGGGCCGCTCCGCTCCGGGCGTCCCACACCCTCGCCTGACCCCCGACGCTGCCGGTTACGATGCGCGAGCCGTCCGGACTGAAGGCGGCGTGGCTGCTGGACGGTTCGCCCTTGAGTTCCAGTTGAACCGCTCCCGTCTCGGCGTCCCACACGATCGGCATCGCGCCGCCGCGCAGGAGACGTTTGCCGTCCGGGCTAAACGACACACTTGCACCCTCGGACCCGTAGTCGCTCGTCACTTTCCGGAGCAGTTGTCCCGTCCACGCGTCCCACACGCGGACGACGAATGGGTAGCCCTCGCGCACGACCCCCTGAACGCGAACGGGCTTGGATTTCTCAAGGGAAACGTGGCCCGTCGCGATCCGACCGCCGTCCGGGCTGTACGCGACGCAAAAAACGCCACTCTCGTTCGTCGCCGTTTCGTCCTTCAGTGTGAAGATGCCGCCCTCCGCCTGCTGTTTGAGGTGGCGCCAGCCCCAACCGCGTTGTTCCGGCGGCACCAGGTCCAACCGCTCGGCGGCGAGTGCGACATCCCGCTTGTCGAGTGCCGCGTTCGCGAGTACGAACTGGCTGATCCCCAGCCGGTGTTTGAGCTCGTCGGCGCGTTCGGCCTCCCGGCCGAGAGCCGCCTTCTCCTTGCCGAGGGCGAGATCGCGTTCAGCAACACGCTCGGCTTCGGCGGCGCGAGCGGCTTCCTTCTCTTTGGTTTCCTCGCGCGCTAGCTCTTCTTGCTTCTTGGCCTCGAACAGCCCCCACGTCGTGCCGGCCATCCCGGCGACGAGTGTCGTGAAAACGACACTCGCAGCGATCACTTGCCCCTTGTTCCGCCGTACAAACTTGTTCAGCTTGTATGCGGTGCTCGGCGGGTGCGCCTGCACCGCTTCACCGTCCAGATATCGCTGTACGTCCGCTGCGAATCCGTTCGCACTTTCATAGCGCCGGGTCCGGTCCTTCTCCAGCGCCTTGAGCAGCACCCAGTCCAGTTCGCTGCGCAACATCTTCGACAACTTGCCCGGCTCGGTGCCGCGCTGTGCCGCCACACTCGGCAGAATGGCGAGCGTGGACAGTTTCGCGCTCGGTCGCGGAACTTCGACCTCACGCACGAGGCGCAGGATTTCTAACAGTGCCGCCTTCCCGAGAGACTTCCGGTCTACGGGTGTGGAGCCGGTGAGCAGTTCGTACAGCAGAACGCCGAGTGCGTAGACGTCCGAGCGAGTGTCGATGTCGAGGTTGTTCAGGCTGGCCTGTTCGGGCGACATGTACTCGGGAGTTCCGACGACCGCCCCGAACCCGGTCATCAGCGTCATATCTGTGAGAGAGGGGCCCGCGGCTTTGGCGATCCCGAAGTCGATGACCTTCGGCACCGGTTTGTCGTCGTAGAGTGCGACGAGCACGTTACTCGGTTTGATGTCGCGATGGATGATACCCTTCTGGTGAGCGTGCTGAATCGCGTGACACACTTGCACGAACAGGTCGAGCCGCTGGCGAACGGTGAGTTTCCGTTCGTTACAGAACTGTGTGATCGGCACGCCCTTGACCAGTTCCATCACGAAGAACGGGCGCCCGGCTTCGGTCGTCCCGGCGTCGAGCACCTTCGCGATGCTGGGGTGGTCCATCAGCGCCAGCGCTTGCCGCTCGGCGTCGAATCGGGCAACGACGGCCTTCGAATCCATGCCGGCCTTGATGACTTTCACCGCGACCGCGCGCTTGACCGGTTCGGTCTGCTGCGCCATGAACACGCTACCCATGCCCCCCTCGCCGATCTCCTCCATCAGCTTGTACTTGCCGGCAATGACCGAGCCGACGTGCTCGCCCCGGCCCGCGAAACTCGCCGTTGGCGAGTCGTTGGTACCGGGACCGAAGGTACCAGTCGCTTCGCCTGGCCTTCCACCGGAATTCGGGTTGAATGTCGCGGTTGCTCCGCTGGATGGAGGGGCCTGCGGGGGCTCGAGGAACTCGCCGACTTCGGCCCGGGCCGCGAGCATCCGCTCGACCAGTCGGCGCAGCTCGTCGTTGCCCGCGCACGCCCGGTCGAGGTACGCGGCGCGGTCCGCAGCCGGTAGCGCGGCGGCGGCAAAATACACGGCTTCTGCGGGTGTCATCTCGGTCATGAGCACTTCCACGGGGGAAATCGGTTATCCCCAATGCGAAAAAACCGCCAAGAGACTCTCACCCGGGCGGAGAATTTTCTTCGCCACGCAGTTCGGCGAACAACCACAGCCGGGCAAACTCCCACCACCGGGCGGCGGTGGCCGGGGAGACGCCGAGGACCGATGCGGCATCAGCCACCGACAGCCCAGCGAAGTACCGCAGCTCAACCAGTTTGGCCTTACGCGGTTCGGTTTCCGCAAACCGGTCGAGCGCGTCGTGGAGTTCAATCAGTGTGTCGGGGGGCTCGGTGATCTGCTGAATCTGGTCGAGCCGGACCCGTTGCCGGTTACCGCCGTGTCGGACGGTGGCCTTACGGCGTGCGGCATCGACGAGGATGCGCCGCATGGCCTCCGCGGCGGCGGCGAAGAAATGGCCGCGGCTGTCGAACTGCTGGTCCCCCACGAGCCGCAGGTAGGCCTCGTGCACGAGCGCGGTGGCGTCGAGTGTGTGGCCGGGGGATTCGGACGCCATGCGCGCGGCCGCGAGTTTCCGCAACTCGTCGTAGACGAGCGGCAATAAGTCGGCCGCGGCCTTGCAATCACCAGCCGCGGCGGCTTCGAGGAGGCGGGTCACGTCGGACATTTGGCAAAGTGTAATCGCAGGGCCGTATCAAACAACTGCGAAAGCAGGGTGAGGGAACAGCCATTACGGCGCGCCGGTCCCTCGCTGGGCCCGTGAGCCCGACGAGCAGAACCGACAGGCACATCGTTTTCGTCCAGTTACCAACCCGCTCCTTCTCGGACACTTTTTCGCGTCAACTCGGACACGAATTGAAAAGGTCTAGGGATAGGGGGCGTTCGCCCCTTCCCGTGCAAAAACGTTGTCCACCGCAAGTCGGCGGGTGAACGCGGGCTGCGACCGACCGAGCCACGAGCGGTTGTCATCGGATGCCGAGTGTGACCGAAGTACGAGCGGAGCGGTTCTGCCAAAAGCGCGAGTGTGGCGAAGTGCCGCTCACGACGCGACAGCGAACCGGTGCGTGCGAGCGCGGTTCACCCGCGTGGCGAAGGCGTGATCTTTGGCAACTCGATGTGACTGACCGGAGGCCGCCGTGCTCAGGCCGCGGCGCGGTAGTAGTGCTTGAGCGTGCCACCGAGGCGCTCGCGGCACTTCACCGCGCCCGACGAGTG
>JALHNS010000452.1 GCA_022843445.1 Gemmata sp.
CCCCCATTCAGACAACACCCCCACACAACCCCCCCCCCAAAACTCTTCCTCTTGTCTTTAATCGTGCCTTTCATCGGCGTTCATCGTGCGGCAAAAAATCACTTCTTCCCGCGCTGGTTGTTGAGGATGTTGAACACCTTGTTGCCCTTCGCGGCGTCGAGGATCGCGCACTCCACGCCCCACGGCACGTCGCGGTCGAGGTCCAGCACCATTTCCTTGCGCCCGGTGCTGTTGATGAGCTTGCCCATCTCGGCGTTCAACCGTTCGAGCGGCACGTCCGCGAGTTGGCCCACCACGCCCATCTTGATGACCACCTTCTCGCCGTCCATCTTCGCGGTGACGACGAACACCTTGTCCTTTACGTCCTTCAGTTCCACGTTCTTCGGCGCGCCCTTCTCGTCGGACACTTCGTCCGGCACTTCCAGTGCGCGTTCCAGCGAGGCGTAGGTGATCGTGAGGATGAAGAAGATGAGCAGCACCAAGCACACGTCGATGAGCGGGTTCATGTCGAGGTGCGTGTCGTCGGTCTCCGCGACCGGCGGCGCGACTTCCTCCGCCACCTCCGCGAACGTCGGGTGCGCTTCGATGGCGAGCCAATCGGCGTCGGTCGGCCCCTTCACCTCGTCGGTGGGGCCGAAGTTGCCCTCGCGCAGCCCGTACACCACCGCCGCGGCGCTCGGCAGGCTGAGCATCTCCGGCGCGCCTTCTTTGCGAACGAGCCACGCGCTCATTTGGTTTCCGGTGCCTCCACTACGGTCGCCAAGAACGAACCGATCAGCCCCTTCTTGCGCTCGTCCTCGAGTTTGCGGCGCAGCTCGTACACGCGCTCGCGCGGCAGTTCCTTGCGGCACGCGATGCGCACCTCCGGCGGGCGCGTCGTGCCGCTGAGTTCGCTGCGCAGCGCTTCGATGGCTTGCTCCGGCGTCTTCAGCATGTCCGCGCTCGGCTTCGGCGCGCCCGGGCCGACGCGCACCGAGTAGTACACCTCTTCGGTGTTCAGCTTCTCGATGGTGATCGTGATCGCTTCCGGGTCCGCGGTGAGTTGCCCCGCGTACTTCATTTCCGGCACGTCGACCGGGGCGAGCGCGCCCGCGGCCTGCACCAGAATGAAGAACACCAGCAGCACCATGCTGATGTCGATGAGCGGGATCATGTCGACTTCGTCGTCGTCTTCGAAGCGGCTCTTGGACGGCGGCTCCTCCGGCTCCGGCAACTCCACTTGCTCGCCTTCGGTGGCCGCGGGCGCAGTGGACGGCACCACTTCCGCCGGCACAGCCGCGACCGGCGCGGCGGCAACGACGCGCTTCGCGGTGGCCGCGCGCGGCACGAAGTCCGCGAGCAGGTCGTGTTCGTTGACGCGCGTCCACGCCTCTTCGGTGCCCGCGGGGCGCACCATATCGGTGGGCGCGAGCCGGCCCTGTTGCGTCCAGTCGGCGACGACGTTGTAGGGCACGGCCTTGTAAACGGTGTTCGCGGTGACGAACCACACGTCGAACGCGCGCGTCGGCTTCGCGGCCATGAAGTGAGTCCAGAAGGAGTGAGGCGAAACTTAATCGCGCCGGGCTTTCGCCTTCCCCTTTCGCGGCCGGTCGTCGTCCTCGTCTTCCGGTTCTTCTTCCTTTTCCGGTTCGTCGAGCAGGCTCGGGTCCTTCTTGTAGTTGGTCACGAGCGTGATGAGCTTGTGGGTGGACGCCTTCACCTTGATCTCGAACCGCGCGATCCAGTCCTTGAACAGCACGTGACTGAACACGAGCGGAATCGCGGTGAACAACCCGAGCGCGGTGGCGAACAGCGCGAGACCGATCTTCGACGCGTGCCCGCCGATCTCCTTCGCCTTGCCGCTCGCGGCCTGCTCGCCGATGGCGTTGAACGTGTTAATCATCGAGATGACGGTGAACAGCAGCCCGACCATCGTCGCGATCTTCGCGATCGCCAGAATCGGGGCCAGCAGGAAGTGCAGCCGCGGGAGCACTTCGAGTTCGTTCTCGTTCGCCATGCTGCGCCGCATGGCCGCCGCGCCCTGTTCGCTCGCCTCCAGCCCCGCGACGAACAGCCGACTCGGGATCAGCCCCTTCTCTTCTTTGCACAGCTTCACGGCAGACTTGATGCCGCCCTTGCGGAGCGTGCGCTGGAACACCGGGAGGAAGTCGTCCATGTCGGTGTTCGCGGAGCCGTTCAGCAGCTGGCGCCAGATGACCAGCGCCGCGGCGATGAGCGACATGATCACGAGCGGAACGGAGAAGTACCATTCCTTCACGAAGAAGTCGTAAACCGCGTTCATGCAGTGGCCCCGGCCGAACGGTGAGGTGTGCGAGTACCACTAGCATTACCGACGGGCGTTCCAAGTTCCAGAAGTTCCAGAGTTCCAAGTTGCGGTTTGTGCCTTCAGTGCCTTCAACTTGGAACTTCTGGAACTTGGATCTTGGAACTACGGCTTCTTGCCGCTCGGCGTCGCATCGCCCTTCAACTCGCCGGTGGCGTACTTCAGCCCGCCGAACAGGTGCTGCTGGAACTTGGGGTCCTTCCACACCTTCGGGTCGTGCCCGAACGCGGTGTAGAACACGCGGCCCTTGCCCTCTTCGCGGCACCACGAGATGGCGTAGTCGCCGTCCTTGCGCTCTTGGTTGGCGTTCAGCTTGGTGTTGGTCCACTCGCCGATGCTGAGGATGATGTGCAGCCGCTCGCGCGAGTACGGGGCGTCGCGGAAGATGTACATTTCGTCTTGGTATTCCGTGCCGTCGGCGAAGCCGGTCGCGGCCGGGTGCTTCGGGTCTTCCACCTTGATCTTGATCTTTTGCAGGCCCGCCGGGTGCGTCTTGAAGTACGCGCCGATCAGGTCGCCGTACACCGATTCGCCGTAGAGTGTGTCCGTGGCGCAGTGCGTGCCCGCGAGCGCGCCGCCGGCCTTGACCCACTCGCGCAGGTCGGCGAGTTCGTCCTTCGTGAGCGGGTTCCCGGTGGTGAAGAACAGCACCGCGTCGAAGTTCTTCAGCGTCTCTTTGTTGATGCGCCCGCAGTGCTCCTTCTCGACCGGCAGCTTGGTGGGGCCGCGGAACTTGTCGCTGTACGCCTGAAGCGCGGTCTTGCCGCTCTTGTCTTTGGCATCCGGGTCGGCGGTGAAGCGCCAGCAGGTCACGTCGAACCCGTTCTTGGGGCCGACCTCTTTCAGCACCTCTTCGGCGGTGGCGACCGAACCGTGAACGAAGCCGCCGCTGTGCGTGACGAGCAGCAACCGCTTGTTCTTCTCGGCACCTTGCGCCGGGGCGGCGCACAGCGCCAGCGCGCACGCCGCGAGCGCGAACAGAACCTTCCGCATGGGAAACTCCGCGAGTGGGAAAGGAGCGAGGCGGGACCGACACGCGGATTCTAAGCCCAATCGCGCCCCGAGTTGAGCGCAAGCGCGCGGATTCGGACGAGGTATTACCGCGCGAGTGTGAAAGGGCGGGGGGCCCCGGGCGCTATGACCTGTTCTCTCCCCGGGCTTCCGCCCGTGCCCCTCACCGGACCCGCCCGCTCATGCTCTCCCGATTGCGCCGACTGCTCGGTGTCGAACTGGTCAACGTGAGCGCCGCCGAGCGCCTCGTCGCCGCCACAACGGGCGGCTTGTCCCTGCTCCTGCTCGCGGCCGTTGCGGCGCGCGCCTTGCCCGAGGGCGGTTCCCTCGCGGTGATCGGGTCCATGGCCGCCAGCGCGGTGCTGCTGTTCGCGGTCCCGCACGGCCCGCTCTCGCAACCGTGGCCGGTGCTGGCCGGGCACACGGTGTCGGCGCTGATCGGCGTCGCGTGCGCGCGGTGGGTGCCGGGTCCGGACCTCGCGACCGCGGTTGCGGTCGGGCTGTCGATCGCCGCGATGCTGGCGCTGAAGTGCGTTCACCCGCCGGGCGGGGCGACGGCGTTCACCGCGGTCGCGGGCGGCGCGCCGGTCCACGATCTCGGGTTCGCCTTCGTGCTGTACCCGGTGCTGCTGAACGCGCTGGTGATGGTGGCGCTGGCGGTCGCGCTGAACGCCGCGTTCCGCTGGCGGCGGTACCCCGCGGTGCTCGCCGGCCCGCGCCCCGCGCCCGCGGGCCCGCAACAGCCGACTCACGAACAGGTGCTGGCCGCGCTCCGCGCGATCGACTCGTTCGTGGACGTGAGTGAAGACGACCTGCTCCGACTCGCCGACCTGCTCCGCGCCCCGCCGCCGGCCCGCTGTCCTACGCCCGGAGGCGCTTGAGCACCTCGGCGAGGATGGCCGCGATGTTCCACGCGTCGTCGTGGCCGCGGTGGTGCGTGCCTTCGAGCTTCAGCCCCAACAGCGCCATCGCCTGCGGCAGCCCGATCTCGGCCGGTAGCGCGCGGCCCACCGCGAAAAGCGACTTCACGTTCAAATGCGAGGGGCCGAACGGGTACCGCACGCCCTCGTCGCGGCACTGCTTCTCGAACTGCCGGCGGTCGTAGTCGCCGTAGCTGGCCCACAGGCGCTCGCTCGAATGGTACTCGTCTTCGAGCAGCTTGCACGCGTCCTTGAACCGGATGCCGGTGCTCACCTGCTCTTGCGTGAGCGTCGTGAGTTGGGTGCAAAACGGGCTGACCTTCGAGCGCTCGGGCTTCACCAGAATGCTACGCTTCTCGAGCCGCTTCCCGGTGCTCACTTCCAGCGGCACGAGGCCGATTTCGATGATGTCGTTCGCCTCGCCCTTCGGCGGCATGCCGCCGTCCCAACACGTCGACTCGATGTCGATGACGAGGATGTGATCGAGTCGTTTCGCCATCGCGCCCCGCGGGTTCGGAGGAAGAAACCGGCACTTCCAATGTAGCAGACGCGCGAACCGCGATCTTGGCGAGCCACGGGGTTTATCCCCGTGGTGATTTGGCGCGTGAAACACCACGGGGATAAACCCCGTGGCTCGCTGGCTTGAAACCCGCCCCGCGAACCGCGAAACTAGCTGCCACCGCGGAGAGGCCCCAAATGGACGTTCTGATTGCGGCCGAACGGATCGACGCGCGCGTGCGCGAACTGGCCGCCGAGATCGCCCGCGCGTACGAGGGCAAACCGGTCACTGTCGTCGGCATCCTCACCGGGTGCCTGATGTTCACCGCGGACCTCATTCGCCGCATCGACCTGCCGCTGCGCGTCGCGTTCATCACCGCGAGCAGCTACCGCGGCGAGACCACCACCAGCGGGCGGTTGGAGATTCGCGACGAACTGCTGCCGGACATTAGTGGCCGGCACATTCTGCTGCTCGACGACATCCTCGACACCGGGAAGACGCTCACCCGCGTGGTCGCGCACTTAATTGACCGCGGCGCGGCGAGCGTGAAAGTGGGCGTGCTGCTCCGCAAGATCGGCCGGCAGGAAGTGCCGTTCGAGCCGGATTACGTGGGCTTCACGATCCCGGACAAGTTCGTCGTCGGCTACGGTCTCGACTTCAACGACGAGCACCGGCACCTGCCGTTCATTGGCGTGATTCCGCACTAGCACCATTCACCCGAACTGCGGCCCCGCGTGAACGTCTTCCTGCTCGTTTCGGACCTCGACCCCGGCGACGCGACCGAGCAGTTCCTGCTGCTCGCGCGCGGGCTGCCGCGCGACCGGTTCGCGCTGAGCGCCGGCGCGGTCGGCGCGGCGACCGGCCCCGCGGCCGAC
>JALHNS010000453.1 GCA_022843445.1 Gemmata sp.
GACATCACGTAGCTCGGGTGCCCGGTGCCGCAGCCGAGGTTCACCAGCCGGCCCTTCGCCAGCAGGATGATCCGCTTCCCGTCCGGGAAGATGACGTGATCCACCTGCGGCTTGATCTCTTCCCACCGGTAGTCTTCGAGCGACGAAACATCGATCTCGTTGTCGAAGTGGCCGATGTTGCACACGATGGCGTTGTTCTTCATCTTCGCCATGTGCGCGTGCGTGATGACCTTATAGTTCCCGGTCGCGGTCACGAAGATGTCGGCCTTGTCCGCGGCGTAGTCCATCGTGACGACGCGGTAGCCTTCCATCGCCGCTTGCAGCGCGCAGATGGGGTCGATTTCCGTCACCCACACTTGCGCCGACAGCGCCCGCAGCGCTTGGGCCGAACCCTTGCCCACGTCGCCGTACCCCGCGACCACCGCGATCTTCCCCGCAACCATCACGTCCGTCGCGCGCTTGATGCCGTCCACCAGCGACTCGCGGCACCCGTACAGGTTGTCGAACTTCGACTTGGTGACGCTGTCGTTCACGTTGATCGCCGGGAACTTCAGTTCGCCGCGCTTGTGCATCTGGTACAGCCGGTGCACGCCGGTGGTGGTCTCTTCGGTCACGCCCTTGATGGCCGCGAGCCGCGCCGAGTACCAGCCCGGTTGCGTCGCGAGCTTCGCCTTGATGGACGCGAAGAGGATCCGCTCTTCTTCGCTGCCGGGCTTGTCCAGAACGTGGATGTCCTTCTCGGCGCGAGCGCCGAGGTGGAGCAGCAGCGTGGCGTCGCCGCCGTCGTCGAGGATCATGTTCGAGAAGCCGCCGTCGGCCCACTCGAAGATGCGGTGCGTGTAGTCCCAGTACTCCTTCAGCGATTCGCCCTTGTAGGCGAACACCGGGGTGCCGGCGGCGGCGATGGCGGCGGCGGCGTGGTCTTGGGTGCTGAAGATGTTGCACGACGCCCACCGCACCTCGGCCCCGAGCGCTTGAAGCGTCTCGATGAGGACCGCGGTTTGGATGGTCATGTGCAGCGAACCGGTGATCCGCGCGCCCTTGAGGGGCTGCTTGGCGGCGTACTCCTCGCGGATCGCCATGAGGCCCGGCATCTCGGTTTCGGCGATGGCGATCTCGCGGCGGCCCCAGCCGGCGAGCGCGATGTCCGCGACGTGGTAGTCGGTGAAGCCGGCGGGAGCGGTAGTGGGCTTGGAAGCAACAGCGCTAGACACGTTCACGGTCCTCTGACAGAGTGAACGGGCGCGGTTGCACGGTAGTAAGTCCACCCCGTCGAGCCTGGCCGAACGTCACGTAGTGTCCGTGCGTTCGGTCGCAGCGCCCCTCGACAGCGCGGAGTTGGAATCGGCTCTGTGCTTAACCTCGCAAAGGGGAGCCGACTTAACTGACGACATTTTAGGCACGCGCCCGCACCGAAGGCAAGACCGCGTGCCGCGGCCGTTCGCCGTGCGAAACGGATGCTGGCCAACTCACCCCAAGTTGGCCCGAGTTGGCCAGCCGAGTTGGCCAACTGGCCAACTCGCAAAAAACGCTAGAAATCCTAGCATTTCGCACGTCCCAGCCACCGAGTTGGCCAACCCCTCACGCGCGACCCCCTCCTGTGCGTGCGACGGGCGAATTTGAGGGCCGTTCGCGGCGCACGTCGCGTTCGCGCCAGCGAACGAACCGCCCTGCACCGAGCGCGCGGCGCGCTGGCAGATGAATAGTATACACGCGGACAATACGAGTCAAGAGGTCGGCAGCGCAGCGAACTGGACAGACACCGTTGCTTGAGTCGCATACGACGTTCGAGTAAAGTTCTGTGTATTGTCGATTGTGCCGCACGGTGAGCGAGTATGTTACTTCGGAGGGCTTCCAGTTGTGGTGGCGTCAGTTCCCGAAAATCGAATTGCGTCCGTGCCGCGCGGCGTCGCCCAGCGATTGCCCCGACGCACGGTTCCCGGTCGGTGCGGTAGTGCGGCTGGTTGAACGCCCCAAACGGGTTCGGCGCGTGTTGCGGGTCGAGTGGCATTGGTATCGGCAACAGTTCGTATTCGTCATCGAGACTTCTGCCCCACCACAGTTTGAACCGTACTGGTTCGCGGCGCAGCTCATCACCGCGTAGCCAACGCGCTGACTCGTTGGCATCAAACCCTCTCGACGATGTGACTCATTGGAGCGAAGTTTCGTGGACGAGAGCGAGATCGACCGGTTCTTGGCAGCCGTCGCCGCAAACCCAGACGAAGACACGCCGCGACTGGTGTTCGCCGACTGGTTGCAAGAACACGGCCGCGACGCGCATGCCGAGTTCGTTAGACTTCAGTGCGAAATGGCTCGGTGGCCGGCCGGTGCCCCCGAACAAGACGCCCTCGGCCCGCGTCTCAGCGAACTGTGGGAGGAACTGCACCCCGGTTGGCAGCCCGAGTTCGCGGCCGTTGGGTTGCCGAACGTCCGATGCGATCAGTTCGCACGCGGGTTCCTCGATCCGCCGGAACTCTATCACCACCGCCGCTCGGCCCACCCGTTCGCTTGGAACCTGCTTCGCACGGCTGCCACAATCTACGCGACGGACGACTCATCGGAAGACGACCAAGACGACATGGCGGAAGACGATCAAGTTGATTTGGCAAACCCCAACCTGTGGCGCTGCGTGCACCTGTTCGGAGAACGGAACGGACTTCAGTGCAAGGACTTGGCACCGTTCGCAACGGCCGGCCACTTTTCCCGGTTGGAGATGCTCGACCTTGGGCGCAATCAGATCGGCCCGGTCGGAGTCGATTCCCTCGTGCGGTGCCCGTCCTTTCGTCGGTTGAGTTCGATCCGTTTGGACACCAATCCGATTGGCGACACCGGCGCGGCGCGCCTCGCAAGTGCCGCGTGGCTGCGGCGCTTCGACGTGGTCGATCTTTCCGATTGTGGCATTAGCGACAACGGATTGCGGGCGCTGTTGAGGGGCGTCGATCCGAACCGCCTTACCAATCTGCTGTTTGAGGGGAACCAAATCACCGACACCGGGCTTGCTGCCGTGGCTGCCGTCAAATGGGGAGCGCAACTCAAGACGCTCGACTTCCGAGCGAACCCAGTAACGCGAGGCGGAGTTGCAGCTTTGGTACGGGCGGTCCCGGCGGACACCTTCGTGGATGTCGACGCCGGTTTGCACCCCGAAGAGGAAGAGTGAAGCCGGTTGTGGGCCATCACTTCAACTTCCGCCGCGCCAAGATCAGCGCCAACCCCACGGCGGCGCAGCCCACGCCGGCGCTCATGGCGAGTAGTACCGGGCCGGGCGCGTCGAGTGCTTCTACTGCGAAGCCACTTGCCAAGTGGCCCAGTGGCGCGCTCGCGCTCAGCGTCATCGCCCACCACGCCATCACGCGGCCCCGCATGTCGTCCGGCACCGCGAGCTGCAACGTGGATTGCCCGGTCGAAAGGTACAGCACGAGGCCGAACCCCACGCACACGCAGCACGCCCCGGCCGCGACCGCGCTGTGCGCCAGCGCCAAACCCAAGAGCCCCAGCGAGCAACCGCACGTTCCGAGCAGCAAGAACGCCCCGCGGCGGCCGACGCTCCCGAACGTCGCGGTGGCGAGCGCCGCCACCAGCGCGCCCGCACCCAGCGCGCTCAGCAGCACGCTGTACGACTCTTCTTTGAGGCCGAGCCGCATCCTTGTGTAGGCGGGCAGCACCGTGAGCACCGGCCACGCGAACACGCACACGCCGAACGTCAGCAGCACCAACCCGCCGAGCGCCGCGTGTTCGCGCAAGTAGCGCAGGCCGTCCCACATCGACCCGCGCTCGGGCTTCTTCGTTCGCGGTTCGGGGATGGCGCGCAGCGCGAGCAGCACCGCGACGAAACTCAGCGCGTTCAGCGCGAAGCACGCTGTCGCGCCGAGTGTCACGCCGTTCGTGCCCTCGGGCGCGACCGCGTTCGCCGCGAGGAAGAACAGCCCCGCGAGCGCCGGCCCCACGGCCCGCGCCGCGTTGAACACGAGCGAGTTCAGCCCCACCGCGTTGATGAGGTCTTCTTTGGGCACGAGGTCCGGCACGAACGCGAGCCGCGCGGGAAGATCGACCGCTTGCACCGTCCCGTTCCACAGCACGAGCGGCAGCAGCAGCCACGGCGTGACGAACCCGGACGCGACCAGCAGCGCGAGCAGGAGCGCGTTCAGCAGAAAGACGCTCTGCGTCGCCTGCACGAGCTTGCGCTTCGGGTAGCGGTCCGCGAGCGCGCCGCCCCACGCCCCGAACAGGATGGTGGGGCCGACCTGCGCGACGATGAGCCACGACGGCCACCGCGGATCGCCGGTGCGGTCGTACATGAACCACATGAGCGCCGCGGACTGCATCCACGTGCCGACGAACGACACGATCTGCCCGAAGAAGTAGCGCCGGTAGTGCTCGTGTCGCAGCGAGCGGAACGTCGTGTCGCGCAGGAGCGTGAGCATGCGGTTGGTGTATCGCGCGGCGCGGCGAACCATAGGTTAGCCGCACGCTTCCCCACGAGGCCGCACGCACGATGTCCGCCGCCGCGCCGAACGCCCCGCAGTACACGAGCGCCCTGTGGGGCGGCGCGTGTCCGTATTGCGAGGTGATTGATGTGCGCGCGCCGTGCGAGTTCGCCGAAGACCGCATCCCCGGTGCCGTAAACCTGCCGGTGCTGAGTGACGCGCAGCGCGCCGAAGTGGGCACGCTGTACCGCGAGCACGGCGGGTTCCCGGCGCGCAAACTCGGCGCGGCGCACGTGTCGGCGAACATCGCGCAACACTTGAGCACGCACTTCGCCGCGAAGGGCAAAGACTACCGGCCGTTCGTGTACTGCTGGCGCGGCGGGCAGCGGTCCGCCAGCCTCGCGCTCGTGCTCGCGCAAATCGGCTGGCGCGTCACGGTGCTGCGCGGCGGCTACAAGACGTACCGCGCGCACGTTCTGCGCGAGTTGGAAGTCGTGCCGCCGCTGTTCGCGCTGCGGGTGGTGGTCGGCGCGACCGGCACCGGGAAGACCCGCCTGCTCGGCGCGCTCGCGGCGCGCGGCGCGCAAGTGCTGGACCTCGAAGCGCTGGCGAACCACCGCGGCTCGGCGCTCGGCGCGGTCGGTCCGCAACCGCCGCAGAAGTGGTTCGATTCGCAACTGCTGGCGGCGCTGAACGGCTTCGACCCGGCGCGCCCGGTGTGGATCGAAGGCGAGAGCAACCGCATCGGCGACGTGTACTTGCCGCGCGCGCTGTGGGACCGGATGCGCGCGGCCGAAGTGCTGGAACTGCGCGCCCCGATGGAAGCCCGCGTGCGCGCGCTGCTCGAAGACTACGCCCCACTGTGCGCCGACGCGGAGGCGCTGAAGGCGAAGCTGCTCCCCTTCGCGCGCCGGCACGGCCCGCGCCAAGTGGGCGCGTGGTGCGCGGCGGTGGACGCGGGCGATTGGGAACCGCTGGTCGCGTCGCTGCTGGCGGTCCACTACGACCCGGCGTACACCGCGAGCGCGAAGCGCACCTACCCGACCGTGTCGCGCGTGCTGGACGCCGGCGGCGCGAGCGTGGAAGCGCTCGCGGCCGAACTGCACCCGGGGTGAAGTTTGTGTTGCCTGAGCCGCGGAGCGGCGGCAGATGTTAGCCCGGGGTGCAGCGAGCGCAGCCGAAGGCGCAGCGAGC
>JALHNS010000454.1 GCA_022843445.1 Gemmata sp.
GCAACTCCGGCAGCGCGGGCCCCGCGCGGTCGCCGAGTTGCCCGAGCCGTTTGGCGGCCCGGCCGCGCACTTCGGCGCGTTCGTTCGCTAGCGCCGCGCGCAGTTTCGGCAGGCGTCGCGCCGTCACCGCGCGCCACACCCGCCACGCGCGCAGCGCGAGCACCATGTCGAACATCAGTCCGAGGATGAACCCGCCGATGCCCGCGACGACTTGTGCGCCCCGCCGCGCGCTCAGCGGCGCCTCGACCGCGCGCGACGCGAGCGCGACCGCACCCGCGGCAACCACAACCCCAGCGAGCAGCACGAACCACGGGTCCATGCCGCGCGGCGGGTCGCGGTCGGCGACGCCGCGCAGCGCGGCCCCACCGAACACCAGCAGCGCCCGCACCACGAGGTACGCGCCGGCGATCACCCCGACCGCCTCTTCGACGGTTAGTCCGAACATGGGCGCTCCGGGTTCGGTCCGAAACTCAAACCACGCGAATCGCGCCCCGTTCACCGACGGCGCAGCATTCGGCGGACGAGCGCGTACCAGTCGCGCTCGATCCAGTCGTCGCCGAGCGGGGCGACGCGGTGGTGATCCCAGCCGGCGAGTTCAAATTCGCCCATCATCGCGTCGCCCCGCGGCCGTTGCTCGTGTGAACGATGATAGGGCACATCGGTTCGAACCCCACGAGAAACTTCGCCACGTCCAACCCGTCGCCGGGGTCGCGCGCCCCGGTCGGTTCGAGGTCGTGATCGAGCGACACCAGCACCGCAGCCGGAAGCAACTGCGCCACTTCCGCGATCATCCGGTGCGCGTCGGGCCACGAGACGATTTCCAAACCGAGCCGCGCCGCGGTGGTGTGGAACCGCGCGAGTCGCTCCGCGTCGTCTTCGAGCATCAGCACGGTTGTGTTCACGGGGGTTGCCTTCAGGGTAGTAGGCACCCTCCGCGTGCCGTGTGTTCGGGCCGTGTTCGCTTCGCCCATTTCGTACAGCCTGCTGCACGGAACGACTTCCGGCAAGGCCGACATCGTGGCCGCGTGTTCGCTTCGCCCATTTCGTACAGCCTGCTGCACTCTTCAGCGACGGCACGCGGAGCGTGCCTACTACTATGAGAGGCGCTCCACCACCATTGCGACGGCGTTGCCGCCGCCCAAGCACAGGCTCGCGAGGCCGTAGCGCTTGCCGTGCAGCGCCAGCGCGTGAAGCAGCGTGACTAGCACGCGGGCACCGCTCGCGCCGATCGGGTGGCCCAGTGCCACCGCGCCACCGTGAACGTTCACCCTCGCTTCGTCCAGTTCCAGCGCCTTCCCGCACGCGAGCATCTGCGCCGCGAACGCTTCGTTTAGCTCGAACAGGTCGATGTCGCTCACACTCAGGTTCGCTCGCGCGCACGCCGTCTTTACAGCGTTCACCGGGGCAACGAAGATGTCCTTCGGGTGCACGCCGCTCGTCGCGTAGCTCACGATGCGCGCGAGCGGCTTCGCCCCGGTTTCTTGCACGAACTGCGCGCTCGCCACCACGACCACGGCCGCACCGTCGGACAGCTGCGAGGCGTTCCCCGCGGTCACGGTGCCGTCGGGCCGAAACGCCGGCTTCAATTTCGCCAAACTCTCGGCGGTGGTGTCGGCGCGCACGCCCTCGTCGCGCTCCACCGGTGGTACCGGCTTCTTGCTCGCGGGGAACGTCACCGGCACCACTTCCGCCGCGAACGCACCGCTCGCCCACGCCGCCGCGGCGCGCCGGTGACTCTGCGCCGAGAAGCGGTCCTGCTCGGCCCGCGACACGCCGCACGTGTCCGCGGTGTGTTCGGCCGCTTCGCCCATCGCCCAGTTCTCGAACGCGCACCACAGCCCGTCGTTCACGAGCGCGTCGGTGGTGGTTTGGTTGCCGTACTTGTAGCCCTGCCGCACGCCTTGCAGCAGGAACGGCGCGCGGCTCATGCTCTCCATGCCGCCCGCGACGACACAGTGCGAATCGCCCGCGAGCACCGACTGCGCCGCGAGCATCACCGCCTTCAGCCCGGACCCGCACACCATGTTGGTGGTGTGCGCCGGCACCGTGTCCGGCAGCCCGGCCGCGAGCGCCGCCTGCCGCGCCGGCGCTTGTCCCACCCCCGCTTGCACCACGTTCCCCATAATCACGTCTTCGACGCGCGCCGGCGGCACGTTTGCGCGCTTCAGCGCTTCGGCGATGGCGACCGCGCCGAGTTTGGGCGCGGACAGCTCCGCGAGGCCGCCGAGGAACTTCCCGATGGGCGTGCGCGCGGCCGACAGAATGAAGGCGTCCATGTGCGGAACCCGTAACGGAGAGGGCTATCGGAATCATACGCGCCGGCGACGCGAGCGCGCGTCCGCGAACTTCGCACGCACGGGCGATGGGGCGAGTGGTGAACGCGCGGAGCGAACAACCCGCCCGTCGCGCTCGCGTACCTGATCGCGTGCGCCGCGCACGGGGCCGACGATGCTGTGAAACTGCTCGACCCGACGCGACAGCGCCCGAACCGGTTGGTGATCGAACTCGGCGCGGGCCTGTTGGACGTGCCGCACGTGCGCGAGCGGTTCGACGGGTGGCGCGCCCGGTTCGCGCCGGTGCGGTTAGCAGATTACTACGCCGAAACCGAGTTCGCCGCTCTGGAAGCAGAAGGCGCGACGAACAGTATTTTGCCCGTAACGCTCCTACAACCCCAGTTTCGCTTTCGCGTCGTCGAGGATCGCTTTCGTGGCGGTCGCCCCGACGCGGCTCACGCCGATTTCGCGCACTTCCATTAAGCGCTCGAAGGTGCGCACGCCGCCCGCGGCCTTCACCTGTACCCACGCCGGGCTGTGCTCGCGCATCAGGCGCAGGTCTTCGAGCGTCGCGCCGGTCTCCGCGTAACCGGTGCTCGTCTTCACCCAGTCCGCGCGCACCTCGCCGCAGATGCGGCACAGCTCCTTCTTGTGTTCGTCCTTCAGGTAGGCGTTCTCGAAGATCACCTTCACTTTCGCGTTCCGGGCGTGCGCCGCCGTCACCACGGCCGCGATGTCGTGCGCCACATAGTTCCACTCGCCGCTCAGCACTTTGCCGACGTTCACCACCATGTCCAGTTCGGTCGCGCCGTCGTCCATCGCGCGCTCTGCTTCAAACACCTTCACCGACGTGAGGTGCCCGCCGTGCGGGAAGCCGATCACCGTACTCGCTTGCACCACGCTGCCCGCGAGCAACTTGGCCGCGAGCCGCACCGCGTACGGCTTGATGCACACGCTGGCCGCGCCGAGTTCGCGCGCGAGCAGGCACCCGCGCTCGAGTTCCGCGTCGGTGAGGTTCGGTTGGAGCAGCGAGTGGTCGAACATGCGGGCGAGTTCGGCGAGCGTCGGCGTTGCCATGCGAACCTCCGGGAAGTGGTGAAGCTAATGTGCGGAGAGGAACGCCCTCAGAGTAGTAGGCACGCTCCGCGTGCTGTTCTGAAGAGCGCGGAATGCTGTGCGCGCAGTTGGAGAACAGTAGCGGCCGAACACACGGCACGCGGAGCGTGCCTACTACTCTGAAGTCGCGTTCACGGCTTCACCCGGAAGCGGCACACGAGTGGGCGGTGGTCGGAGGTGTCATCGGCGATCACGCGCGATTCGAGCAGTTCCCAACTCACCGGAGCAAAGACGTAATCCAGACGCTCGGCGCGCTTGCCCTCGAAGAACGTCGGCGGGCCATCCCATTCGCCCGCGAACCAGCCGCTGTCGCGCAGCAGCTTGATCGAGCGCTCGCCGGGCCGGTTGTTGAAATCGCCCGCCAGCACCGCGGGCCGCTCGCCTACGAATTCCAGCAGTTGGCGCGCTTGTGCCTCGTTGTTCCGCATGTCGAACGAGTCGTTGTGCAGCGCCGCCATGAGCACGCTCGCGCCGTGAAACTCGGCGCGCACGAACAGCGCGCGCCGGTTGTTGCCCGTCACCCAAAACGGCTTGCGGCCGGCGAGGTCGATGTTCGCCACAGGTTCGAGCGGCACGCGCGACAGGATCGCGTTCCCGCCGACCACGCGGCACAGCGGCACGCCGAGGTTGTAGTTCTCGCCCGTGGCGACGTGCGGCAGCCCGCACTCGCGCGCGATTAGGTGAACTTGGTTCACGTTGCACGGGGCGAACTCGGTGAGCGCTTCGGAGAGGAACACCGCGTCCGGCTTCTCGGCGCGAATGACGTGCGCCATTTTCGAGATCTTGGCTTCGACGTTGGCGCGCGAATCGAACGTCAGCCCGCCACGGTGCGCGAACCCTTTGGCGATATTGTAGCTGACGAACGTGACCTCACCGGGACCGGACGCGCTCGCGGCCACCGGCACGCCTTCGAGGTGCGAAACCCGCGGCGACGTGCGGTCCGCGAGCACCAACCCGTTCAGCGCGAACAGCACGACACCGACAACGACGAGCGCGAGCGAACCGCGCACGAACCAGCGAAGAAAGCGCTTCCTGCGACTCACGGGCGGTTCCTCAGTAACACGAGAAATGGGCTTCCACGCGTCCGTTGTCCGCGAGGCACAGGTTCAGCAAACCGTCGTCGAAGAAGTCGAGGTGTTTCACCGCGGGTCGCGCGGGGTCCGGGTCCGCGAGCCACGACACGCTCTCGAACGCCGCGAGGAACGTTCCGTAGCGCCGCGGTTCGTGCTGAATCCAATGGGGCATCCCGCCGACCTTCGCCCAAGTGGTCCAGTCGGGCGGTTCGTCCGCGTCCGGCTCTGGCGCGCGGCGCGACAGGTGCATGAAGCACGGGAACACGCGCCACGGCGTTTCGGGTACGTCTGCGGGCGCGACGAGCGCTTCGATGCCCAGCGGGTACCACTCGAAGTGCAGTTTCCCGGACGTGTGGTCGTGTGCGCCGTGGGTGAAGATCAACAGCACGTCGCCGGGCAGTGCGCCAACCAAATCGGTCGAGTCCGCGAAGCACACCTGACCGAAGAACACGAGCGGTTCGCCGCTCGCAGTTGTCGGCCACGGCACGCCCGCGGGCCGGTACGGAACGCCGCCGAGCTTCGTTACGAACCGGTCCGCCGGTTCGCCCTCGCCGACGAGCATCACGTCGGCTGTGTGGTAGCTGTCACTCGGCGTGTGGCGCTCGAACGGCTCACCCTCGCGATACTCCGCAACTCGCGCGCGCTGCATCGCAGCCAATTCCGCCGACACCTGGCCGGCGTACACCGGTTGCGGCGGCGGCACCGGCGCGCGAACGGAAGCGATCTCGCGCCGCCCGCGCTCGTGCAGTTCGTTCAACTCCGGTTCGGTCGGAAGCACTTCGGGTTGGCGCAGCGCCGCCACCGCCTTCGGCCAGTTGGCGAGCACGTCTGCGGAATCGAGTGTGCCGTAGATCGCGTCATCGAACCAACCGGTCGCAGCTTCGCACACGAGTTGGTAGGCATTCGAGGCGCGCACGTACACACCGATGCACGCGCTGACTTTGGGCCATTCGCTGAACGGCAGCCCTTCGGCCGGCGAACCGGGGTGCGCGCGGCCCAGCGCGCACCACCGCTCGCTCACGCCCTCGGTTAGCAGTCCGTTGAAAAAGGCGACGTTTCGTCGTGACCTTCGGTCTGCGGAGTAGATCGCGGGCGGTAGGGCAACCTCGCCCACCGTCCCTCTCACCGGACGACCCAGTAGATCAGA
>JALHNS010000455.1 GCA_022843445.1 Gemmata sp.
GCCCCGGGCGCGTGCCCGGCGTCCAGCCGCGCGGCGAAGGCGTCGTAGTGCTCCTCCTTCACCAGCTTCGCGAGCGCCGACGCGGTCGCGGTGTCGCCGAGGTAGTAGGCGCAATCGGTGCGCCGCGCGTGCAGCCACTTCGCCACGTCCGGTTCGAGCAGCGGGCTGAGGCGCTCGTAGCGGTCCAGCGCGGCGCGGGCCTCTTCGTGCCGCCCGGCGTCGATCAGCAGCGCCGCCACTTGCGCCGCCACGAGACCGCTTTCGAGGTGCGCGTCGGCTTCTTGCAGGAACTCGAGTGCCTCGCGGTCGCGGCCCAGTTTCATCGTCATGTGCGCGACCGACTGCACCGCGGGGCGGAACCACGGGTGCAGCTCCAGCGCGCGGCGCGCGGCGGCGAGCGCGTCTTCGGTGCGGTCCGCGTACTCGTACACCGCGCTGCGCTCGACGAGCGGCCACGGCCGGTTCGGGGCCACTTGGTCGGCTTTGTTCAGCAGCCGCTCGGCGCGGTCGAAGTCGCGGAACCGGGCGGCGACGACGGCCGCGAGCGCCAGCCAATCGGCGTGCAGGTCCGGGCCGGCGTCGGACCAGTCCGGGTGGTCGTGCATGAACTTGCGCGCGCTATACGGGCCGAACCGTTCGAGCCGGTAGCGGGCGTGGTAGTACAGCGCTTCGGGGTACGCGTGCGACTCGCGGAACGCGACGAGGTGCAACCGCCGGCCGAGTTTGGGTGCCCCGAGTTGGATCGCCAGCCGCCCCGCCAGCAGCCGCGCCGCGGGGCCGGTCCAACTGCGGAGCGGCGCGACGGCCTCGGCCGCGCGGTGCGCGCTCAGGTAGTGCCCGGAGAGGTACAGCTCACGAACGCGGGCGAGGTCGGCGGGTGCGATGTCCATGCAGCGTGTGTCCGGTGTTCAGTGGTTAGCGGTTAGTGGTTAGTGGTTAGTGGGCAGAACGGAGAAAACAGAAGGCAGAAATGAACCACAGAGGCACAGAGGGCGCAGAGAGAAAGCGAACACAGAGAAAGCAAAGCAGTTGAGTTCAGAACAACACAGCCTTCGGTTGTCTCTGTGTTGGTTGTGTCTCTGTGCCTCTGTGGTTCGTTTCTGCCTTCTGCCCGACTGCCCTCAAACCACTCACCACTAAGCACTCACTCTTCAGAGGCTTCGGCCAGCGGTGCGAGTTGGGACACGAGGTTCCCCAACTGCACGAGTTTCAGCCCGTACTTGTCGAGGAACTCCGCGAGCGCGAACTCGTCGCCCAGCAGGTCCGGGTCGTCGGCCAGTTGGTCGGTGAGGTCGCGCACCAGCGCCAAGTGTGCGCGCTCCAGTACGGGAAGCGCGCGCTTGGCGGCACCGCCGAGGCCGGGGAACTCGCCCTCCCAGCGCGCGAGGAATGCCTTCCACTTCGCCCCGGCGTCGTGCTGTGCGGCCTGCGCCTTCAGCACCGCGAGCTGTTCCTGCTGGGCCGCGAGCAACTGGCGCAGCAGGTCCGGCACCTCGTTGGGCGCGGCCACTTGGGGCGCGACCGTGGTGAGCGGGGGCGGCAGCACGAACGTGTGCGGGGGCATGGCGCGAGGCTCGCGGGGGCGCGGCGTGTGGTGGGATTATACGGCGCGCGACAACCGCGAAGGGTGTACGAAACGCGAGCGAGCCGCCCGGTGGGGGTACCGGGCGGCTCGCTCAGGGGGAACGCAGGAGTCCGACAGCCAACGGGTTGCGGTGGGTTTGGGGGGAACCGCAAGGCCCGTGTCGGCGGTTCTGGGGGAGAACCGTTCGACGAGATAAGCTGGAATGCACGTCGCGTGCCAAACGCTCCGCAGGGGGATTTCGTGCCGAAATTACGCGCGAAGCGGCAACAGTTGCAACGGTGAGGGAAGAGCGTGCAAAACTTACCGGTAAGGATTACAGCCCGAAGCCCCGTTAGGTGCAGCGGAGTGTCGCGGATTTGAGGAACGCGGGAACCCAAGAGTGGTCGCCCGCGACCGACCGCGCGACCAGCGCTGGGTCGAACACGAAGTACCAATGGAAGTAGTCGTCGTACCACCAGTCAGGGCCGATTCGGAGAAGGCTTAGCCCGATACTCATCCCATCGGTGAGTTCCTCTGGTTTAGCGCTCGGCGGATCGACCCACTCGCATTCAGCGTCCAACGAGTCTTCATCGACACGGAGTTGGTAGATTCGCCGGCACACGAACACCGACCCATCACGACAGACGTTGACGCACGGCTTCCCTTCAACGCGGGCAATCAACTCCGCGACGGCGAGGCGCAAATCCCGGTAGTCGTCTCGCCTGCAAGCCATGATGACTCTTCCGTTGTCGCGTGTCGTTCTCCGACTGTACCCGCGCACCTTCGCACAACGCGCCGCGCCCTACTCCGCCTTTTGGAGCGTGAGGCGGAAGTCGCCGGTGCCCCCGGTGTTCGCGTAGTAGGTGCCCTCGCACACGCCGTCCTTCGTCAACTTCCCGCAGTAGAACGTCACGCCGCCCTTGTGCGCCGTTCGGTCCTGACGGATGAACACCAGCGGGGTCGGGTCTCCGGCCACAATGTCGCCGGTCATGTGGCCCTCGTTCGCCCACTTGGGATCCGTGTTTCGGCCCACCAACCGGTTGTTCACCACCGACAGTTTGAACTCGTGCGAGCCGGTCGAGCGCGGGTCGAGACTGCCGTCGATCTTGTCGTCCATCTCCAGTTTCCACACGCCGTGGTGCGGCAACGGCTCCTTCACCGGCTCCTTGTCTTGCCCCACCATCCGCGCGACAGGCACCACGAGGCACGCGGCGATCACGGCCAGAGCGATCACGGGCTTCTTCACGACGGCTCCCTCACAAGTGAATCGAGATTCGGCATCGGCGAAACACAACGAAGATACGCGCCGCCCGCGCGCGCCGCAATCTGAGTAGCTCGCCGCGGGCGGCGTCAATATGTTTCGCGTGTCGGCGAATGCCTTGCTACAAGGCACACCGGAGGGGTTCCGTGGCGGTGATCGAGACGCGCGACCTGCGCAAAACCTACGGCACCCTCGAAGCGCTCAAGGGCGTTTCCATTAGCGTGGAACCGGGCCAAATCTACGGCTTGCTCGGCCAGAACGGGGCCGGCAAAACCACGCTCATCAAAATCTTGCTCGGCATCGTGCGCAAGACTGCGGGCGAGGCCGAACTGCTCGGCGCGCCCGCGGGCACCGTGAACGTGCGCCGCCGAGTGGGCTACCTGCCGGAAGACCACCAGTTCCCGTACTACCACACCGGCCGCTCGCTGATGGACTTCTACGGCCAGTTGTACGGCGTCTCGCCGGACGACCGGAAGCGGAAGATTCCCGAGGCGCTCGAATTGGTCGGCATCGCCGGGCGCATGAACTCGAAGATCAAAACGTACTCGAAGGGCATGAAGCAGCGGCTCGGGATCGCGCAGGCGCTGCTGCACGACCCGGACCTGATCATTCTGGACGAGCCGACCGACGGCGTGGACCCGATGGGCCGCAAGGAGATCCGCGAACTCATGGCGCGGCTCAAGGACAAGGGCCACACCATCTTCCTGAACTCGCACCTGCTGGGCGAGGTGGAACTGGTGTGTGACCGCGTGGCGATCCTGCAGCGGGGCGAGGTGGTGCGCGAGGGGACCGTCGCGGAACTCACGAAGGCGACCGACAAGTTCCGGCTGCGGCTCGGGGAAGGACAAGCGTTCCCGACCGACGTGGTGGCCCGGCTCGGGTACGCGGTCGCGCCGCTCGCGGAGCGGCCCGGCACGTTCGAGGTGACGCTCGCCAGCGGCCAGACCATCGACCCGGTGGTGCGGCTGCTGGTGGAGGGCGGCCTGAGCCTGCGCGAACTGGTGGAGAAGAAGGAGTCGCTGGAAGACGTGTTCATGAAGACGGTCGAGGGGGCGGAGCCGGGGGTCGATCAGAAGGTGCGCACGGTGCAACAGGTGCAGCGGGTGCGGGCCGTGGGCGGGGAGGGCTGAACCGTGACGCAGTTCGTCGCGATCCTGAAGGACTCGTTCCGCGAAGCCGTAGACGGCTTTGTGATCTACGCGATGCTCGGCCTGTCCGCGCTCGTGATCCTCATCGTCGGCAGCGCGTCGTTCGAGCCGGTCGAGCCGGACAAGGCGTTCCAGTCGATCGCGCAGCGGTTCAACGTCCACTTCCCGAACAAGGGCGCGAGCCGGGTCGTGAGCGCCAGCCTGCGGAACGAGAACAAGTACGCCGCGCAAGACGTGGCCGCCGCCGGCGACGGCTACAAGTTGCGCCTCACGGTGAAAGCGCGCAGCGGCACCGTCACGAACGACGAGCACGACCCCGCGGGCGGCGACTCATTCCGCAAAGCGGTCGCGGCGTGGGCCAAGCCGCCGGGGAGCACGGTGAAGGCCGCCGACCTCGCCAAGTCGTTCGGCGGCAAGAAGGGCGAAGAGGCCGCGCAGAACGTGCCGGACATCGAGTTGTCGTTCGAGCGGAACGCGACCCCCGAAGAGCAGCGGGCCGTGACCGACGCGGACATGGCCGAGTTCCTCGTCGCCCAGTTCCGCACGCACGCCGGGACGAGCGCGACCGTCGCCCGCGCCGCCGGGGTCGCGGAGCCGGAGTACGCCTTCGATGTCACCGCGGCGGGCGGTGCGGCGGTGCGCGGGTGGCCGCACAAGATGGAGATGTTTTTCGGCGCGGTCACGGTGAGCGAGGGCACCAACCTCGGTCAGGTGCTGTGGATCATCGAGGACCGCATCATCAACGGGCTGGGCGCGGCGGTGCTGCTGCTCATCGGCGTCATCATCACGGCGTTCTTCATCCCGAACATGATGCGGAAGGGGAGCATCGACCTGATGCTCTCGAAGCCCATCGGGCGCACCCAACTGCTGGTCTACAAGTACGTCGGCGGCCTCACGTTCGTGTTCCTCGTCACCGCGTTCACGGTGGGCGGCATCTGGCTGGTGCTCGCGGCGCGCAGCGGCTACTGGGACCCGGGGTTCCTCGCGGTGATCCCGATCCTCACGTTCCAGTTCGCCATCGTGTACGCGCTGTCGGCACTTGTGGCGGTGGTCACCCGCAGTGCGATCGCGGCGATGGTGCTGAGCATCGGGTTCATGCTGTTCCTGTACGTGATCGGGCAGGTGAAGACGCTGTTCGACGTGTTCCGCGCGTCGCCCCGCCCGGAGCGCGTACCCGACTGGGCGTACAACCTCGTGGACGGCCTGAACAACGTGATGCCGCGATACAAAGACCTCGACAAACTGACGACGAAAATGATCGCGGACGGCACGCTCACCGACGCCGAGCGCATCGTACCCGGCCTCACGGCCATCGATTACCCCTCGTGGGGAGCGACGTTCGGCGTGTCGCTGGCGTTCATCGTGCTAGCGCTGGTACTGGCGAGTTGGCGGTTCCGCACGCGCGACCAATAGTGGCGCGGCGCTCCGCGTCGCATTAGCTGTTGGTATCGGAGAAGCACGACGCGGAGCATCGTGCCACATTGAGGAACTCACTTCCGCGCGGTCGGCAGTTCCGGCGGCAGAAGCAGCGGCGGCGGGCGGTCCGGGATCGTCGGGCGCGGCACCGGGCTGCTGCCG
>JALHNS010000456.1 GCA_022843445.1 Gemmata sp.
GCGGCCGACGAGACCAAGACCCCCGGCCCCGGCGCGGCCCCGGTGTCGGTGCTGCCGCCCGCGGCCGGCGGTTCGTGCGCCGCCTGCGGCGCGGCCGGCCCCACGGTCGGCTGTTCCACCTGCGGCAAGTTGCTCCGCGGGCACGACCGCTTCGGCCACAAGCACAAGAATCAGCCGTTCCAAGTGAACCTGTGCCCGGGCGCGTGCTTCGGCTACTTCCAAACGCAGTGGCGCAAGTGGGACGACGTGTGCCCGTACCCGTACCTCGGCACGGGCGTCAGCGACGCGCCGAAGCCGCCCGCCCCGGCGCTCCCGAAGGGCGGCACCCCGCTGAACCCGCCGCGCACGGTCGAACCGAAGAAGATGCCGGCCCCCGGCGTCGGCGCGCTGCCCCCGATTCCGACCGCCGGCGAACCGGTTGTGCTGAACAAATTCGACCGCTGACCGCGTACTACACTCGAAGCGTCCGCCACCGGGCCGCGCGCCCGGTGGTTTCGTTTCGGGAGTATCGCTCATGTCGAAACCGGTTCTGGTCACGGGCGGCGCGGGGTTCATCGGCTCGCACTTGGTTGAAGCGCTCGCTGCGCGGGGGCGCACGGTTCGCGTGCTCGACGACCTCAGCACCGGGCAAGCGTCCAACCTCGATCACATCGCGGCGAAGCCGGAACTGATTCGCGGGTGCGTGACCGACGAAGCCGCGGTGGCGCGCGCCGCCGAGGGCTGCGAGGTGGTGTTCCACTTGGCGGCGCTCGCGAGTGTGGCGAAGAGCGTCGAAGACCCGCCGGCGAGCCACGCGGCGTGCGCGACCGGTGCGCTGAACGTGCTAAACGCGGCCCGCAAGGCCGGCGCGCGGCGGTTGGTGTACGCGGGCAGCGCGAGCGCCTACGGCGGCGCGAGCGACCCCGCGGGCCAAGACGAAGACACCCCGCTCGTCGCCCTCTCCCCTTACGCCGCCGCGAAGCTCGCGGGCGAGTTCTACGCGCAATCGTTCGCGCACACTTACGGTTTCGAAACGGTGCGGCTGCGGTTCTTCAACGTGTTCGGCCCGCGGCAGCGCGCCGACTCTCCTTATAGTGGCGTCATCGCGATCTTCGCGGCGCTGCTGGCCTCCGGGCGCACGCCGACCGTCTTCGGCGACGGCCTGCAATCCCGCGACTTCGTGTTCGTGACCGACGTAGTCCAAGCGCTGCTGTTAGCATCCGAAGTGCCGGGCGTATCGGGCCGCGTGTACAACGTGGGCACCGGCAGCAGCGTCACGCTGCTCGACCTGATCCGCGAACTGAACGCGATTCTCGGCACGAACGCGGTGCCGACGTTCGCCCCGCCGCGTGCCGGCGACGTGCGCGACTCGCGCGCGAAGATCGCCCGCATCCGCGCGGAGTTGGGCTACGCCCCAAAGGTAACGTTCGCCGACGGCCTCCGCCAAACCCTCGCCGCGGTGTGAGCTACCGGCGGTGTGCTGCGCGTACTTGTGGTGGAGTGCCCGAATGGACGCGGTTCGGACCGTTGAGGAACTGCTCGCCCGCGAACCCGCGTACCCCGACACTCTGTGCGTGTGGTGGGAGTCGCGTGACTTTTGGGATAACTGGACCGAGGACGAGTGGCACGCCGCTGAGGAAGAAAGTGGGCGCGTTTACCGCGAATTGGTCGCGATACTTGAAGCGGTTTACGGAACACCAGTGCGGCGCGTTCCGAGCGTGGACGAGTTGGGCGATTCGGACTTCGACTTCGCAGACGAGGATACCGGCGGTTGGCCGCCCGCGTTTTCGACGTACTGGATTCGCGGCGAGAAGCGCGTGTGCGTCTGGGAAGTGAAGGACGGTACGGAAGCACCGTTTACCGTGAACATCGCGGTCGTGTGGGACGAATAGCGGCCCAACAGGTCGTTCGACGGAGGCCCAATCTGTGGCGATGAAACTCCAACCGGTGCGCCTCGAAGACGAAACGAAACTTCGCTGCGAGTTCCAACTTGAAACGACCGGCCGCAACCCGTTCTGCTTCACCTTGATCGTGAAGTTCACGGGCGACTACCGGGACGGCTCCGCCGGGAAGCCCGATCTGCGATTCATGGTCGGGATGACCAAGACGGCTGTTGCGATCTGGCAACCCGCGGCGCTCGTCGTTGATCTGTCGGAACTCCGATACGAGTGGGGCGACGATCTCGCCGACTTGGTGTCACCCTCAGTCGCGGGCAAGAAGACGGCTGTCGTTGTCGGCCCGAAGTGTGCGAGGGCAATCGCGACGCTCCTTTGGGGAACGAGTACCCAACGGGAAGCAGCTGAGGCGGATTTCATCTTCGAGAGTGTCGAAACGGCTTGGCAAGCAGTGAGGCACCGCAACTGACAACAGAGTCGCTGGCCGGTGAAGGCGATTGAGGCTGCCGGGAGCATTCCGGAGGAGCCGATGCGCGAAATCGCTCTCGACATCGCCGGGCTTGGCCTCATCCTGTATTCCCCGCCCGCGGTCGCGCATATCGCGGACGGCAGCGATTACTTTCGGCCGCACTTTGGGAAAGCAGAGGATGTGGCGCGGCACGTTATGGCCGGTCAGTTGACCGGGTTCTGCACCGGGTCGCCCGGTTCCTATCGCGTCCGGTTCCATCACAGCCCGCCGACCGAACAAACGGTCGCCGTCGCCGACTTCAAACTGCAATTGGCGCTGCAAGTTCACGACAACCTCGTTTGCGTCCGCGACCTGTACGACCTGATGGATTGGGAAGCCGCGTGCCCGGCGGAACAGCAGGTGCAGTTGGCGAACGGGTGGTACCGGCTCACGGTTCTGTCGTCGTGCCCGGCTCGCGGAACGCTCGGCGACAATCAGCTCATCCACATTCACCTCGAACCCGTCGCACAGAAACCGGAACTGCACTGCAACGGCATTCCCCTCCTCTGCGACGCTGACTGAAGAAGGCAGACACCCTCGCTCACGCGTCGGGCTATCAACGAAAAAGCCGCGGGCTTGCGGCCCGCGGCTTCGTGCGTTCGTCGCCTCGCACTTACACGTTGTAGGCGTTGCTGGTGGTATTGCCGCCGCGGCCGGTCCAGTTCGTGTGGAAGAACTGGCCGCGCGGCTTGTCCAAGCGCTCGTAGGTGTGCGCGCCGAAGAAGTCGCGCTGCGCTTGCAGCAGGTTCGCCGGCAGGCGGGCCGTGCGGTAGCCGTCGTAGTACGCCAGCGAGCTGGAGATGGTCGGCAGCGAGATGCCGTTCGCCGCCGCCACGCCCACCACGCGCCGCCACCCGCTCTGCGCCTTGCCCAGTTCGCCCGCGAAGTACGGGTCCACCATCAGGTTCACCAGCGCCGGGTTCTTGTCGAACGCTTCCTTGATCTTGCCGAGGAACGCGCTGCGGATGATGCAGCCGCCGCGCCACATCAGCGCGATCCCGCCGTTGTTCAGTGTCCAGTTGCTGGCCTTCGCCTGCGCCGCCATCAGCGCGTAGCCCTGCGCGTAGCTCACGATCTTCGACGCGTACATCGCCATTTCCACGTCCGCGATGAACTGCGCCTTGTCGGCCACTTGCGTGACCGCGGGGCCGGCCAGCACCTTGCTCGCCGCGACGCGCTCGTCCTTTTGGGCGCTCAAGCAGCGGCTGAAGACGGCTTCCGCGACCAGCGTGAGCGGCACGCCGTTGTCGGTCGCGCTATCGACGGTCCACTTGCCGGTGCCCTTCTGCCCGGCGGTGTCGAGGATCACGTCCACCATCGGCTTGCCGGTGTCCGGGTCCACGAACGCGAGAATGTCCGCGGTGATCTCGATGAGGTAGCTGTCGAGCACGCCCTTGTTGAACTTCGAGAACGTGTCGCTCATTTCCTTTGGCGACATGCCGGCGAGGTCTTTCAGCAGGTTGTACGACTCGCAGATGAGCTGCATGTCGCCGTACTCGATGCCGTTGTGCACCATCTTCACGAAGTGCCCGGAGCCTTCCGGCCCGACCCAGTCGCAGCACGCGGCTTGGCTGCCGTCGGTGTCCTTCACCTTCGCGGCGATGGCTTGGAAGATGGGCTTCAGTTCGGGCCACGCGCTGGCGTCGCCGCCGGGCATAATGCTCGGCCCCTTCAGCGCGCCCTCTTCGCCGCCGCTCACGCCGCTACCGACGAACCGGATGCCCTTCGCCGCGAGCGCGTGCATGCGGCGGCCGGTGTCCGGGAAGTGCGTGTTGCCGCCGTCGATCAGGATGTCGCCGGCTTCGAGGAACGGCGACACCGATTCGATCACGTCGTCCACCGGCTTGCCGGCCTTCACCATCATCATGATCTTGCGGGGCCGCTTGATGCTGGCGACGAAGTCTTGCAGCGTCGCCCCGCCGACGAACTTCTTGCCCGCTCCGCGGCCCTTCAGGAAGTTGTCCACTTTCGTCGTGTCGCGGTTGTACACCGCGCAGGTGAACCCGTGCGACTCCATGTTCAGCACGAGGTTCTCGCCCATAACGGCGAGACCGATGAGACCGATGTCCGCGGTAGGCGTGGCCATGACAGGGTTCCGGGAGTGAGTGGATGTGAGGCAGCGTGATTCTAGCGACGGCCGCGCCCGGTGAAAGGTGCTTGGCACCGAAACCGGAACGGGCGACAATACCCCTACGCCACCGCCCCCGCGAGTCTATCATGCCCGACGCGCAAAACTCGGAGCCGGCGAACACGGTTACGGGCGCGCCGCCCTCCGCCACCGGTACCACCGCGAGTTCCGCGCACCCCACCGCCACCGGCGAGTTCGTGGGCGGCGCGTCGCTCGGCCCGGACGAGATCGGTGCACTCGGCCCGTACCGCCTCGTGAAACAACTCGGCAAAGGCGGCATGGGGGCGGTGTACCTCGCCCGCGACACCCGCTTGGACCGCCAGATCGCGCTCAAAGTCATGCTGCCGGAGTTCGCCGCCGACCCGGGCGCGAGGGAGCGGTTCGTCCGCGAGGCGAAGGCGGTCGCGAAGATCGGGCACGACAACGTCGTCACCGTCCACGAAGCGGACGAGCGCGACGGCGTGCCGTACATCGCCATGCAGTTCCTGCAGGGCTGCCCGCTCGACGAGTACCTGAAACAGAAAGGGCCGCCGCCGCTGGAGCACTGCGTGCGGATCGGGATCGAGGCGGCGCTGGGGTTGGCCGCGGCGCACGCGCAAGGTTTGGTGCACCGCGACATCAAGCCCGCGAACCTGTGGCTCGAAGCCCCCAACGATCGCGTCAAAGTGCTCGACTTCGGATTGGCGAAGCCCGTCGACACCGACAGCGAGCTGACCAAATCGGGCGCGGTGGTGGGCACGCCCGCGTACATGAGCCCCGAACAGGCCCGCGCCGCGAAGGTGGACCACCGCACGGACGTCTTCAGCCTCGGCGTGGTGATGTACAAGCTGCTGACCGGGCGCAACCCGTTCGCCGGCGAGAGCGTGACGGCCGTGTTGCTGGCGCTGAGCACCGAAGAGCCGGTGCCGATCCCCGCGCGCAACCCGAACGTGCCCGCCGCGCTCGTCGCGTTCGTGATGCGCATGCTGGCAAAGAACCCGGACGCGCGCCCGCAAACGGCACTGGAGGTGGCGAACGGAGATCGGAAGAGCGTC
>JALHNS010000457.1 GCA_022843445.1 Gemmata sp.
CCCGGCGGCTGGCTGGCAGGCGCAACGAACGAGACAGGGAGAATGATCATGCAGAAGAAGCTGACGGGCGTCGCGTTCGCCGCGCTGAACTTTTGGGCCACGCTCGCGGGCGCGGCGTTCTGCCTGCCGGTCGGTTGGGCGATCGACCGCTTCGGCGCGCGCGTCGTGCTGTCCGCGGTGCTGCTCGCGCTCGGCGCGGCGGTCGTCGCGCTGTCCGGCGTCGCACCGGGCGGTAAGGAGTTGGCGCCGTGGGGCACGGAGGGCGGCGCGCTCCCGGTCCCGCTACACCTGTTCGCGCTCGTGCTGCTCACGCGCGGGCTGGGCCAGAGTGCGCTCTCCGTGGTGAGCCTCGCGCTCGTGGGCAAGGCTGCCGGGAACAAACCGGGCGCGGTGATCGGCGCGTACTCGTTCCTCGTCGCGGTCGGGTTCATGGCCGCGTTCGGCGCGGTGAAGCGCGCCTTTGAATCCGGCGGCGCGCACTGGCGCGACGTGTGGGCCGCGATGGGCTGGGCGCTGGTCGCGTTCGGCGCGCTGGCACTTGTGTTCGTGAGGAACCCGACGCCCGCGGCCGGCGAACCGAACGCGCACCGCGCCGACGAGCGCGGTGATACACTGCTCGCGGCACTCCGCACGCCGGCGTTCTGGGTGTTCGCGCTGGGTACCTCGTTCTACGGCATGGTGGCCGCGGGCACGTCGCTGTTCAACCAGTCCCTGCTCGCCGAGCGCGGGTTCGAGCGGTCGGTGTTCCTCACGGTCACCACGGTAGCGCCGCTGATCGGGCTTGCGGCAAACCTGTGCGCCGGGTGGCTCGCCACGAAGGTGCGGCTGAACGCGGTGCTCGCCGGCGCGCTCGCACTACAAGCCGCGGCGCTGGCGTGCTTCCCGTTCGTGGAGTCTCGGGCGCAGGTGTACGGCTACGCCGCGGCGATGGGCGTGTCCGGCGGCGCGCTCACGGTGGCGTTCTTCGCGGTGTGGCGGCAGGCGTTCGGCCCGGCGCACTTGGGTTCGATTCAGGGCGCGGCGCAGTTGCTCACCGTGCTCGCGTCGGCCGCGGGTCCGCTGGTTCTGGCCGCCGGGCACCGCGCCGCCGGCAGTTACGCCCCGGTCGTTCAGCAGTTGGCGATTGCGGCAGCGCTTCTGGCCGCGGTCGCGTGGTTCGTTCCGGTTCCGAATTCCGCACCAACGGAGCGCGAGTGATGAGCGCGACCGCAACACGCCCCGCGGCGCTCCGCGCCGACTACGCGCGCGACGGGTTCGTCGTCGTTCGCGGGCTGTTCGAAGCCCACGAGATGTGTGCCGCGCGCGCCGAAGCCGACCGGTTGCTCGTCGATTTCGCGCGACTGAAAGACACCCGCAACATGCGGTGCCGGTGGCAGAACAACGTGTTCACCGGGGAGTGTACGTTCGAGACGTTCGACCCGGTGATCGACCTGTCGCCGGTGTGCGAGCGGCTCGCCCGCGCGCCGCGCCTCTTGGAATTGCTCGCGGGGTTGTACGGCGAACCGGCGCAGCTGTTCAAAGATAAACTGATCTACAAGCCGCCGGGCGTGAAGGGCTACGGGCTGCACCAAGACTGGATCGCGTGGGACGGGTTCCCGCGCAGCTTCCTCACGGTGCTGATCCCGTTCGACGCGGCCGACCGCGACAACGGGTGCACGGTCGTGTACCCCGGTTACCACCACCACGGGCCGCTCACGCCGCAAGACGGCAAGTACCACGAACTGCCCGCGGACACCGTGGACGAAGCGCGCGCGGTGTATCTGTGCCTCGAACCGGGCGACGTCGCGGTGTTCGGCGGGTTCGCCCCGCACCGGTCCGACCCGAACGTGAGCACCGGCCCGCGGCGGCAACTGTACCTGAGCTACAACGCGGACTCCGACGGCGGCGACCGGCGCGCCAAGCACTACCGCGAGTTCCACGACTGGCTAAAGGTGAAGTACGCCGAGTACGGCAAGACCGACACTTACTTCGAGTGACTGCCATGAGCGATCCCGTGCGGTTCCACCTCTCACTGAACGTGACCGATTTGGCGCAGTCGATGGCGTTCTTCCGCGTGCTGCTCGGCGTCGAACCGGCGAAGGTGCGCGCCGACTACGCGAAGTTCGAGCCGGACAGTCCGCCACTCGTGCTGTCGCTCGAACCGGCGCGCGAGGTGGCCCGCGGCGGCGCGCTCAACCACCTAGGGTTCCGTCTGCCGGACGCTCAGGCTCTGGTGGCGATGCAGGAGCGCCTCGAGCGCGCCGGGATGCCCACGAGGCGCGAAGAGGGCGTGGAGTGCTGCTACGCGAAGCAGACGAAGTTCTGGGCGCACGACCCGGACGGCAACCTGTGGGAGGTGTACACGTTCGACGGCGACCTCGAGCACCGCGGGGCCGGGCAGAGCGAAACCGTCGTGCTCGGCCCGCCCGGGACGTGTTCCGCGCCGCGCGAGCCGCGGTCGTGGGAGCACCGGATGAACGAACCGGTGCCGGCCCGCGTGCCCGCCGAGAGCGCTTCACTGGACGAAGTGCGGCTGCGAGGCACGCTGAACCTGCCGCTGAGCGCCGGCGAGCGCGCGGCGCTGTTTGCCGAGGTGCGGCGAGTGTTGCGGCCGGGCGGGCGCGTATTCGTTCACGTGCTCACGGGCGAGCGCGAAGTGAGCAACCCCGAACTGCCCGGCCCGGCGGGCGCGGTACGCGCGGTGCCGTTTGAGTCCGACCCGCTCGCGGGGTTGTGCGCCGCCGGGTTCGTCGGCGCACGGCTGCTGAAGTTCGACGCGAAGCCGTGCTTCGTGCGCGAGGGCGTCGGGATGCGCGAAACGCAACTCGAAGCGTTCGCTCCGCCGACCGAAACCGGCGGCGCGATCGACGTGATGTACAAGGGGCCGTTCGCGGAGCTGCGCGACGACGCGGGCCGGGTGTTCGCGCGCGGCGCGCGGGTGGCGGTGCCGGCGTCGGTGGCCGAAGCGCTCCGCGGGCCGGAGTTCGCGGCGCTGTTCACGGTGTTCCCGCCGACCGCGGCGCGCCCGCTTACCGTCACCGCGTGCGCCGGCTAACCCCGCGCTGCACTGCGCCGCGCGCTGGTTACGGGCGCAGGAACGCGTGAAGCACTTGGGCCGTTGATGTGTTTGCACAACGGCCCAAGATTCGTCGTCTTGATGGGTTCGCACGCGACCGCAGTTATCGGTTTGCAGACACCGCTCCGGTGCGTGCACACGGAATCCCACCGACGCACCCCGATCCGGGTGCCCGTGCCACCCATTCCCATCGACAACCCGAGCCTCAACTCGCCGTTCGAGGAGCGGAAGCCGCACTTCGGGTTCGACGAGAGCAACAAGATCAGTGGGGAAGGGCAATTTGCGGAAAGCGAAAAGCCGCAACAGTTTGCGGTTTCTTGCGAGACAATGCAAAAGTGTAGTGTTCAGTACACCCAGAAGGATTCGAACCTTCAACCTTCGGTTCCGTAGGCGACGAGTGTACGCTCTTTCACTTCTCGCAAGGGCCGGGTACTGTGGGAGTTGCGACGTTGTACCCGCTCGCGGCCGGTGTTGCAACAGGCATCACGAGACACCAGCGAAACACAGTCGTTTCCCGTCGTCAGTGCAGCGGCGTTCGGAAGAGAAGCCGTAGGGCTTACTCAGCAGGAAAACAAAATGATCCCCTAAGGGCAAACCTTGCTCTGTTGAAATGATGTCTCTGGGATTGTTTCTTGTGGCACCGGCCAGAGGCCGGTGCCACAAGAGCAAACCGCATCAATTCAACAGAGCAAGCAAGCCTCACTCAGGCGTGTTGTCGGTTGCCGTCTTTGAGTTAGGGTTCTCTTGGACGACGAACGGGAAATTGTGTCGCCACTCCCATGCATCTTGTCCAGATCGTCGTAAGCGTCCTTCGATGAAGTGGATGCCGAGTGCGACGAAGCCCAGCATCTGAACATCGACTACGTCAAACCGGTGAAAGTGTGCCTTGAAATGAAAAGGCACAACATCGCCTTGAAACAGTTCAGTGCCGTCAGGGGAGAGGCAAGCCACTTGAAACTCGAAAGCATCGTCCTCGGTGTCACTCGGTTCTCGCAACCAAACTGAGGTGATTCTTTGCTTCCGCAAAACTGCCGGCGGCGATTCTGATCCTTGGATCCTCGCCACCACGCTAATGACTTCCACGACGCCGAACAGGCTGACACGATGTGTGTGCTGATCGACTGAGCCTGATTCGGTGAACATCAGGTATGCAGGGAGAGGCATTTCAGCTAACTCCGGCGAGTGGCTTAAGTCCACTACCCGTTGGGGAGAACTGGTATATTCTCCCGCTGGGACGGGGAGTAAGTTTGACTGTCTCCGCCTCCGATCCAGAATCCAGTTTTGGTTCGGGAGTCCTTGGTTCGGGGGCAAGGTACTCCCGGACGACTGGCAGAGCGAAATAAAGTCGAAGCAGCAGATCAAAGGCACGCTGTTGAATTTGAGCCCCAGTCTCCCAACGAGAGAGCGTTGACTCGGCGATCTTGAGTCGCTCAGCCAGTTCTCGTTGGGTCATTCGCAGCCGATTGCGGTGCTGTTTGATTTGGGCCGGTGTAAGCAGCCCAGCAGCACGACGCAAGGACTCGCTGATCCGAACTTGCGCGTCTCGATTCAACAGTCGGTTGTTGCACTTTTGACAGACAAGCACGCACAGCGACGGAACAGTAATCTCATACGCTCGGCCGTCGTGTTCGACCGTCGTGGTGTAGTCCTCGATGCTCGGGAAGACCGCACGTTCGCGGCATTTCACGCACTTGGAAGGCGAGGTCGTCATTGTGTCGTCGCTAGAAAGAGGTAAGGTGAGCGCTAACGATGACTACGACTGGGCACTCTTCATCGACCGGATCGCTAAGGACCAGCTCAACATACAGGTCACGTGGCAAACCGGAGACGGGAAGCAATACTTCGTAAACAAAGTCGTGTAAGCCCCTCCAATACGAACGTGTTTCGGGCTTTTGGCGGATCTGGACGCCACGGTTGCAAACAAAGTCATGCAACAGGTCGGTGATCCCTTCAGGGGTAAGCCCCTGAAGGTTAGCGTCTCGGCGTACACGCGCATCCGCCCCATCTTTCCATTCGATACAACCCGTCGTGCCCGAACAAACCGCCTCCGTAACCAGTCGGAGTTCGTTCGCGGCATTTGACATGACGGGCCTGCGGTATTATAAGTTCGGGATTGCTTTACGTCAACTTGCGTTATTGCGCTAAAAATCGCGTCAGAAGCCTATATTTGACAGGAACTTACGAAAAAATCGAGCACTAAATCGACTCTTGCATCTGCCGCTTTCGCCACCCGCTTCGACAGGTTCGGCTTCGGGGACTTGCCCGTCAATTCCTTCTGGCTCCTTGGGCGTTTGTGATTCAGACCGGTCGATGGTTGCGCTTTTGGAGCCGCTCACATTGGGAGTTGGCTGAGTGTGGGGACAAGACTCTTGCTATCTCTGCATGGGCAGTTTAGCGTCTGATCGTACCGCGAACAAGTCTCCGTTGATTTGTGTACCAACGTAAACGCAGGGGTGGCGGAACGTTCCGCCACCCCTGCGTTTACGTT
>JALHNS010000458.1 GCA_022843445.1 Gemmata sp.
CGAGGGGCAGCAGCGCGTAATCCGGCAGTTCGGGCACCGCGACCGGCACCGGCTCGGACGACAGCGCGCCGAGGTACGCCGCGAGTTGCGCCCTCTCGTCGGCAGTGAGGTTCAGCGGCTTCAGCCCCTTCGGCCCGCGGTCGTAGAAGTCGATCACCTCCGCGAGCGTGCGGAACCGGCCGTCGTGCATGTACGGCGCGGTGCGCCCGACCTCGCGCAAACTCGGCGTGCGAAACGTGCCGCGGTCGGCCGCCTTGAAGTTGACCACGAACCGCCCCGGGTCGTCGGTCAGGTTGCGGTAGTTCGGGGTGCCGAGGCCGCGGAAGAACCGGCGGAACGCGGTCGCGCGCTCCGGGTCGTCGAGCAGTTCGGGATCGGTGCGCAGGCCGAGGTCGTGGAACCCGCGGTCGGTGAAGTGCGGGGCCGGGTGGCAGGTCGCGCACCCGGCGCGGCCCGCGAACAGCGCCTTGCCCGCGCGCGCGGCCGGAGACAGCGCGGTGTCGTCGGGCACCGGCGGCGAATTCAGCGCGCCCACATACGCCGCGACCGCTTTGAGGATCGTACCGAAGTCCGGTTCGCTCTCGTAGGCGCTTTTGAACAGCCCGACGTACTCCGGCACTTGCTTCACCCGCTCGACGAGCAACCGCCCGTCGGCGGCCATGAAGAACGGCTCGGTCAGGTGGTCGCGCACCACGCTGGCGAGGTCGGTCGCGCTCATGCGCCCGTCCCAGTACGCGGTCTTGTTCTGCGCCGCGTTCAGCAGCGTCGGCGTGTTGCGGAACAGCGCCGTACCGGGGTAGCCGGCGCTCACCGGCAGGCCGTCGGCGAAAGCCTTTTCGGGTTGGTGGCACGAGGCGCAACTGAGGGCGTTGCTCGCGGACAGGCGGCGGTCGAAGAAGAGCGCTCGACCGAGCGCGAGCTGTTCGTCGGTCGGCCCCTTCGCGCCGGGCGGCACGCGCGCTTCGACCGGGCGCGTGCGCGCGAGTTTCGGGCGCGGGCCGCCGCCCTTCGGCGCGTCCGTGCCGAGCGCCGCGAGGTAATCGACGAGCCGGTTCAGGTCGTCGGCGGAGAGCGTTTTCCCGAACTTGCGCGGCATCACGCCCTTCTCGTAGCCGCCGGGGGCGACGAACGCGTCCGGGTCGAGGATCGACTCGCGCACGTACTCTTTCGCGCTCGTCTTCGGCTTCCGCGTGCCGGCGACGGTGCCGAGTTTCGACAGGTCCGGGCCGACCGTCCCGTCCGCGCCCGGCACGCCTGGGATGACGTGACAGTTGCCGCACCCGCCGCGGTTTACGACCGCCACCACCGCGCGAGGCGCGCCCGGCGGCGCGTCGTCGCGCGCGCCCGTGGCAACAAGGACGGTAACCACGAGGAGCGCTGCGCCGCGCGCGATCATCGTACCTCCCGTGCCCGACGGCCGAACCGACCCCACCGGGCGCGTCCCGGTGGCTCCGTGTGCTGGCTCACAGTTCGCGCACCGACCGCTGCCTATCATGGGCGTTTGGTACCGGTTCGGCGAGTCCGAGCGCGGTCTTTGAACGGTGTTCCCGTGGGCCCGGAGCCGTACGCTACCCGAGCACGTTCCCGCCGGGCCGAGGGCCGCGACCGATGAGTGGTGCCGTTTGGTACCTGAAGCAGTGCACCCTGTTCGAGCGGCTGTCCGATGCGGAAGCTGCCCGACTCAACCGGCGCGCGCTGGCGCGCACCTTCCGGCGCGGCGAAGTGGTGTACTCCCCTCACCAGCCGGGCGAGAGCGTCATGGTACTCGCCTCCGGTCGAATCAAGATTCACGACCTCACGCTCGAAGGGCGCGAGACGATTCTCGCGTTCGTTGAGGAGGGCGAACTGTTCGGCGAACTGGCGCTGTTCGATGGGGAAGCGCGCCGCGAGTACGCGGAAGCGGTCGAGCCGTCCCAAGTGCTCGTGCTCCCGCGCGAAGACCTGACCGCCCTGCTGGAGGAGCGCGCGGACCTCGCACTCTCGGTCACGAAGTTGATCGGCCTCCGACGGCGGCGCATCGAGACGCGCCTGCGGAACCTGCTGTTCCTCTCGAGCCGCGCCCGGACGGTTCACATTCTGCTCGAACTCGGCGAGACCCACGGCGACCGGATCGGGAGCCGCGTCGAACTCCGGTTCCCGCTGTCGCACCAAGACGTGGCGAACTTGATCGGCGTGACGCGCGAAACGGTCACGCTCGCGCTCGGGCAGTTACAGGCCGAGCGCCTCGTTGAAGTGAACCGCAAGCGCGTCGTGATCCTCGATCTGCCGCGCTTGCGTGCCGAAGCGCAAGCGCCGGCCGGGGCCGCGGCGCGCCCGCCGGGTGGGCGCCCCCGGCCGGTTCCTCCGGCGGCCCCCCGATAACCGCCCGGTGTGTGTGCTGGCTCACGGACGCGCCCCCGCGCCGCGTGCGATAATTGTGGTACCGCCCCAACGGCTTCGTGCGCAGAGACCGACCATGCCCCGCACCGATCAACCCGATTCGCTCCCGCCGGAGTGGGAGCCGTGCGCGCCGGGCGAAGTGGCGCGACTGGGCAAGAGGCTCCGCGGGCGCAAGACGCGGCGCGCGGTCCTGCGGGCGACCGCCGGAACCGTCGGCGCGGCGCTCGCCGCGGGCGGGTTCTGGCTCGCGCTCGGCCGAGCCGAACGCGAGCACGACTACGGCGGGTTGACCTGCGCCGAAGTCGCGCGCCGCGGGGCCGAGTACGTCGCCGGCACCGTGCCCGAACCGCTCCGCGCGCGGATCGCCGAGCACGTCGCCCGGTGCCCGCGGTGCGCACCGCTCTTCGAGCAGATGCAGCGCCGCGGTTGAACGCGCGAACTGCGGTCGCGCGCGAGTTCGCACCGAATAGGACCGCGCCCGGTTCCGTCTACCCGATAGCTAGCGCCGGTTCGAACTGACACGAGGTTCGGCCTTGCTCCTGTTCCCGTCCATTTCCGTTCCGGGCTTCTCCTGACTCGCGCCGTCCCGCTGACGGCGTGTCCGCCACCCCATTGCAGTTCCGCTCGCCCGCGCCGCGGCCCCGCGCCCGGTGCGGGCACACCGTCGCGCCGCCGCGCGACCCACCGATCCGTTCACACAGGAGCGCGCTCATGGCCCGCACGGCTTACCGGTCGGCATTTACACTCATCGAACTGCTCGTCGTCATCGCGATCGTCGCGATTCTGATCGGTCTGCTATTGCCCGCGGTTCAGAAGGTGCGCGAGGCCGCGGCCCGCATGAGCTGTCAGAACAACTTGAAGCAGCACGGGCTGACGCTGCACAACTTCGAGAGCGCCATCGGCCGGTTCCCGACCGGCGGGCAGGGCCGCAACCCGGCCGGCACCGCGAACGTGTTCTGGACCGACCGGTTCGTCGTCGAAGCGACCCCGACGCCGATCGTCGGGCAGGTGTCGCACTCCCTTCAAACGCGCCTGCTGCCGTACTTGGAGCAGGACAACGTGCTGCGGCTGATGAACCTCGACTTCGCGTACAGCGACCCCGCGTTCCCCGGCAACCAGCAGGCCGCGCGCACCGTCATCAAGACGTTCATCTGCCCGTCGGTCGGCAACCGGAGCGGGAACCAAGACGCCGCCGGGTTCGCGTACACGGACTACTCCAACCCGGCCACCGCGATGGTGAACGCACTGACTCCCGCGAACATGGAACTGACCGCGACCGGCGGGCTGCTGAACGCGACGTGGGGCGGCCCGCGGCTGCTGTGCGCGCTGAACGGGTCCGCGCCGCGCGCCACCAACCAAGTGACCGACGGCACCAGTAACACCATCGCGGTGTGCGAGATGGGCGGGCGCAGCGACGCGATGCCGTTCAGCCCCGGCACCGCGAACGCGCTGAACCCGACCGGGCGGCGGTTCTGGGCGTGGGCCGAACCGGACAACGCGTTCAACGTGGACCAACTGGTGAACAACAACGCGACCCCGCGCGGCGGCCCGGCCACCTGCCCGTGGACGCGGCTCAACTGCGGGCCGAACGAGGAGACGTTCAGCTTCCACCCCGGCGGCGCGAACGTGGTCATGTGCGACGGGAGCGTGCGCTTTTTGCGCGATTCGATCGACGGCGCGTCGTTCCGCGCGCTACTCACCGTTGACGGTGGCGAAGTGCCGCCCGCGAACTGACCCACACGCCCCACACCGAGGACGCCATGACGCCGCTACTGTTGCTCGCGCTCACCGCCGGTGCCGACCCCGCGCCGGCCCCGGACCCGAACCGGCCGTACACCGCGGCCCGGTCCGCGCCGGTGAGCTACGACGTGGAGTTCAAAGCGGTCGTGACCGCGCCGCACGGGACGAAGGTACTGCGCGTTTGGGTGCCGGTGCCCCCGAGCGACCACGGGCAGCGGGTGGAGAAGGGCACGTGGGACACGTTCCCCGCCGACACCGCCCCGGCGTTCCACACCGAACCGCTGTTCGGTAACCGGTTCGCGTACTTCGAGTTCGCTCACCCGCAGGGCGCGCAGGTCCTCACGCACCGGTTCCGGGCAACAGTGTGGCAGCTCGACTGGGACGTGAAGCCCGACGGCGTGGCGCGCGTGGAGAGGTGGCCGGCGGCGTTCGAGCCGTACCGCCGCTCGGAGCGCGGGATCGTGATCGACGACCGGTTCAAGAAGCTCGCCGGCGAACTCGCGACCGGCGCGCGGGGCCCGGCCGACGAACTCGCCGCGGTCATGGACTGGACCCACAAGACGCTCACCTACGACCACTCCGCCACCTCGCTGGTCGCCAGCGCCGACCACGCGCTCACCAAGAAGCGGGGCGACTGTTCCGACTACCACGGGCTGTGCTCGTCGCTCGGTCGCGCGCTCGGCGTCCCGACGCGGGTGACCTACGGGCTTCACCTGTTCCCGAAGAGCCTACCGTGCCACTGCAAGTTGGAAGCGTACCTGCACCCGCACGGGTGGGTGAGTTTCGACGTGTCCGAAACGCAGCGACTGGTGAACGCCCTGCGCGCGGACGAGAAACTCACCGACGCCGAGAAAGCGGGTCTGGTGCGAGCGGCAGTAGCGCGGCTGCGGCGCGGGTTCCGGGACAACACGTGGCTGCTGCACGCGACGGGCACCGAATACGACCTCGCGCCGAAGGCGGCACAGAAGGTTCCGCTGGTGGCGACGATCTGGGCCGAAGCGGACGGCAAGCCGCTACCGCTGCCGGACCCCGCGGACCCGACCAAGCGCGAGTTCGCGTGGATGACCGCCCACAAGTACACCGCCGACCACGCGGTCCCGTACCCGTTCAAAGACTGGAGCGCGCTTCGGTCGGAACCGAAGCGCTGAGCCGGCGCGCCGGGCGGGTCACTTCTTCTTCCACCCGCGAATGTGCGCGTTGGTTTCGGACAGTTCGTTCAGCTTCGCCGTCAGTTCGGCTTCGGACTTGGAGTAGTCGAACCGGCAGGTCGTGGTGGCGAGGTCGGTCTGCACGTTCGTGAAGCCGTCGGCCGGGGTCAGAGCGCTTCGCACGGAAGCGGCACAGCCCCCTCAGGTCATGTTGGGCACGAGCACGGCATGCGCCGGGGCGCGGTCGCCCGGCGCGGGAGCGGACG
>JALHNS010000459.1 GCA_022843445.1 Gemmata sp.
GGGCGCACCCGGCGGGCCACCGGGCACGAGGCCGCCGCCCGTCGGGTACGGCACCTCGCCGCTCGGGTCGAGCAGCACCACCGCTTCCGCGGGGCCGTCCGGCACGCCCTCGATTCGGTAGGCTCCGTCGGTACCGATCACGCCCGGGGCCATGAGCATCCCCTCGGCGGTGAACAGCAGCACGCGCCCCGTTACCACCGGGTCGCCGCTCAGCGTCACCTTGCCCGACACCGTCGAGGTGCCGGGCTTGGCGATCGGGATGCCGAAGGTCGGGTTCTCGAGATCGTTGGGGCTGGGCATCTTCACTTCGGGCGCGGCCTCTTTGGACCCGCACCCGGCGAGCGCGAGTACGAGGGCGAGTCCCCCGGCCCGCGCCGCGAGTCGGCGCAGCATGAGTTCGTCTCCGTGTCGCGGGGTTAGAGGTCGTTGCTGATGTCGCCGGTTGCCGGCGTCATGGCGGCTTCCCACGATTGGACGCTCACGCCCGCGCGGACCCCGCGCACGCTACCGTCCATGAACCCGACTTGGAGCGCGCCGTTGGAGTGCGACTGCGGGATCGAACCGTCGCGGCACGATTGCGGCTTGTTCTCGAACGTGCGGCCCGCGACGCGGCGGATGCTCGGCCCGCCGTAGTTGTAGTTGTACGTGTAGTTGTACGTGCGCCCGCCCGAGGTAAAGTTCGACGTGGTCGTGAACGAGGCGGCGTCTTCCGCGTTCATCGCCCAGTAGCCGTACCGGAACCCGCCGGTGTAGGTGTAGGTGTACACCGTGCGGCCCGCGTTCCACGAGCCGGTGCCGGTGCCGGTGCCGCAGTAGCTGTAGCCCTCGGCGAACCCGACCGTGTTGCTCGACCCGTCGGTGATGCCCAGAATGCCGCGCTGCCCGTCGAACACGTCCGCGTTGACCACGTAGCTGGTCACCGGGCCGGTTTCGCTGTAAATGGAGGTGTCGTTCGGCGCGATCAGCACCTTCACCGCCGGCGCGTTGTAGTCGTAGCCGCCGGTCGAGCTCCACGGGTAGCGGTTCGCGTAGGTGGCGTTCACCATGTGCTGCGTTTCGTACCGGCGCGTGGCGCTGTTCCACGTTTGGCGGGTGAACGCCCCGGAGCGCGTGCGGAACAAGTTGTCTTGCTCGATGTACGGGAACATGTGGAAGAACGCGGTCCCGTTCACGCCGTTCGGGGTGCCGTAGGGCGCGGTCGGGGTCGAGGTGGACGGGCTGCCGGTCGGCGCGGTCGGGGCCCAGCCCACCGCGGGCGGGAACTTCTGGCTCACGTCGTGGTAGCTCTGAGCAGCAAGGCCGAGCTGTTTGAGGTTGTTCTGACCGGTGGCGCGGGCCGCGGCCTCGCGCACCTTTTGGACGGCGGGGAGCAGCAGGCCGATGAGGATCGCGATGATGGCGATCACCACCAGCAACTCGATCAGCGTGAACGCCGACCGACGGGGTGAAGCGGGAACCCGTTGCATCGGGCACCTCCGGACGTCCGGCGCGGTGTTATGGGGGCCGCGAGCGGTCGTCTCAATAAAGGAAGGGGACAGGAAACCAACGCGAGCCGGGGAAACGAACCGGGCGGGACTGCCAAGAATCGCCCGTGTTGTCGGACGCGGGGGTGAACCCTTCGCCGGGGTGCCGCTGCAACGGCACCCCGGTTTCTTGCGTCAGACTCACCATAAACTCATCTTCGTCGTCGGGTCTGTCAAGAACTAATTTTCATTGCGGCACCAGAATCCGCCCCGGCCCGACTTCGAAGTACTTTCATAAGTCCGCCTGCAACAGCGGTGCCAGTGGCCCTTGAGTGGCTGAAAGTTGCACTATTCTCAGGGAAAAGTGAAGATGATAGACCGGTGAGGCGAGCCGCGAGGTGCCATGAGAAATGCCGCGCCGAGAGTCACCTTTGTGAGTTTGTGGTGCAGCCAAAGACGAATCGGCGTAACCGAGTGGGGCGCTTTGGTCGAGAATGGGATACGTGGTTAACCACTTTTTCATTTTCCGCGGGTCTCGTGTGGCTCGCGGAGTGACACCGACGCGGGTTGAATCGCAACCGTCGGTCGAAACCCGCGCTCGCGCGGCGGGCGGGTGCGTTCCAACACGATTCGTGGTGACGGTCGCCGGGCGGCGCGCGATGCCGGAAACGAAGCCGCCCGGCCGTGGTGGGCCGGGCGGCGGGAGCGTCGGGGGTGGCGCGGGCGATTACCAGTCGCCGTTCGCTACGTCGCCGCTCTGCGGGGTGCCGAGCGCCTGCCACGTGGCGATCTGCACGCTCGAGGAGATCGAGCGCACCGAGCCGTCGCACATGCTCATGAGCGCGGAACCGGAGCTGGACTGCACCGAGTAGTAGGTGCAGTTGTCGGGCCGCGGGGTCACCTCGAACGCGAGGTACGCGCGCTTGTTCGAGTCGTACACACCGTAGCTGCTGAACTGCGGGTACGTGGTGCCCGTGCTGGTGCCGTCGTAGCTGAGGAACGGCGGCCGCCCGGCCGTGTAGGTGTAGGTGTACTCCGAGGTGGACGAGTAGTTGTTCGGGTCGTAGTTCCACAGGCGGTCGTATCCGCTCTTCCACTTGTACACGGAGCCGGGCGCGTAGCCGTATTGCGAGTAGTCGGTTTCTTGCAGCCCCGTGCAGCGCGAGTAGCTCTCGCCGAACAGGAAGGTGTTCGAGGTGCCGTCGCGGATCTTGTCCATGTGCATGCCGTACTTGTAGTTCGAGTACGACAGGTTGCCCCCGTAGGTGTAAATGGAGCCGTAGATGCTGCTGTTCATGCTGAAGCTGCACGGCGCTTCGACGAGATCGGCGGTCGGGTCGAGGCGGCTGACGAACACCTTCAGGCGGCCGCTCGCGCGGTGGGCTTGGTACGCGGTGCTGCCCGCGTAGGTCTGGTTCGAGCTGTAGTCGTAGTTCTGGGGTTGGCCGTTGTAGTTGTACTTGTAGCTGTAGGAGTACTTGTAGGCGAGCGTGCCGAGCGTGGACTTGAACAGGTTGTCCTGTTCGACGTGCGGCAGCAGCGCGAACGGCCAACTGCCGGTGACCGCGTTGGTCACGGTGCCGTAGTACGCCTGCGCCGACATGTAGGTCGGCGGCATCATCTGGTTGGTGTCGTGGTACGCGTGGGCGGCGAGGCCCAGTTGGTGCAGGTTGTTGCTGGCCTCGCTGCGGGCCGCGGCGGCGCGCACCTTCTGCACGGCCGGCAGCAGCAGGCCGATGAGGATCGCGATGATCGCGATCACCACCAGCAACTCGATCAGCGTGAACCCGCGCTTCGCGCGCGCGTTCGGGTCTGGACGGACCATGTGACTCTCCGAATGAATGGGGTACGCGGAATCACTTGCCCAACGTCAGATCGATATCGAACTTCTGATCGCCCTCGCCGGTGATAACGCAGTTCAGCGGGGAGCGACCGATTTGCCCGTACTTCTCGTGCAGCGCCTTGAGCACCTTGCGCTCCTCGGCGGTCAACTTCTCGGTATCGGGGCGCGGCAGTTTCGCGGCCGGCATTCCGGGCACCGGCGGACCGGGCATCTTCGGCATGCCGGGCGGCGGGCCGACTCCCGGCGGCAAACCGGGCGGTCCGCCGGGTCCGCCGGGTCCGGGCGGCCCACCGGCACCGGGCATTCCGGGCGGCGGCGGGACGCCCGGCGGCAGTGTCACCTGCGGACCCATCGCCGTCGCTTGGAGCAGGCTACTCAGGTCCACTTCCGGGTCGGTAACGACGCGCACCGTCGACGGCCCGAGTTGCGGGTTCTCGATCGTGTACGTGCCGTCGGACCCGATCACCGCGACCGTGGGCGGGCGGGTCTGCCCGGTCTTGTCGACGCCTTGCAGCGCGTACAGCGCCACGTACCCGTAGGGCACGGGCTTGCCTTGGTGCGTGACCTTGCCCGACACTTTGAACGAGCTCACTTCGATCGGCGCGGGCGGTTCGTACTTCGGGCCGGCTTGGGGCGGTTTGCTGGAACACGCCGTGAGGCCGGTAACCAGCGCCAGCGCCGTGACGGCACTGGCGCGCGAGCGGGTGCGCATGGGGTGTGCTCCGGTTGGCGGAAGTCTTCGGTTACCAGTTCTGAAGGACTTCGCCACCGGTCGGCGTCAGCGCCCCGACCCACGTGCCGGGGGTGATGTTCGGCGACACCCCGCGCACGCTGCCGTCGCACAGGAGCGTGTTGCACACCGACGAGAGCGCCTGCGGGCGGCCGCCGTCGCACGAGTAGTACTGGCGCGGGTCTTCCGGCGGCAGGTCGCCGTTGAACGTGGGCGAGTAGTTGTAGGAGTAACCGTAGGTGTAGGTGGTGGCGGTCTGCCCGCGACTGGTGTAGTACGAACCGGTCCAGTTGTAGGTGTAGGTGCCGCTGTAGCCGAAGGTCTCGTAGTAGTAGCCCGACCAGTAGTTGTACCGGTACGAGTTGCCACTGTAGCACGAGCCGAACGCCTCCGCAGCCATTACCGTGTTCGTGGTCCCGTCGGTGACGTTCTGGATCGCGATCGGCTTCGAGAACAGCTTCCCGTTCACGACGTAGCTGGAGGTCGCCGAGTTCGAGGAACTGTTCGGGTCCAGCGTCGAGGTGTACACCTTCGGGGCCGGTTGCCCGGCGAGCGCCCCGCCGATGAGCGCCGTGTAACGGTTCGGCGAGATCGAGGTGAACCGCGGCGAACTGTTCGTCGTCGTCGAGGTATACGTGTAGCCGTAGGTGGGGTCGTTGTAGGTGAACGAGTAGTTCGAAGTTTGGGCACCGCTGTCGGCGTAGTAGTAGGTCAGCGTGCGCCGCGCCGACCGGTACAGGTTGTCTTGTTCGATGTAAGGCAGGATGTGGAAGAACGCGCTGCCCTGCGCCCCGTTCTCCACGTAGTTCTGACCGGCCGCCAGTCGCGGGAGCCAGCCGAACGACGGCGGCAACCCGTTCTGCGCGTCGTTGAACGAGTGCATCGCCAACCCGATCTGCTTCAGGTTGTTCTGCGACGACATGCGGGCCGCGGCGGCGCGCACCTTTTGGACGGCGGGGAGCAGCAGGCCGATGAGGATCGCGATGATGGCGATCACCACCAGCAACTCGATCAGCGTGAACGCCGACCGGCGGGGTGAAGCGGGAACCCGTTGCATCGGGCACCTCCGGACGTCCGGCGCGGTGTTATTGGGGCCGCGAGCGGTCGTCTCAATAAAGGAAGGGGGACAGGAAACCAACGCGAGCCGGGGAAACGATACGGGCGGGACTGCCAAGAATCGCCCGTGGTGTCGGACGCTGCGGTGGACCCTTCGCCGGGGTGTCGCTTAGTGCGACACCCCGGTTACATTGCGTCCGAACCGACATCAAATTCATCTTCGTCATCGGTCGTGTCAAGAACTAATTTGGCAACTGTGAGAGAATGCGCGCACGACCGAATCAATTGGGTCACGAAACTGCGAGACTGCAACACCAGTGCCGCGAAGCGGTACGCGTCTCGGAAATGCGAAATTCGCCTAGAAATGCGAGAAATCTGCGGGGAAATTCGGACCGCATTCGCGGCGCGGCACTCCATATGAGTGCCGCGCCGCT
>JALHNS010000460.1 GCA_022843445.1 Gemmata sp.
CTCGCCCGGCCCCTCCTCCCATTCCCGCGCGCACATGCCACCCACCGCGCTCGCCATCCTCGCCCACCCGGACGACGCCGAGTTCCTCTGCGCCGGCACGCTCGCGCGCCTGCACGCGGAGCGCGGCTGGGCCGTTCACGTCGCCACCATGACCCCCGGCGACTGCGGCTCCGCCGAGCACGCCCCGGAGGAAATCGCCCGCATCCGCCGCGCCGAAGGCGCGGCCGCCGCCGCCGCGGTCGGCGCGACCTACCACTGCGTGGAAGAGCGCGACCTGCGCGTCATCTACAACGAGACCGCGCTGGAGAAGGTGGTCCGGCTCATCAACATGGTCGCCCCGGCGGTCGTGTTCACGCACAGCCCGGACGACTACCATTTGGACCACGAGCAGACCAGCAAGCTCGTGCGCGCCGCGACGTTCGCGGCCCCGATCCCGAACTTCCTGCACGGGCGGCACCTGCACGCCCCCTTGGAGCACATCCCGCACCTGTTCTACTGCGACCCGCTCGAAGGCGCGGACGCCTTCGGGAACCCGATCGTCCCCGCGTTCCGCATCGACATCAGTTCGGTGATCGAACACAAGGCGCGCATGCTGGAGTGCCACGAGAGCCAGCGCGCGTGGCTGCGCAAGCACCACGGCGTGGACAATCTCGTCGAATCCATGAAGGAGTGGGGCGCGACGGTGGGGCGCGCGTGCGGGGTGGCGTTCGCGGAGGGCTTCCGCCAGCACTTGGGCCACAGCTACCCGAAGAACAACCTGCTCGCGGAACTGCTCGGCCTTGCAGTGAAAAAGGAAAAATGAAAAGTGAAAAAGGCACTCGGCCTTTTTCCTTTATCACTTTTCATTTTTCACTGCCCACGAAGCGCGCTCACCAGCACCCGGTACAGCCCTTCGCCCGCGTCCGGCTCTTCGGGCTTCAATCGCATGTACAGGTTCGTATCGTCCACCACTTTGAAGCGGCCCTTGCTCGCCGCCACCAACTGCTTCGCGCGCTCCGCGCTGCGGTAGGTGAACACGAGGTCGCGGTTGTTGCGGTGAACGCTCGCCAGTTGCCACTTCACGCACAGCAGGCGCACCTCGGTCGCGCGCAGCAGCCACTCTACCGGTTCCGGCGGCGGGCCGTAGCGGTCCCGCAGTTCGGCGCGGAAGTCGTTCAGCTTCGCCGGGTCGCGGAGCCTTGCCAACCGCCGGTACACTTCGATGCGCAACTTCTGCCCGGGCACGTAGTCGCGCGGCAGGAACGCCGGCCACGGCAGATCGACGTTCACTTCCACCGCGACCTTCGGCGGTTGGTGCTTCAGCGCCCGCACCGCGTTTTCGAGGAGTTGACAGTACATCTCGTAGCCCACGGACGCAATGTGCCCGCTCTGCTCCGCGCCAAGGATGTTGCCCGCGCCGCGAATCTCCAAGTCGCGCATCGCGATCTTGAACCCCGCGCCCAACTCCGTGAACTCTTCGATAGCTTTCAGCCGCCGCTGCGCGGTCGGGTTCAGCATCTTCAGCGGGTTCACCATCAGGTACGCGTAGGCCCGCAGTTTCGAGCGCCCGACGCGCCCGCGCAGTTGGTGCAGGTCCGCGAGGCCGTAGATGTCCGCGTCGTTGATGAAGATCGTGTTCGCGGTCGGGATGTCCAACCCGCTCTCGATGATCGTGGTCGCGACCAGAATTTCAGCGTCCTTGCGAACGAACGCGACCATCGCCTTTTCGAGGTCGTGCGGCGTCATCTGTCCGTGCCCGACCACGACTTTCGCTTCGGGCACGAGGATGCGCACCTTGTCGGCGATCTCGAAGATGTCGTGAACGCGGTTGTGAACGAAGTACACCTGCCCGCCGCGGTTCAGCTCGCGCAGGATCGCGTTGCGGATGAGCTTGTCGTCCCAACGCCCGATGTGCGTTTCCACCGGTTGCCGGTCCGGGGGCGGCGTTTCGAGGTTGCTGATTTCGCGGATGCCCAGAAGCGAACCGTGCAGCGTCCGCGGGATCGGCGTCGCGGTCATCGTGAGCACGTCCACCATCGCGCGAATGTGCTTCAGCTTCTCCTTGTGCTCCACGCCGAACCGCTGTTCCTCGTCGATCACCACGAGGCCGAGTTCCTTGAACTTCACGTCCTTCGAGAGCAGCCGGTGCGTGCCGACGATCACATCGACCGTGCCCTCGGCCACGCGCTTCAGCGTCTCTTTCTGTTTGCCGGCGCTCTTGTAGCGGCTCAGCACTTCCACCGCGAACGGGTACTCGGCGAACCGCTGCGTGAACGTGCGGTAGTGCTGCTCCGCGAGCACCGTCGTCGGAACCAGAATCGCCACCTGCTTCCCGCTATCGACGGCCTTGAACGCCGCGCGAATCGCGACTTCGGTTTTGCCGTAGCCCACGTCGCCGCAGATGAGCCGGTCCATCGGCTTCGCCTTTTCCAAGTCGCCTTTTACCTCGGTGATTGCCGACAGTTGGTCCGGTGTCTCTTGGTACGGGAACGCGGCCTCGAACTCGCGCTGCCACTCCGAATCCGGCGGGAACGCGAACCCCGGCACCGCTTGGCGCACGGCCTGCACCTGAATCATGTCCGCGGCCATGTCGCGGACGGCCTCACTCACGCGGTCCTTCTTGCGGCCCCACGCGGTGCCGCCGAGTTTGCTCAACTCGGGTTCGGCGTGCGCGCCACCCACGTACCGCTGCACGAGGTCGATGCGCGTCGCGGGCACGTACAGGAACACGCCGTCGCGGAACTCCAGAATCAGGTTCTCTTCTTGAGCGAGCGCGTCGGTGATCTGCTCGAAGGTTTCGCTCGCCCCTTGCCCCTCGCCCCTCGCCCCCTTCCCCAGCATCTTCATCCCGCGGAACCGGGCGATGCCGTGCGCGACGTGAACCACATAGTCGCCGTCGTTCAGGTCGAGGAACGAGTCGATCGCGCGCGAATAGAGTTTGCGGCGCGATTTAGCCTGCTGCTTCGCGCCCGGCGGCAACAAATCCTTGTGGAACAGCTCGTGACTACCGAGCACGACGGTTGCAGCTTCCACGAGGCGGAAGCCGGCGCGGACGTGCCCGGTGACGAGTTGCAGCGCGTGAGACTCCGCGAGCTTGCCGGCCTTCAGCACCTCCGTAAGCCGGTGAACTTCGGCGTCGCTTTGGCACGCGATGAGCACCCGCGCGCCGCCCCCGGAGCCGACCGAATCGAGTTCGTCGCGCACGCGGTGTACGCTGCCGCTGAACCGGGCGACAGACTCGACGCGCAGGTGAACCGCCGCTTCGACACCGGGCCGCGGCAGCGCCGACACCACCACGTTCGGCCGCGCGATGAGCGCTGCGAACGTCTGATCGACGCTCAGCAAGCCGGTCGGGTTCGGGACGCGGTCGCGGAAGTGCCGCACCTGTTCTTTCACGTCGCGCGGTTCGTGCAATACCACCCAAGAGTGCGGCGGTAGGTAGTCGCACAGCGTCCCGGTCGCGCCGCTGGTGCCGTCGCCTTTGTCGATGCCGAGCAGCGAGACTCGCGGGCGCGCTTCGAGGCTGCGCTGCGAACCGGGGGCGAAGGCGCGCAGGCTCTCGATCTCGTCGCCGAAGAACTCGGCGCGCACCGGGTCCGGGCTGTCCGGCGGGTACACGTCCAAGATGCCGCCGCGGCGCGCGAACTCGCCCGGGAACTCGACCGCTTCGACGCGCTTGTAGCCGTTCGCCACGAGCCACTCGGCCAACTCGTTCGGATCGACCGTTTCGCCCGCGCTCAGCGCGCGCGCGCGGGCCGCGAGGTCGCCGCGCGCCGGCACCGGTTGGCACACGGCCGCGGCGCAGCACACGAGCACCTTCGGCGCGTCGGCCTGTAGTTGCTGAAGGAGGCGCAACCGCGACGTGGTGATCGAATCGAGTTTGCCCTTGTTCGTGACCGCGGGCCACGTCTCGTGCGCCTCGAACACGGCGGGGCGCGCGGGCGCGAAGGTCGCCACGTCTTCGACCCACGGGGCAACGTCGGTCGGGTTCGGCACCACCACGAGCACGGTACCCGGCGCGTCGGCCGCGAGCGCCGCGACCGCCAGCGCCGCCGAAGACCCCCACGCGCCGTCGATGGTGCCGCTCTTGTTCGTGGTGAGCGCGGCGCGCAGTTCGGCCCAGCCTTCGGCGCGGTGAAGGAGTGAAGGAAGCGCGCGCAAGCCCGCGGCCGGCGGGGCCGCGCGGGTCGCCGTCGTCATGTGGGTTCTCTCCTGAACCCGCGCATTCTACCGCCGCGCCCGGTGCGCACACAGGGCAGATGCGCCGACACGCCCGATGAGTAGCCTTGAAAAACAAGCGAAATTTGCGAAAACGTGCGCGGATTCGAGTTCGGGCCATCTAAACGCCGGTACCGCGATTCGGCGTGTCAAGCCGTCGCGGTGAATGCGGTTCGAGTTCTCGGATCGCTCAGGGTGCCGCAAAAGCGCATTCGCGGCTCGTCGCTCGTTCGCCGGTGCGCACGAAGCCCCCTTCGGCAGGCGCGCCGACGCGCCGCCAAATGAATAGTATACCTGTGTTCAAATCGTGTCAACCGCCGAACTGCCCAAAACGGCGCGCTCAGTTCAGCGGCAAGTGGTCTTTGCCGGGCAGTTGCACCGGGGCCAGCGAGCCTTTGCTGCCGTGAACCAGTTGCACCAAGTCCGGCGCGCCCACCGGCGAGGGCAGCGCGAACAGTTCGCCGTACAGGTACCCGCACCGCGCGCCGTGGAACCCGCTCGCGGAGCGCAGCATGTGCTCCACGCGCGCGAACCGGGCCGCGTCGAACTGCGACTCGTACGCCCGCACCGCCGCGATCTTCTGATCGATCGTGTCGGAGATGTCAACCACGAACTGGCTGTGCCAGTGCCGCTGTTCGGACTCGAACGGGAACGGCGCGTACACGAGGTGCGGCACGCGGTACGGCTCCGTTCCGGCGAACCGGTCGTTCCACTTGGTGAGCTGCGAGTAGAACCGCGCGGCCTCCCCGATGAGGTGCCCTTGGTGGTGGTCCGGCGACGCGGCCGGCGTGCGCCCCGCCGCAATCATCACGATGTTCGGTCGGTACAAGCGGAACTGCGTGGCGAGTGCGTAGCGCGCTTCGGGGCCGTCCATCAGCACGCGGTTCGGGAGTTCCACGTTCACGCGCACCTGCACGCCCAGAATCGCGCGGGCGGCTTCGGCCTCTTTCTTGCGCGTTTCGAGCGAGCCGCGGGGCGTGGGTTCGCCGCTGGTGAGGTCGAAGATGCCGACGCGATAGCCCTGCTTCACGAGCTTGGCGAGCGTGCCGCCGCACAGGATTTCGAGGTCGTCCGGGTGCGGCGCGACCGCGATCACGTCGAGCTTTTCGGGCAGTGAATCGTCCGCCACTTGGGGTGCCTCCGCGAAAATGGTTCCCGATAGGCTACAGCGCCGCGGCGGCGCGGCTTACGCGCGCGGGCCGCGCGCCGCGCCCGCGACCGGCGGAAAACCGGGCGCGAAACTGTAGAAGCTGTGCTGGGCGTGCCGATTGTTCCGTTACGGATCGTTCC
>JALHNS010000461.1 GCA_022843445.1 Gemmata sp.
CGCACCCTCGGCCGCCAGCGCCACCTCTTCGGGCGCGGCGGCGCGGGGCTTGCCGTCGAACGTGACCCGGACGCGCACCGGGCGCAGCGTCAGCCGCGGGGCCGCGGTCGCGGGCGGCGGCTCCGCGAACGCCAACTCCGGCCGCACAGTGAACGGCTTCAGCCCGAGCGACTCGCACAGTTTCGCGAACCACTTCTCGTCGGTCGTGCGCCAGAAGTTCGTGGCCTTCCACTTGAACGGGATGCTCGCCACCGCGTGGGGGTCGATCAGGATCGGGCGGCACGGCTCCGGTTCGTCCTCGGGCGTTTCGGCCATGCGCTGGTAGGCGAGGTCCAGTTCCTTTTGGCACATGCGCTTCAGGAAGTAGAACCGCGAGTACACGGGCACGATGTACTTGGCCCGCTCGATGGCCGCGGCGATCTTGTTCAGGAAGTTGTCGCCGATGCCGATGCCGTGCTCGCCGAGGTCGAAGAAGATGCGCGGCGCGCGGCCGTCCGCCAGCCGGCACCGCGCGAGCGGCTCGTACAGGTGCTGTTGCACCCACTCGAGGTCCTCGCGGGCGTAGCTGATGAACACGTCGTAGCGGTCGTCGGGCACGGGAGCGCTCCTCGCGGTCAGCCGCCGATCTTGCTCTGAATATCGCGCACGGTGTTAATCAGTTCGGTGCAGGCGTTCTTCACGTCCGGCACCGTGAGCCGCGGGCGCAGCGCTTGCGCCGCGCTCAGGATCGAGTTCAGTTCGGTGCGCAGCGAGTAAATCGTGTACTGGGTCACGTAGCCGCCCTTCACGCGGTCGAGCTGGTCCGAGAGCCGCTTCCACAGCTTGTTCAGCTCCTCGCCCTCGGCGATGGCGTCGCGAATTTCGACCAACTGGCGCAGCACGTTCTGCACCGCGCCGTCGATGCGGTCGAGCAGGTCGGCCCCCCCGCGGGACTGCATCGTGCCCTTCAGCGGCCCCACGCGGCGCTCGATGTCGCGCATGCCGCGGGTCATGCGGTCGTGGTGCGCGAGCCCGTCGAGGCCGTTCTTCACGGTTTCCATGAGGCCGATGTACCCGTCGGCGAGCGGTTGCAGGTGGACGAAGTCCAAGTCCCAGCGGCGCTCCTCTTCGCGCGCCTCCGCGATCACAACGAGCAACCGGTCGAGCGCGGCCACAAGGGACTCGGCGTTCAGTTCGGCGTCGGCCAGCGCCAGTTGGGCGTGCTCGCGGGCCTCGGTGATGGCGGTCTCGGCCTCGTCGAGCGTGGGCGACTGCTCGGTGCCGAACCGCGTGACGGTGCCGTCGTAGAGCGTGAGCGCCATCAGGAACCGCAGGTACGGGAAGTGCGGCGCGACCTTCAGCCCGTCGCGGCCCTTCGTTTCGGCGAGGTCGAACGCGCCCGCGGCGCGCATCGCCTTCATCAGCGGCACGTCGTCGCGGGTGAGGAAGAAGTTGAGCGCGTCGGCGTCGGCGAGCGGGCCGGGCGGCGGCACCGTTTCGGGGGTGCCGGGCGGCACGGTGTCGAGCAGCGCGAGGTACGCGTCGAACAGCCCGGCCACCTTCGCCGCCCGGAACTCCGGGTCGATCCCCGCGACCGCCGCACGCGCCTTCGCGTACTTGCCCTCTTTGAACAGCGTCAGCGCCGGGGCCATCAGGTGCTGCGCGATGCGCCCGCGCACGGTCTCTTCGAGGTTCGCCAGCGCCTCGGGGCGCTTGGGCGCGGCCAGCGCCAGCGCGCGCGCCACGCCCTCCCACGCCCCTTCCTGCCGGTCGCCTTGCGACAGGCCGTCGGCGCGCAGGTAGTGGAACTCCCACACGTCCGCGTCCAGCCCGATCAACTCGTCGGTGTCCTCGATCACCGCTTCCCACTGCCCCTCTTTCAGCCGGTCGTGGTTCTCTTGCAGGGTGCCCGGCAGGATCGCGGCGCGGAGCTTCAGCCGCAGGTCGTGCGCGCCGGACCACACGAGCTTCGTCACCTCGCCGCCGCCCTCCTTCACCGCGCGCAGTTCGGCGAGCGCGCGCAGGCCGGCGCGCGGCTCGGCCAGCCCGTAATGGCACGCGGCCTTCAGGAACAGCCCCTCCGCGTGCCCGGGGTGCTCGCGGAGCAGTTCGCTCACCTTCTCGAGCGCCGCGCCGCACTCGCCGCGGCTCAGGTGCGCCTTGGCCTCCGCGAGCAACCGGGCCGCGTTGGTCTGTACCAGCGCGACGCCGCCGGCCTCGGTGATGCCGAACGACAGGCCGGTCGCACCGGCTCCGCCGGGCGTGATGACGATGCCGCCGGCCTGCGCGTTGCGGCGCGCGCGCTTGGCCTCTTTCGCGAGGTCCGCGAGCGGGTCCTTGGTGCCGCCGCCCTTCTTGTCGGCGAGCGGGATCTTCTCGAGGTTTTCGAGTTTGATCGTGCTCGCGCCGTCGGGCCGGTCGAGGCGCAGGCCGGAACCGGCGTCGCCGAACGGGTTCGCCATGGGAAGCGCTCCTCGCGGGTGCGTGTGCGGTTACTGTTCGCCGAGGTCGGCGTCGTCCGGTTCGGGCACGTAGCCGAGCAGGTGCTGAGCCGCGGCGCGGGCCGCCGCGGCGCCGTTCTCGGTGCTGAGTTCGGCCAGCAGGCGCAGCGACGCGGCCAAGTGGACCTGCTCGAATTTGTCGCGGTCGGTTTTCTCCGGCCGCTCGTATTTGATCGCCGGCAACTTGGCGAGTAATTCGGCCCGCGAGGGCAGGGGGCTGGTCGCGGGCTTCGGTGCGGGTTCGGCGCGCTTGCGTGCCACGGTGCAACTCCCTGAGAACAAACCGATCCGGCGCTACAAGCCCAGCGCGGCACGCGAATCGCGCCCGCCCTCGCCCCGCGCGAGCGGGGAGAGGGCGGCGAACGAAGTTCGCGGGTGAGGGCGCTACACAACTATTGGGGCCATGCGAACGGCATTTCCGCGAGGCCCCATTATCCGCGTCGCACCCCTCACCAGCCGGCGAAGCGCCGGCACCCTCTCCCGCAAGGGGAGAGGGCAAAGACACGATGCGCGCCTGCGCCCTTGCTCCCCTACTGTTGTTCCTCTTCCTTCAGCAGGAACTCGCTGGTCGAGGCCATCAGGTCGTGCTCTACGCGCTGCACCTTCGAGGCGGTGTCCAGCAGTTCCTGCGTGTTCTTCTCCAAGTCGCCCACCAGCGAACTGATCTCGCGCGCGTCGGTGCCGTTCGGGTCCGTGTCGATCAGTTGCTTGTGAACGCGGTACACGCGGTCGCGCAGCACTTGGCTGCGGGCCTGTAGTTCGGACAGCGAGGGCGCGTCGGCCGCGTCCGGCGGGGCCGCCTCGGGCGGCGGTTTGAATCGGGCGGAGCGGTTCAGTCGCGCGCGCATGTCCGCGCGGTACTCTTCCGGCACACTCCCGTCGCCGATGTAGGTGTAGACGTGCGCGAAGAACCGCTCGAGGCCGTGCTTCAGGTGCTCGGCGACGCGGCGCTCGCGGTTGGCGAGGTCGATCACCTCGGGCACGTTCACACCGTTCTCGATGGCCCGCTCGATGAGCGCGACCGCGGCCCTGCGGGCCTCGTCGTCGTCCGGGGCCGCGAAGTAGTACCGCACCAACCCTTCGAGCAGGTCCGGGTCCGGCAGGTCCGGGTCGGCGGCCCGCACGCGCTCGAGGCGCGCCACGAATTCGGTCTGCTCTTCCGGCGGCAATCCGCTGTTGGGCGGGAGCGCCCGCCAGCGGTACAAGAGCGAAACGGCGCGCCACAGGAGCACGTTCGTGAGCAGCAGCTCGTTGTCCCCGAACAGCCGGTCCGGTGCGGCATCGTTGCCGGTCGCGGCCGGCGCGGGCTTCAACTCGGTGGGCAGGCGGAACCCGCGGCGGCACGCGGTGCAGGTGACGCGCTGCCCGGCCAACCGGACCGACACGCGGAACTCGTGCCGGCACCCCTGATGCGCGCAGTTGGTGGTGGCGAGCGCGCCTTCGGTGGGCGTCGCGCGGGACAACTCTTCGGACACGCTCGCCAGCCCCTCTTCCACGTCCGGCGTGTCGTCGCGGGTCCACGTGCAGAGGAGCAGCCCCAGCCGGCCCGGGATCGACGGCTTGCCCGCGGCCGCGGCCGCGTCCACCGCTCCGCGGAAGTGTTTCTCCGCCTGCTCCGGGTTCTTCTCGAACAGCGCCGCGACGCCCAGCACCACTTGGTGGTCGTCGATGTGTTCGGGGATCTCGTCGAGCAGCACCCCGAGCTTGCGCAACTTGTTGAAATAATCAACCGCTCCGCCCATCTGCTTCGCGGCCCAGAACGTGCGCGCGCGCTCGAGGTACGTGATGCCGACGATCAGTTTCGTGTCGTGCAGGTCGTCGAGCAGCGGGGCGTTGTCGCGGTACAGTGCTTCGACGCGGTCGTGCGCGTTCAGCTTGCTCTGCAAGTACAGGTCGAGGTACACGACCTCGCGCCCGCGGTCGCCGGCGGGCACGTCGGCGAGCACCGCGGCGGCTTCGGCGAACCGGCCCAGTTGCGCGCGCACGTAGGCGAGGTGGAACCGGGCCGTGACCACGTCGCGGCGCGACAGTCCCTGCGTGAGGGCGTCCGCGAGCATGCGGTCCGCGTCCGGCAGTTGCGCGCGGTCGTCGCGCGCGATCAGTTCGAGCGCGGCCACGAGGAACCGGCGCTTCCGCTTCGGCTCCACCACGAACTTGTAAACCGCGAACACCGCGAGGCCGAGGCCGAGGCCGATCAGCAGCCCGACGTAGGGCGGCGTGGGCTGGTCGGCTTCCGCACCTTGCTTCGCGCCGCCGTCGGCCTTCTTTTCGGCGTCGGCCCGCACGGGCGGGCGGTCGTCGATCAGCCGCGGCGGGGGCGGCTTCCAGTCGTCGTCTTGCGCGCGTGCGACGAGAGCGGCCGCTCCCAAAAGGAGGGCGAGAGCGATGCGGGTCATGAACCTACCCTCTCTTCCGGTGCGGCGCTCGGCGCGCTCGCCTCGGGTTGCGGCTGCGCGGGCGGGGCCGGGGGCGGCGGAAGCGGGCGGCGCGGCACCCGCTTCTCCAGTTCCAAGCACGCTACGTTCAGCCCGTCCAACTGGGTGCCGGCGTCGTACAGTTCGCCGTCCGTGAGCACCTGCATGCGGCGCACCTGCTTGAGGGCCTCGCGGCACGAGTCGAGGTGGTCGCGGAACTGGTACACCCGCGGCGCGGCGTCGGTGGCGCTCGCGTCGAGCGCGCGGGTGGCGAGCGCGAACTGCACGCGGGCGTAGACCACCGCCATGCCGAGGTGCCACCACAGGTAGTTGCCGCTGTCGTCGAACAGCCAGCCGTAGGCGTGCCGGGCGGCGTCGTCGTACAGCTCGCGCCACAGAAGGTAGCGGGCGAGCGGCAGTTGCAGGAACCGCTGGTTCTCGGTGCCCAGCGCGTTGAAGTCGTCCCAGATGAGGGCGTCCAGCCGCGGCCCCTCGCGGCGGCCGAGTTCGGCCAGTTCCGGGTGCTCGCCGGCAGCGGCGACGAGCAGCGCGCGG
>JALHNS010000462.1 GCA_022843445.1 Gemmata sp.
CGCCGGAGCCGTTCGCGCTGCCGCCCGCCCCGGTCGCGGTTCCGGTTCCGGTGGCCGCCGCCGAACCGCCCGCGTGGCCCCCGACGCGCCGCGACTGGGTGCGCCTGTGCGTGGGGGCCGGCAGCGCCGTGGGCACGATGGGTTTCGGCTTCGCCCTCGCGAAGCTGCTCAAGGGCAACAGGCCCGACGAGCCGAAGGAGTGAGGCCGCTCCCGGCTCGTCGGAACCGCCCCGCACTCACAGCTTCCGCGCGAACAAATCGGCCGCCAACCCGAGCGCGAGCCGGGCCGCCGCGGGGTCGTAGCGGTCGCCCTCGTCGCGCAGGAACGCGTGGGCCGCGTTGAACTCGTGCCACGTGAACCGCACGCCGGCCGCGTCGAGCGCGTCGTAGATCGCGCGGCGCCCGGCCGCGGGGATGTGCGGGTCCTGCCGGCCCCACACCATGAGCAACTCGCCGCGCACGTCTTTCGCGCGCGTGAGCGAATCGCTGCCGCCCTTGCCCAGCGTGCCGCTGTGAATGTCGGTGGGGTAGAAGCACGCGGTCGCGCGCACTTCGGGCAGCAGCGCCGCGCGGAACGCGAGGTGCCCGCCGAGGCAGATGCCGACCGCGCCGACGCGCCCGTTACACTTCGGGTGCGCGAGTAGCGCGTCGATCACCGCGCGGGCGTCTTGGTCGAATTCGGCGATGCTGACGACGGTCTTCAGCGCGTTGCCGCGGGTCTTGCCGGCGTCGTCGTACCCGAGGACGCAGCCGGGCGGCTCGTGGGCGTGGTACACCTCCGGCACCGCGACGAGGTACCCGAGACTGGCGAACGTGACCGCGAGCCGGCGCACGGGCGGCGTCTGCTGGAAGATTTCGGAGTACAGCACGAGCCCGGGCCGCGGTTCGGCGCGGTGCGTATCGTGCGGCGCGTAGAAGTAGGTGCGCATCGGCCCGGTGGGCGTGGCGACGTCGGCGACGGAATCGGTAACGGTCACGGGAAGCTCCTCGGCGCGGGAAGGTGATGATACGGGGAGTGCCGGGTGGTGCGAAAGTTCCCCTTGCCGGCGTGCGCGGGCGCTTTAAGATGTGTGAGTGAACCCGCGGCCCCGGCCGCGTGTCTCACCAGTCTCGGGGCGATAGCTCAGTTGGTAGAGCGCTTCGTTCGCAACGAAGAGGTCGGGAGTTCGACTCTCCTTCGCTCCACTTCAAAACCCCCGAACTGTTCGGGGGTTTTGTCGCTTTCTGCCTCAATTACGTCCGCCCGGTGAGCCCGGAGCTTTCCCGGGCGCCGCGCGGGAGCGCCCGCACCGCCGGCCGCCCGCGCTACAGCGCGTCGAGCAGGGTGCGCCACCCGACTTGCGTGCCGAGCAGCACCAGCGCGCTCAGGAGGCCCAGCACCAGCGCGCACTTGAACGCGAACGCGCGGCGCTGGAACCGGCGCTCGTCCGCCGGGCGGTCGATCAGGCCCATCAGGTAGTCGATCCGCTTCGGGATCGGGCCGTGCGACCAGTGCTTCACCCACTCCACGAAGGCGCGCCACGCGCGCCCCGGCGCCGAACCGCGCGGCCCGGCGTCTTGCGGGCCGCTCACGCGGTCCAGCGCCCGCGCGAAGGTGCGCACCCCCGTCGGGCACAGGCACCGCGCGCCGTCGGGGAACACCGTGGTTGCGTCGTGGCCGGTGCAACGGGCGTTCGCGCACGACACCGCCTTGCACCCGTACACGTCGGCTTGGCGCTCGCACCGCCGCGACAGCGCCCCGAACACGACGAACAGGTACGCGCCCGTGAGCGCCACCGGCGGCAGCACCAGCCACGATTCGAACCCTACCAGCGTGTCGCGCACCCGCACCCACTCCGGCGCTTCGGCCGCGTCCAACCGCTGCCCGAGGAACAGCACCAGCGCCGCGATCGTGCTCAGGCTCAGCAGCAGGAACAGCGCGTACAGCCAGATGTGCATGTGCTTCGCGTGGCCGATCTCGTGCCCGAGCACCGCGTCCAGTTCGTCCGGCGGTAGCTCTTCGAGCAACCGGTCGGTGAACACCACGTACCGCGCGCGCGGGACGAGGCCCGCGATCAGCGCGTTCACCGCCCCGCCGTTCGTGTGCCAGACGAGGAAGTCCGTGCAGCGGAAGTGCAGCCGCCGCGCCAGCGCTTCGAGCCGGGCGCGGGCGGGGCCGGGCTGCAGCGGCTTCAGCCCCAGCACCGGTTTCATCAGCAGCGGGAGCACCAGCACCAGCAGCGGCCCGGCGCACAGCATCGCGGCGCGGAAGGCGTCCGACTGCGCGGCCTCCGGGGCGAACCGGCCGAGCGTCTGCTGCCCGGTCACGAGCAGCACCGGCAGCAGCACCAGCAGCGCGAACTGGCGCGCGTTGTACAGCACGTACCCGCCGCGGCTCCAGAACGGCCGGCCGGGGTGTTGGGCCGCGTGCAGCGCGCGCTCGGCGCCGAAGTAAATGAGCCAGCACCCCAGCAGAATCGCGAAGTACGGCAGCGGCACCAGCAGCTCCGCGAACGGCGCGAGCACCAACTGCCCGTCCGCGGTCACGTACACTTCGGACTGTACCGCCGCGCCCCAGCCCAGCGCCGTCACGCACGCGGCCGCGGTGCCGAGGTTCACGAAGAACAGCCGCCGCCGCCACGTGCCGTAGTGCCGCGCCACCTCGAACCGGCGGGACGGGTCGGCGCACACGGTGCGCACCACGAACCGCCGCAGCGCGAGCGCGAACGACAGCACCAGCGCCACCGCGCCGCCGGTGAGCGCGACCGCGAGCGGCGGCTCGAACCCGAGCGACGCCTCCGCCCACCGAACCGGCAGGCACGCGGCAACGAGGGCGAGAACGAGGAAGATCGGCATACCGCCATCTTAGGCGCGCGGCCGTACCGTGGTGCGCCGCTCCGCGCCGCCCCCTTCCATTCGCTCGGCGAAGAGTGACGCGGAGCGCGGTGCCGCGTTGGGCCGAAGAGTGTGCCGCGCACCTTCTCACGATCGGCTCATTTTTTCCTTGACGCGCACCGTCGGGCGCGGCTAAATCGGTGTCACCCTCTCCAACTCGTCTCTCTCGTTCGAGTGTTTTGAAACGCAGCGCTCGCCCTCACCGCCGGGGTACGCGCGTCCCGTTCGCGTTCGGCGGGAAGGTGCTCACATGGTCGCCCGGGTGCGCCGCGCGGCGTTCACTCTTATCGAACTACTCGTCGTGATCGCCATTATTGCGATCTTGATCGGGCTGCTGCTGCCCGCCGTGCAGAAGGTGCGCGACGCGGCGGCCCGCTTGCGGTGCGCGAACCACCTGAAGCAGATGGGGCTGGCGGTTCACAGCCACCACGACGCGCTCGGCCGGTTCCCGCTGGGCGGCACGCACAACTACCCGGCGCACCGGCCCGCCCAAGCCGACCCGAACGCGGCGAGCGCGCTGGACCGGCTCGCGAGCTGGAGCTGGGCGTACCACATTTTGCCGTACCTCGAACAGAGCGCGCTGCACGCGAGCACCGACCCGGCGGTGGTGTGCCGCACCCCGGTGCCGGTGTACTACTGCCCGGCGCGCCGCGCGCCGCACCTGTACAACGGCACGGCGCTCACCGACTACGCCGCCAACGCCGGCACCGTGCCCACCGGGGCCAACGGCGCGCTCATGATGACGCCGCTGGGCGCGATCCGCCTGACGGACGTGACCGACGGCACCAGCTCCACGGCGCTCTTGGGCGAAAAGCGGCTGAACCGCGCCGCGCTCGGCACCGCGATCGACGACAACGAGGCGTACTGCGTGCCGGGGTGGAACGACGACTACGACGTGTACCGCACGGGCGGGCCGCCGGCCCCGGACTTCGCCGGCGCGCCCGGCCCGACGCCCGCGAACACGGTGTTCGGCTCGGCGCACGCGGGCGGCTTCAACGTGACCTTCTGCGACGGGTCGGTGCGGTTCGTGCGGTACGGCGTGAGCGGCGCCACGTGGGCGCGTGTGTGCGCGCGCAACGACCGCGAACCGTTCGACGCGGACAACCTGTAAGGGCCGAACGAGTACCTCCGTTGGGCCCGCGCGCTGGTACCATAAGCGCATGAGCGACCAACTCGCGCTCCTCGCCGCGGTACTGGAGTTCCCGGAGCAGGACGCGCCGCGCCTGATCTACGCCGACTGGCTCGACGAGCACGGCGACTCCCCGCGCGCCGAGTTCATTCGCGCGAGCGTCGAACTGGAGTGGCGGCCGTACTCCGAGCGCCGCACCGCGCACTACCGCGACCTGCTGGTGCGGTTCCGCACGCTGATCGCGGCGCACCGGCCCGCGTGGGTCGCGCCGTTCACGGCGGAACCGACGCGGGTGCTGTTCCGCCGCGGGTTCGTCGAATGGGCGCGCCTGACGAGCGGCGAAGTGTCGGAGATCGAAGGCGCGGCGCTGGCCCGCGAGCCGCTGTTCGAGTTGGAAGTGTACGCGAACCGCGCCCCCAACTCATACGCGCTCCCGGACGGCGACGCGGCGGTGTGGCGGTTGGCCGCGTGGCCCGGGCGCGGGCGGTTCCGCAAACTCGTGCTGAGCGGGCTGGCCGTTTCGCACGACGCGCTGCGCGAACTGCGGCACGCGCCGGTCGCCGAGCGCGCCGAGGTGGACGCGCACGCGTGCGTGCTGCGCGGGAGCGCCACGTGAGCGCGCGCCTTCTGCTGCACGAATGCGCCGCGGAGCGCGCGTCAGCCGTTGGGCTTCTCCACTTGCACCGGCGGGGGCGGAACCGGGATCGCGGGCAGCGCGAAGCCGCCGCCGAACCCGAACCCGACACCGAACGGGCCGTCGCTTTGCAGCGGCAGTTCGAACTTCACCGGCGCGCCGGTCATCTCCTTCCACGCCTTCTTCTGCTCGTCGGTCAGGATGTCCAGCGCGCGCTTGTTCGCGCCCTCTTGGGCCTTGCGGAGCGCCTTTTCCGGGTCGAAGTTGACGATCACCCCGCCGTTGGGCTGCGGGTTCAGCGCCTCCTTCATCTCCTCGGCCACTTTCTCGGCGCTCTCCGCGAGCCTCTTCTTCTGCTCGTCGGTGATCTGCAGCGCCTTGACCACCGCGGGCGTGCCCAGCGCCGCGTAGCCGCGGGCTTGCAGGTCGATTTGCGCGAGCCGCTTGCGCTGCGCGGGGGTGAGGTGCTCCTTGATCACGTCGCCGGCCGCCTTGCGGAAGGTCTTATCGGCGCGCTCTTGCGCGTCCTTGAACAGCTTCTCCAGCGCCATCGGGTCGCCGTTCGGCCCGATCGCCCCGAACAGCCCGTTCAGGAACTCTTGGCTCTTGCGCTCGGCGGCTTCGACCGCGTCCATGATCTTGTCCAGTTGGTCGATGTCGCACTTGATGTCGCGCAGCACCTTGCGGTTCAGCAGCAGGCGCGCGTTGACGTCGGCGAGCGTGGCGGGCACCTCGTCGGCGGGCGGCGCGGGGGGCACCGGCGCGCGCGGGGCGGCGCGGGAGGGCAGGGCGGTGAGGGCGAGT
>JALHNS010000463.1 GCA_022843445.1 Gemmata sp.
CCGCAACGGCCGCGGGCACCGGCTCCGGCTCGCCCTTCGCCTTCGGGGCGCGCTTGCGCTTGGGCTTCGCCTCGGTCGCGGGTTCCGCGGGCGGTTCGCTGGCGCCGCTCGCCTCGAACGCAGGCTCGGCGGCCGGTTCCGGCGCGGGCTCGGCGGGCACTTCGGTGACCAGTTCCGGCGCGGCAACTTCGGCGACCGGTTCCGGCTCCGAGACGACTTCGACGGGCGGTTCCGCGCTCGCGGGCGCGCCTTCGGCCGACGGCACTTCGGCGACCGGCGCGGCGGCTTCGGTCGCCGGCACTTCGGGGGCGGCGGACGGAGTTTCGGCGGTCGCAGCGGTCGGCGGTTCGGTTTCGTCGCTCATGGGGTGCGCCCTCGCGGCCCTCTCGTGTGTCGCGTTACCACTTCTGTTCGCGGCCGCCGGCGTCGTTCTTGCCCTTCGCCGCGGCCGGCGGGGGCAACACGCCGACCCGCGGCAGGCTGAGCAGCCAGCCCCAGAACAGATCGACCGCGAGCAGGAACAGCGTCATGATGATCGTGGTGACGAGTACCACGATCGTGTCTTGGAACAGTCGCTTGCGCGGCGTCCACGACACCTTGTTCATTTCGGCTTCGGTGGCGATGAGGAACTCGGCGAAACTGGGCACGTTCACCGCCCGGAACGCGACCCAGAACGCGGCGAGCCCGATGAGCAGCGGCACGAGGTCGCTCGCCTGCTGCAACACGGGGACCGAACCGAGGCCGAACGGCAGCGCGAGGACCCACGTCTCGGGCACCACGCCGGACGCCGAGAGCGAGATCGCCCCGCTGACGCCGACGAGCAGCACGCCGATGATGGTGATGCGGCGCACCCACCGGCCCAGCGACGGCTTGTACAGGGCGACTGAGAACCACCCGGCCCTCTCCAACCCGGTGCTCCAGTCGGCCCCGGTGCGCCCGGTGAAGAACTTCGTGGCGAAGTACGCGAGCAGCAGGGCGAACGCCGCGGCGACGATCTGCCCGCCGGTGCCCTCGAAGTTCAGCGCGACGGCGCGAGCGCAGAAGAAGATGGTGAGCGCCCAACACACGAAGAAGAACCCGCCGCCGCGGGTGCCGGCGGGCGCGTCGGCGGCCAACTTGCCGCCGAACCAGCACAGCCCGGTGAGGGCCAGCACCTGCGCACCGAGGGTGTACAGGTTGAGCGGGCCGACGAAGTCGAGCCACAGCGCCGGGACCGCGTAGAACGCGACCGCCAGCGCCGCGAGAATGTACGCGCCGCCGAGCGCACTGAGGAGCGCCAGCCCGGCGGGCTTGCTCGGCGCGGCGGGCGCGGAACTGGGTTCAACGGCGGTGGCCATGCTCCGTCCCCTTCTGTCGGTCCGGTCTGTCCGTGTTCGGTCCGCGCTCGGCGCGAGCGGGAATGAGCGAATCGGCCGCGGAACCGGGCGTTCCCGATTCGGCGGCCGCGCGGCTGGCTCTGGGGCTGCGTGCGCCGCGCCGCCGACCAACGGGCGCCGGCGCGAGCAACGGTTCGTTCGATACGGGAGCACGAGCGGAGGGATTTGAACCCCCAACCGACGGTTTTGGAAACCGTTGCTCTACCGTTGAGCTACGCTCGTAGGAGCTGTTAGCCCTTCGCCGTTGGCCCTTAGCCAGAAGGGGACGAGCGGGCCGCCCGATCTCGCCCATTCTGGCTAACAGCTAACGGCTAACGGCCAACAGCTACTTGTCAGGCGATGATCTTCGTCACGACGCCCGAGCCGACGGTGCGGCCGCCCTCGCGGATCGCGAACCGCAGGCCCTCGTCCATGGCGACCGGCATGCCTTCCATCAACTCGACCGTGACCTTCACGTTGTCGCCGGGCATACACATTTCGACGCCCGCGGGCAGCGTCACGCTGCCGGTCACATCCGTGGTGCGGAAGTAGAACTGCGGCTTATACCCGCTGAAGAACGGGGTGTGGCGGCCGCCTTCTTCCTTCGACAGCACGTACACGTTGGCTTCGAACTTCGTGTGCGGGGTGATGCTGCCCGGCTTCGCGAGCACTTGGCCGCGCTCGATGCCGTCGCGCTCGATGCCGCGGAGCAGCGCGCCCACGTTGTCGCCGGCGATGGCCTTGTCGAGCGTCTTCTGGAACATTTCGATGCCGGTGAGCACCGTCTTGACGCTGTCCTTGCGGAGGCCGATGATTTCGACTTCGTCGCCCACCTTCGCGGTGCCGCGCTCGACGCGCCCGGTGGCGACGGTACCGCGGCCCTTGATCGAAAACACGTCTTCGATCGACATCAGGAACGGCTTGTCCTCTTCGCGCTGCGGCAGCGGCACGAAGGTGTCCAGCGCGAACATGAGGGCGTCGATCGAGAGCGACCCTTGGTTGTCGGTGGTCGGATTTTCGAGGGCTTCCTTCGAGCGACCGAACACGATCGGGATGTCGTCGCCCGGGAAGTCGTACTTGTTGAGCAGGTCGCGCAACTCCATCACGACGAGCGGGATCAGTTCCGGGTCGGCCTTGTCACACTTGTTCATATACACGACGATGCGCGGCACGCCGACCTGCTTGGCGAGCAGGATGTGCTCGCGGGTCTGCGGCATCGGGCCGTCGTCGGCGGCGACCACCAGAATGGCGGCGTCCATCTGGGCCGCACCGGTGATCATGTTCTTGATGTAGTCGGCGTGGCCGGGGCAGTCGATGTGGGCGTAGTGGCGGCCCTTGATCGGCTGGCCGAAGCACTTGTCGAGACCCGGGTAGTCGAGCAGGTCTTTGAAGGGCAGGTCGGCGGCGCTGGCCGGGGTGCGGTCGTTCGACTCGTACTCGACGTGCGACACGGCGATGGTCACCGTCTTGTTCGCGTCGCGGACGATGCCGCCCTTCGCGATTTCGGCGTAGGTCTTGAACTCCTTCAGCTTGTTCAGGTGCGCGTTGCGGGCCATGATGGCCGCGGTGGTGGTCGTCTTACCGTGGTCAATGTGCCCGATGGTGCCGACGTTGACGTGCGGCTTCGTGCGCTCGAAGTTGCCCTTTGCCATCGCTGAACGCTCCTCTGCGGAACTCCGGGTGAATGTGAGGCGCGCCCGCGGTTCGCCCGCGCCGGCACCCCATCGGGATCAGGTTACGGGCCGGATCGGTAGTGCCACGGGCGTCGCCCGCGCCGTCCGACCGCCACACGCTCGACACACTTCAGAGCTGCTGATGGGACTTGAACCCATGACCTCCTCCTTACCAAGGAGGTGCTCTACCAACTGAGCTACAGCAGCGGCTTGCCGAAGGAGAAAGGATAAAAGGATTGCCGCGAAAGTGAAGGGGTGGCCATCACCGGCCGGTCATTTCCTTGAACTTTTTCCTTCCGCCGCGGGCGCGACTGGTGTACCGCGATCCCGTTTCGTCCGTCCCGACCTCGTCCCGACCCCGTCTCGAACTCGGCCAGAGCGGGCGATGGGATTTGAACCCACGACATCTTGCTTGGAAGGCAAGAGCTCTACCACTGAGCTACACCCGCGGGAACCAGTTCAAAGTGAAAAATGAAAAGGGAAAAATGGGGAGTGCAAGAGAACGACAAGCCGCTTCCATTTTGCACTTTTCATTTCCAACTTTGAACTGAACTGGGTAGGGAGGGATTCGAACCCCCGAACTCCGAAGAGGCCAGATTTACAGTCTGGTGCAATTGACCGCTCTGCCACCTACCCGCACACCGTCTGTGTCGTGCTGTTCTAGCAAGCCGGGCACCGAACGAAAAGCTCGCGGAGGGAGTTGAACCCACGACCAGCGGTTTACAAAACCGCTGCTCTACCACTGAGCTACGCGAGCGCTAACCGACCGCAGTTACAGTAGAACCGCGACCGCGCGGGTTCAAGCCCGCCCCCTCACTGACGCGCCGGTCGGCCCATAGGTTCGCCACTTCGCGCCGCCGGGCGTCTTTTCATCGCGCCCGCGGCCGTTTGTATCTCAATGCACTCGCCCCACGCGCCCACAATCGGAATCGTCGGCGGCGGGCCGGGCGGCCTGTTCACCGCGTACCACCTCCAGCGGCGCGCCGGGGTGCCGTTCCGCACCACGATTTTCGAGGCGTCCCCGCGCCTCGGCGGCAAAATCGTGACCAAGCGGTTCGCGCGCGCCGCGGCGCACTACGAGGCGGGGGCCGCGGAACTGTACGACTACTCCGCCACCGGCGAAGACGCGCTCCGCGAACTCGTCGCCGAGTTGGGGCTGCCCACCGTGCCCATGCGCGGCTCCGCGGTCGTGGTGCGCGACCGCGTGCTCTCGAACCTCGACGACGTCCGCGCGCACCTCGGCCCCGCGGCCCGCGAGCAGGTGAACGAGTTCGACCGCTGGGCGCGCGACCGCATCAGCCCCCGCGAGTTCTATCTGTCCGACGACGGCACCGGTCGCGGCGCACCGCAAGCGAGTTTCTGCGAGGTACTGAGCCGCGTGACCGACCCGTGCGCGCGGCGCTACCTCGAAGCCCTGATTCACAGCGATTTGGCTACCGAACCGGAGCGCACGAGCGCGACTTACGGCTTGCACAACTACGTGATGAACGCGCCCGCGTACATGCAACTCTACAGCATCTGCGGCGGGAACGAGCGGTTGGTTCACGAACTCGCCGCGCGCACGCGAGCCGAAGTGCGCACCGAACACCGCGTGTCGCGCGTCGCGCGCGCCTCAACCGGCGCGATGGAAGTGACCGCGGTGCACGCCGGCGGCGCGACCACGCGCGCGTTCGATTTCGTCGTGATCGCGCTGCCGAACTCGTACCTGCCGGGTATCGCGTTCGAAGGCGCGCGGCTGTCCGCCGCCGTTCGCGCGCACCACGACCACCACGACCACCCGGCGCACTACCTGCGCGTGACGGTTCTGTTCGACCGGCCGTTCTGGCGCGGCGCGTGGGACGACTCGTACTGCATGCTGGACGCCTTCGGCGGCTGCTGTTTGTACGACGAATCGTCGCGCGAACCGGGCGCGTCGCACTGCGCGCTCGGCTGGCTGCTCGGCGGCAAGGCGGCGCTGGACCTGTGCGAAAAGGGTGACGCCGAGTTGGTCGAAGAGGTTCTGAACGCGCTGCCGCCGGCGCTCGCTCCGAACGGTGCGCGGGTGCTGGAGGCGCACGTTCACCGGTGGGCGGGCGCGGTGAGCGCGCTGCCCGGCGGCGCGGTACCGCGGGCGCTGGATCGCGCGCACCGCCCCGAACCGACCGAGCACCCGAACTTGTACTTCGTCGGCGATTACCTGTTCGACTCGACGCTGAACGGCGTGCTCGATTCGGCCGAGTACGCGGCCGACGACATCGCCGAGCGGATTGGCCGCACCGAGAGGGGGACCGATTGAGCACCGCGACCGCTCCCGCGCCGCTTCCGACCGGGGCGCGCGCGTTCCGCGTGGCGTTCGTGACAGAGCGCCCGGCG
>JALHNS010000464.1 GCA_022843445.1 Gemmata sp.
CCGCGCAGGGCCGCGGTCAGCCGCGCGTACGCGCTCGTGTGTTGGCTTTTTTCCACCCGCCACCTGATGTCGATGGCGGCACCCTAAATTGGGAAGTACGATTTCCCAAAATGGGAAGTTGATTCCCGGACCCGAGGTGACACATGGCCGAAGCGACGAAGTGGTACGTGCTGCGGGGCGAGGCGGCCCTCGGGCCGTTCGACCTCGCCGAGCTGAAGCGGATGGCGGCCGCCGGTTCCGTCAGCCGGGAGGACTTGGTGTGCCCGGAGGGCGGAACCGCGTGGGGCCCCGCGACGACCGTGCCGGGGCTGTTCCCGTCGCCCCCGCCGTTGCCCCCGCGCCCGGGCGGCAACGGCACGTTCGTCCCGTGCGCCAAGTGCGCGAAGGCGGTCTCCGACGAGGCCGTGGCGTGCCCGCACTGCGGGGAGCGGCAGCCGAAACAGGACCAACTGGACGGGAACTGCGACGGCGGCAAGTGCGAGCAGTGCGGGACGTTCAACCTGCTCGGCCTTCCGTGTCACTTTCCGGAACACCCGAACTTCACGTGCCGCGGGTGCGGGCGGCCGCTCACCGAGGCGTACCCGACGGCGCATACGGTCTCGAAGATGGAGCGGGTTCACCGTCACTGGCTGGAGGTGAGGGGGTTCTGGGGCTGGGTCGCCGCCGTGGCGTGCTTTGCGGTCCAGCAGTTTGCTGTTCCGTTCCAAGGCGGCTGGGTGGTCGGCGTGTTTTGCGGGGCCGTGGGGTACAGCCTCGCGTCCTATGCGACCAAGCGGTTGTGGCGGGCTCGCGCCGAAGCGCGGGACGGTCGAATTCGCGAGCACGTCCGAGCCTGCCCCTACGCCTGGGACTCTCTGGACTCCTACACGGAGGAGACGCTGCGCAACCGATCGCCCCGGGACTGGCAGCAGAACGGGACGTTCGTGTACGTGCCCCGAAAGGTCACCGAGACCGTTCGGGGGGAGGGCACGGCGGCGCGGCCGGTTGCGGCTCCGTCCCAGTGGAAGGCTTGGGCCGTTGCCGCGGTCGTACTCGTCGGTGGGGCCTACCTGTTCCGGTCCGAGTTCAGCCAGTACGAACTGGGCCGCAAGGCCGGTGTTCAACACGTGCGGGAAACGAACATGAAGGGGCCGTTCATCCGCGCCGGGATGAACGTCGCGAAGATGCTCGACCTGATCCCGATCAACCCGGACGCTTCGGCCGACTGGAACGCGGGGTTTCGGGCCGGGTTCAAGGAGGAACTGGCCCGCATGTACCCGGAACTGAAGGGCCGGTAGTTCGCGGCACTGGTCGCGTTCGAGGGAGGTTCGAGTACGTCCGACCGCACTACCGGGCCCCCGCCTGTTCGTGATCGAACGAGCGCCAGCAGGCACAGTGGCCGGACCGCCGAAGGGCGGGTCCCGGCCGCTTTTCTTTATCCGTTGCGCGCCCCGACCGCGACGCAGGGGGGGGGGGCATTCGACCGGGCCCCAGCCGTCCCGCACGCCCCGCCGCCTGACTGTCGAGGCGCCTCAACTCTACTCCGCCGACGCGGGCCGCGCCGAGACCGCGGGGCACTGGCGGCGCGGGGAGTGCGGAATCTCAACCGCCCGATCCCCGCAATGCGGGTGTCACACGGGCAGGCTCTGTTGAATCCATATTGCGGTTAGTGCCCTCTAAACACGGATCAGTGGCCAGCGGTACAATTCTCAAACGCGCACCGAAGTTAGCGAGCCAGCCGCCGGTGCCGATCCGCCACGACCCTGGATGTGCATGTGGGCAGTATCAACGACTTTCCCGAGCGTCACAGCAACCACGACATCGGCGGTCTCGCCGAAGTGGCTTTGGTCAACGCGATTGACGCGGAGAAGCTGTTTTTAGTTCAGCAGAAGGATAAGCACGATTACGGGATCGACATCACCCTTGAGGCCCGGGGGAACGGTTCGGTGACGAACCTCTGGGTTCACGTTCAGCTCAAGGGAATCGAGAGCGCTGCCAGTGCCGTTGGTTCCGTCGCTGTTCAGGTCGCTCGCAAGAACCTCAACTACCTGCTGATGCAGCCCGATTCGGTGTATGTGTGCTTCCACGTCCCGACCGGACGGCTTCTGGCTAAGCCTTCACAAGACGTGTTTCGAGACTACGAGCACCGCGGCGGGAACTGGCAGGACCAAGCAGAATTGACGGTTCGATTGTCCGTCCCGTTCGATGCGAGGTTTCAGCAACGGCTCCACGCTCGCGTCCCCGCAAGGGGCCACGCCACACGCGACCGCCGGCTCGACTGGATTCCCTCGCCCCGGAACCGCGGGTGGCTGGGGAGCTGGTCGCGGGTCGCCGTGGCCGAGGAGTGTGCCGCAACTCGGGAGCGTCCGCTTCACTTGACCAAGGCTTCCGGGCTCACGCGCAACGGAGGGCTCACGGCACCCCGGACGGCCCCGCCCTGCGATTGTTGAGGCGCCTCCACTCGGATTGTGCGCCGACGCGGAACGCATCACTGCCTCGGGGTGACGGCAGCGGTGGGTGCGGATTGTCGGCCGCCCATGCCTTTCGAAGCGGGACCCACGCGGACACCGAACCACGCGCTCGGCAGGTTAACCGACGGAGTCAGTCCGGCAGACCTTCACCCGCTGTTCGGGTTCATCGCGGGCAGAGGTGACTCCGGTCCACTGCTCGTCGACGGCGAAGAGATCGGGTCCGCGCACGGGGATGTGACCACGGTCTCCAGCCGCTTGCGACTGAGGCGGACGTGGATCACCACAGCAGCGCCGTCTCTTCGGGCGGACCCAAGACCTCGACCTCAGAACCAGAGGCCCGTCGAGGACGAAGGGGTGACGACGATCGTCAACAAGCACTGGGCCGACCTTCTAGTTTGCGGGCCGACCGTCCCGAGACCCGTCGGGTCGGCGCGGGCACACCTATTTCTCCTCTGTAACGCAGTGGAAGAAAGCAAAGGGGGCCCCACCCTCAAGGTGGGGACCCTTTGCGATTTCCCTTTACAGAAGGGTAGAGAGCTATTTAGAATAGCTCTTCAGTGCCCGGGTGAACACTACCGTTCATCGACGTGAGTGCTACCATTCGTCGTTTCTAAGTACATTTGGTAAAATGCTTCGTGCCTCGGCGGATCCCGAAGGCGCTACCGAACTAAGCGTCCAGTCGGCCGCGAAGTTCCCGGAGACCGTTCCAGACGACCCGTCGAGGGTCTAACCGAGATCTTCATCTCTAGGAGCGGGGTGTATCCTCGACGACCCCGGCCGACGTGACGTTCAAGATCGAGAAGGTGCCCCGGCACGCAGGGGCGATGGCCGAGCGGCCGGCGGTGACCAGGCCGTTCGCCGAAGAGAGGCGCCTGGTCTCGGACGCCGAGGTCGAGGCCACGGCCCTGAAGGTTCTCGGACCGTGGAGGCGCCGCTGCAATCTCCTCCGTGACGAGAAGTGGGAACCGGCGACGGTTATGGTGGACCCCATTGTCTAGACCAAAGTCGGGCATACCGCGAAGTGGGTTCGCCCTTGAGCAGACGCTCGTGGTTCTTGCTTCTCCGAGGGGGGGGCTTCGGCTTTCTGGCCGATGCACCTCGGCGGGCGTTCGGTAATCCAGCGACTGGTGAATCCGTCGGTCGTTGTAGAACCCGAAGTAGTCCCGCAATCCGCTCTCCAACTCCAGCACCGTCGCAGGGCCGCACGGGTATGCGTACTCGTACGTCACGCTGCGCCACAGGCGTTCGACGAAGATGTTATCCGGGCACCGACCTTTCCCATCCATGCTCACGGCCACACCCGCGTCCTCCAATCGGCTCGTCCACGCGCGGGCCGTGAACTGCACGCCCCGGTCCGTGTTGAACACCTCCGGCGTGCCCCGCCCAAGCGGCTCCGCCAGCATCTCCTGACAGAACGACCCATCGAGTGCGTTGGACAGCTTCCAAGCCACCACGAACCGGCTGAACCAGTCGATCGTTGCCGCCGGGTACACGAATCCCGACGGCATCGGAATGTATGTAATGTCCGCGCTCCACACCTGATTCGGACGTCCGATCGCCACGCTCCTCAACAGGTAGGCTGTCAACCCGCCGGGCGTCTGCTCCTGAGCGCGCGAGTTTTGGCCGACTTTGAGGCGCGAAGGGGTCGGAGCAGGGGGTATCCCGGTCGCACTCCGAGAATCTCAGTTCCAACCGAGAGATACCGACGCGGGCCGCGACGTGCGCGAAACGCTGTAGATTTCAGGGCGAAATGGAAGCGGGCCGGGAGCCACAGCCCCCGGCCCGTCTCGGTTAACTCGTGGGTACCCGAAAGTTCGATTCGGGAAGTCAGCCCCCCGAACAGAAACGATTTCGAACTTCCGCGCGCGACATTCGAGGCGCGAGCAGCGAGCTAACACCCGCAACGCCGAGCGCCCGCACCAGTCGCGCGGCAACGTGCCACTACCTGAGGCCGAACGCGCGGACGCCGGCGAACCGGCGCTCCTTCCGTTCCCGTCGGGCGCGGTGAAGTGCCGCGAGCGCATCGGTGGCGCGCTCAAGCACTACTACCGTGACTCGGCCTGAGCGCCGGTTGCCTTCGTCTGATCACATCGAGTTGCCAAAGATCACGCCTTCACCGATTGGGTGAACCGCGCTCGGACGCGCTGGTTCGTCGTCGCGCTGTTATCGTCACTTCGCCGCGCTCGCGCATCTGGCAGAACCGCTTCACTCGCGCTTGGATCACGCTCGACATCCGATGACAACCGCTTGTAGCTCGCGTGTTCGCAGCCCATGTTCGCCCGCCGACATTGCTGTGGATAACGTTTTTCGTACGGGAAGGGCGCTCAGGTCTACACGGAGCCGCACCAGTGCGCCGGCCACCTCCGTCACCGCCCGCCCCGATGTTCCGCGTGAAACAACAAGCCGATTCGACCAACCGCAGCCGGCGTCGGGCGATTCCCGACGCTCAGAGCGGGAAGTGCCCGACGCGCGGGGCGCGCCAGTGTGCCGTACCATTCACATGTGCCCCTGTGACGAAACACCTCGATCCGCCGACCGGACATCGTTCCAGTTCTTGGGCACGGAGGATTCACTATGAAGGCGCTCTTGCTTACGGCTACAACCGCAGCGTGCCTGCTCTGTTCCGCGGGGTTCGCCGACGCTCAGTACCTCTTCCGCCGCGGGGGAAACACATACTCGACCCAGACATACAGCTACCCCACATACAGTTACCAGACGTACAGTTATCCCGCATACAGTTACGCGACGCCGAGTTACTTCGGCAGGGTGGTGACCAGCGGCTACAGCCCGGCGTCCAGCTCCGGCACCGTGATCTACGCGGGCGGGTACAACAGCGGCGCGTACGGCTACGGCAGCAGTTACTACGGCTACGGCTTCTACGGCAACAACTACGGCAGTAACTTCAACCGCGGGTACA
>JALHNS010000465.1 GCA_022843445.1 Gemmata sp.
GTCAGGGGCGCGACCTTGCCGCTCTTCACCGCTTCCGGCGGCGGCAGAATGCTCCCCGCGAACACCGCGTACGGCGAACCGGTCGCGGTCACGCTGCCGGGCGCCACCGCGCCGAACGGGAAGCTCTCGCGCTTGTACAGGCTCAACGTGCCGACCGGGCCGAACGGCGTGCCCTCAGGGAGGTGCTTCGAGCGCGGGTCGTCCATGATGCGCCCCTGGTTGGCCGGCATCATCCCGGTCCAGACCGTGAGCAAGTGATTGTCGGGCGCGCCGCACGGGTGCGTCACCCAGCCCGCGTGGCGCGACTTCGGATCCCTAGCGTTTCGTTCCAGTGGGCAGTCCCGGGGTTGAACCGGGGACCTAGCGATTTTCAGGCACCCACTCCGAACCCTCGAAAACGCTCCGAACGACTACGTTTTCCAGTGTTTGAAGCATACCGCGTTGCTTTGCACGGGGCAACATTCGTTGCGAGAAACCCTTGGATATGTGAACTTCGTGCGCGATGTGTGAAAGACTGTGAAACACGCAAGCGCAGTGGTCACACCGCGGGCGGGGCGGGTTCCTTCTATTGTTTTTTCGGTCATTCATCGGCAACAAGAGGTGAACCACCCCGCCGAAACCAAAAAACCACAGCGTCCGAGAGGTAAGCCCTCCGGGCTTCAGCCGTGTGCTGGATCGCGGCTTACACACTCGCCCGCGCCGGAATGCGGAATCGATCTGTTTCGGGCAGACTTTGACACGAAATCACTCGCAACCCACCCGGTGTGGCAGCAACACTTGGCAGCGGTGCCGAGGCTCTCGCAAAGGGAGTTTCGCGGCCGAGTGTGTTGGTAAGCTCAACAGATCGCGCTCTCGCAAGTCTGCTACCGTTGCCTGTCGTCGGGACCGGCCGCGTCGAAGAACGCCGTCAGCGCGTCGGCCAGTTCGGGGTGCCCGCGCACCAGTTCGGCGAAGTCGGGGACGCGCCCGGCCCGTGCTTCCGCGCGGTACCGCTCTCCGATCGCTTCTGCGACGGTCAGGCCGTCCGTCCCCGGCCACGCCGCGGGCGCGGACGACAGCAGGTAGCGCTCCAGAAGCTCCGCGACGAGCGTCGCATCGGCGGGTTCCGGGCGCGGTACTACGAGAACGGTTGTCGCATTCATGGGTCCCCTCCGCGTCCCGCTCGGGTGCGGTCAGACGCACACGCCGCCGAAACTGTTCCGCAGGCACTCCAAGAACCGCTTCCAGAAGCCCTCTGCCTTCGGGCCCGGACTCGCCACGTCACTCGGGATTGTACCACGCATCACCGGCCCTCCCCGTTCGCTTCGAACCCACACTCGGTCGCGACGGCGACCCGTGACTATCAGGGTGATGCCCGACGCCCTGCGGCGCGGATCAGGTTTCCCGATTTGTTTTTTCCTGATCCCGTGCGCGCGCGATCGGGCATTCCCCGCTGTGGGGCCACATTCGTTGTGCGCGAAACGGGCGGCGCGTTACAATTCGGCCCGACTCGCAACTCCGCCGGCGTGCCCATGACCTCCGACGCCGTTACCGTCTGGCTGCACCAGCTCCAAGCCGGGGAGTCGGCCGCCGCGCGCCCGCTGTGGGAAAAGTACTTCCACCGGCTCGTCGGACTCGCCCGCACCCGGCTCCGCACCGCCGCACGAGGCGCGTCCGACGAAGAGGACGTCGCGCTCAGCGCGTTCGACAGCTTCTGCCGCAACGCCGAGGCCGGGCGGTTCCCGGACCTGACCGACCGCGACAGCCTGTGGCGCCTGCTGGCCGCGTTCACGCTGCGCAAGGCCGCGCACCACGTGCGCGACGCGGGCGCGCTCAAGCGGGGCGGCGGGACCGTGGCAGCGGCGGCCGACGGGGTGCTCGAAGCGGCGCTGGGGCGCGAGCCGGATCCGGCGCTGGCCGCGGAGGTGGCCGAGGAGTGCGAGCGGTTGCTGGCGGCCCTCGCCGACCCGGACCTGCGGCACATCGCGCTGTTGCGCATGGACGGGCACTCGGTCGAGCAGATCGCGGCCCGGATCCCGTGTTCGACGCCCACCGTGAAGCGGCGGCTGAAGCTGATTCGTGGCATCTGGGAGCGGGAGGCGCGTCATGAGTCGCAGTGACGGCGGCACGCGGTCGATCGCCGAATCGGGCGAGCTGCCCGTGGAACAAGCGCTGCTGGTGGACGAGGCGTGCAACGCGTTCGAGGCCAAGTGGCGCGGGGGCGGGAAGCCCGACATCCTCGCCGCCCTGTTCGAACTCCCGGCGGCACTGCGCGCCGCGACCCTGAAGGAACTGGTGTTACTCGACGTGTTCTACCGGCGCGAGAACGGCGAGGCGCCGGCCGTCGCCGAGTACGCGGACCGGTTCCCGGAGCTGGACTCGCACTGGCTCGCCGGGGTGGTCTCGGGCGGCGGCGACGGAGCGACGGTCACCGCGGACGGGGGGCGGAGGCCGGGCGCCGTCGTGGGAGCACCGGGCACGCGGGTCGGGTACTTCGGTGACTACGAACTGTTGGTCGAACTCGCGCGCGGCGGTATGGGGGTGGTGTACAAGGCGCGACAGGTGACTCTTGATCGACTGGTCGCGCTGAAAATGGTGCGAGCCGGGGAGTTTGCCACGGAGGAGGAGGCGCGGCGGTTCCGCCAAGAGGTGGAGGCGGTGGCGGCGCTGGACCACCCGAACATTGTGCCTATCTTCGAAGTCGGCGACCACCGCGGGCGGCAATACTACACGATGCCGCTACTCAGCGGGAGCCTCGCTGCCCGCGCGTCAGCGTACGGTGTATCGGGAGCGCGGAACCGGACCGAGGCGCGGGGGCGGCAGGCGCGCGCCGCGCGGTTGGTGGCGGCGATCGCCCGCGCCGTCTACCACGCGCACCAGCGGGGCATTCTGCACCGCGACCTGAAACCGAGCAACGTGCTGCTCGACGAGGGGGGCGAGCCGCACGTGGCCGACTTCGGGCTAGCACGGCGGTTGAACAGCGGGGCCGGCCTGACCGCCACCGGTGCGGTACTCGGCACCCCGAGCTACATGGCACCGGAGCAGGCCCGCGGTGGGAAAGAGGTGACCACGCAGACCGACGTGTACGGCGTCGGGGCCGTGCTGTACGAACTGCTTACCGGCCGACCACCGTTCCACGGTGCGGACGTGCTGAGCACGTTGGACCAAGTAAAGGAGCGGGAACCAATGCGGCCGAGGGCCGTCTGCGAGTTCGTCGATCCGGACTTAGAAACCGTCTGCCTGAAGTGCTTGGAGAAGGATCCGAACCGCCGGTACAGCGGGGCCGCGGCGCTGGCGGACGACCTCGACCGGTGGCTGCGGGGCGAGCCGGTTCTCGCCCGCCGGTCCGGTCGCCTCGTACGGGTGCGCAAGTGGGCGCAGCGAAACCCGGCTGCAGCGGCGCTGGCGGTGGTGTCCGCGGTCGCCGTGCTCGCCGCTGCCGGGGGAACCGTTGCGCTGGCGTACTCCCGTACGTTGGAGCGGAAGAACTGGGAACTGGTGACCGCCCACAGGGACGCCGAGATCCGGCGGGGCGAGGCGGACGCGCAGCGGACCGAGGCCGACCGCCAACGGGCGGAGGCGGACACTCAGCGCGCCCGGGCTGAGGAGCAAGAAGTTCTCGCGCGCCGTTACCTCTACGCGGCTCGACTCGCACTCGCCGACCGAGCGGTTCGCGATGGGAACACACGGGCCGCAGTCGAACTCCTCGACCGGTGCCGCCCGGACGAGGGGACAACCGACCTCCGGGGATTCGAGTGGTACTACCTTTGGACCCGTGTGGGCGGGGACGAGTACGCAATCCGGTCGGCTCGGCCTCTTCCGGCGCTGGCGGTCACACCGGACGGAGCGGCTATCGCCGCGGCCGGGACCGACGGCCGAGTCACAGTCCTCGACACCCGCACCGGGCGGACGGTTCGAACCTTTACCGTCCCCGGGATGCCCGTGCTCTCGGTCGCTTTCAGCCGAGACGGCCGGTTGCTCGCCGCCGCCGGCGGAACGACCGCCGGCGGGTTCCTTCGCGTGTGGGATTACCCGAGCGGCGCCGTGCGTGCCGACACGCCGGACGGAGTGGCGATCCGCGCGGTCGCGCTGACCGCTGACGGCGAACGCCTCGCGCTGGCACGAGCTGACGGATCCGTGGTCGTGCGGGCTGTTGCGGGCGGGCCAACGGTGCTGGAAACCCGCGGCCACAAGAAGGCAGCCACGGGTGTGGCGTTCAGCCCAGACGGCGCGGCGCTCGCTTCTTGTGGTGAAGACGGGATGGTCCGGTTGTGGCGACCAGCCGTAAGCCCGAGCGCGATTTGGTCGGGCAACGCCGAAGAGCCGGCGCACGCGATCGCATTTAGCCCCGACGGCGGAGCTGTTGCATCCGCCTCCGGGCGCTTACTGCGCGAGTCCCCAATGTACGGGACACGACCGGGTGTGGTGGCGATCTGGGATTCCGCAACAGGAACCCTTCGGAAACGGGTCGACGCCCACCTCGGCGTAGCACACGCGGTCGCGTTCTCCCAAGACGGTACTCGACTCGCGACCGGTGGTGAGGACCGCTTGGTCAAAGTCTGGGAAACCGCCACTCTCAAGGAGGAACGCACCCTTCACGGGTTCACCGCGCCGGTCCTCGCCGTTGCATTCGACCGGACCGGAGCTCGTATCGTAGCCTCCGGCGGCAGCAACCGGACACGCAACCCGGAGGGCGAACTCCGAGTTTGGGATTTGCTACCCTCGGGGGCTCCCATTCGTGTGAAGAGTCAGACGTACTACAACACGGCCACCTTTAGCCCCAACGGACATCTAATCGGCGGGTGCGCCGATAGCGCCGTTCGGTTATGGGACGCAAATACCGGGGCCGAAATCCGCCCCCTGTTGGGGCTGAAGCTGAACGTGTACGACTTGGCGTTCACCCGCGACGGTACGCGCGTCGTTGCGGCCGGTCAGTCGTGCCAAGTGGCGGTTTGGGAAACGGCAACCGGCCGTTTGCTCCACACTCTTGGTAGCAAGGACAACTTGCTTCGCTTCGCGATAAGCCCGAACGGGAGGACCGTTGCCACTGGGGCGATCAGCGAAACGGTGCGGCTGTTCGATACTGAGAGCGGACAGCAGACCGGCACTCTGAATCTACCGGGTCCTCTGTCGGGCCGGCGCAACGGTCGGTCCGCCGTGACGCTCGCGTACAGTCCGAACGGCCGACTGTTGGCGGTCGCCCAAGCTGGGGGGGGAGAGCCCAGTGTGGTGAGCGTGTGGGAGCCCGAGTCCAATAGGCGCGTTGCTCTGCTAGACGGGCCTAGCACTACAGCGCGGCTTTAGATGACGGATCTATGCCGCCGTTTCTTGTGCGACTTCGTGGCCTGTTCGTTCCGCCGTTGGTGGTAGCGGATCACGCTTCCGAC
>JALHNS010000466.1 GCA_022843445.1 Gemmata sp.
ACGGCGCGGCCGTGAGGCCCGCTTCGCGGCGCGCGTCGTCCGGCACCAGCGCGTGCAGCGCCGCGGCCGGCACCGCGACCGCCAGCACCAGCCCGAACAGGAACCGCGCGTCGGCCCGCGTCACGAGTTCACCCCCAGCGCCGCGGCCGTTTCCGGGCGGCGCAGTTTCCAAATCATGCCGTCGTAGGCGTAGTGGACGAACGCCGCCCACAGATTCAGCCCCTGCCAGATCACGAAGAGGCCGCTGTCGGGCGTCGAGGCCCACGCGCCGAACGAACCGAGTACGAGCACGTACGCGCCGAGGAACAGCACCCAGTTGCGGGCCAATGTGCGGAACGCGCCTTCGCCGCCCACGGTTTCGCGCCGCCGCGCGTAGTGCGTCACCACCGCGAGGTATTCCACCGCGTGGAACAGCGACCCGGCCGCCGCGAACGCGACGATGCCGCGCGCCCAGCCGAACGACAGCGACAAGACGAACCCGCTATACAGCGCGCACACGCTGACGAGGTGCGCCAGCTTCCCGGCGCGCGCCGCCGACAAGCCGGGCAGATTCGTGACGAGCAGCGCGAGCGGGATCACGAGAACCGCGAGGTCGAGCGCGCGGAGCACCACGAGTTGGCTTTCGTTGGCTTCGAGCGCACCGGTCAGCCACCCGGCGGCGCGGAGTGCGCCGTAGGTGACGAACGCGCGCAGCGCCCACCGTTCGAGCCACGGTACGCCGCCGCCCACGTTCCGCGCGTAGATGCGCAGAACGCCCGCGTGCTGCGACGCGAAGTGCCACGCGTTCCAGACGTAATCGACGAGCGCGAGGCACAGGAAAGCCCCGGTGCCGAGGTACGCGCCGGCCACCGCGAGCGCCGCGAGGACGGCTATTCCCACGAGCCACGGCCCGCGGGTGCCGCGGCGGTCGGGGTCGGTCGCCACCAGCAGCAGCGTGACCCAGCGGTGCGGCAGCGTGACGAAATACACCTGCCAGAAGTCGATGGCGGTATCCGCGGACGACGAGACGCCGGGCAGCAGCAGGAGCGGCCACGCGACGTTGGCGAGGAACAGCAGGTCGAACGCGGGCGACACGATCCACGCGCGGCCCGCGCCCGGTTGTGGTGCGGGTTCGGTCACGGCAGCGGCGCGGCCTTGATCTTCCACTTGTCGCCTTCCTTGACGAACGTCCAGTCCTGCTCGCCCTTCGTGCCCTTCGCGGCATCGACGCGCACTTTACACGTAGCATCGGTGCCGGTCACTGTGGGCTTTCCCACGATGTAGAAGTCGTAGGAATTGAATTTCTTCGCATCGGGCGCGGCCCCCTTCACGAACATCGCTGCGACCTTCTTGGCGTTGCCCTTCGCGTCGTTCATGTCTTCGACGAGCGTGGCAACTGCGGTGGCGTCGGCGCCGCCGAGGTCGAGGCCGGCCTTGCTGTCCGAAGGGGACGAACCGCAACCGCACGCGGTGAGCGCGAGCAGGACGGCACAGACGGTGAACCGGGTGTGCATCGGCTGGTGGGATTGGGGTGTGGGTGAACGGAACGGCCCGCGCACCGTGCGCGGGCCGCGGATCGGACGTTAGTCGTTGGACACCACTTCGCCACCGTTCGCGGTGTTCAGCGCCGACCAACTGGCACGATTGATGCTGTCGCGGAAGAACCGCACGCTGCCGTCGGCCATCGCCGCGTTGACGCCTCCGCTGTGCCGGCTTCGGGCTGCCACTTGCCACTGCCCGCCGGTCGTCGCGTCGATGTTCCGGTCTTGGGTGCAGAACCGACCGGCGGTGTCGGTGGCAGGAACGGCCGCCACGTCGCCGCTCGCCGGGCACCCCATCATTACGTCGGTGCCGCGCGAGTTCGGCGGGAACGCCCCGGTGAACGAGTTGCCGCCCATCATCGGCGTCAGGAACGCGCCGCGCACGTCGCTGTTCATACCCGAGGGCGCGCTCGAAGAAGTGCGCGTGTCCGGGACGTGGTTCGCCAGCACCTCGCTCATCATGACCGTGTTGCTGGTCCCGTCGGTGATGGCGACGAGCCGCATCCCCTTGCCGGTGCCGAACCGCTCGCCGTACGGGAACTTTTGGACGCTCGTGACCGGGAAGAACACACCCCCGAGGCGCGAACCGGGGCGCGTGTCGCGCGAGACGCCGCCACCGAAGCTGCCGACGTAGTTCCCCTTGCGCAGGTTCTCAATACTGTAGTTGCTGAACAGCACTTCGCTCTGTTCGGCGCTCGGGCACGTCATAAACTTGAGCGCGAACGTCTGGGTGTCGATGTCCGGGCGGCGCCACGGCAGACCGTCGAGGTTGTCCCACGGGCACGCTTCGTTGATGTCGTCCGACAGCATCCCTTGTTGGATACGCGCTTCGAGCGTGTTTTGTTCCATGTACGAGTTGACGTGCATCGGCCACGACGGGCCGAACACTTCGCCACTGATACCGAGCCCCCCACCCTGCGACCCGGTGATGATCCACGACGGGTACGGCACACCGGTGCCCGTGCGGGTGCGCGGCGTGCCGTCCACGTTTTGCTGGTTGATGGGGAGGTTAAACGATTCCGAGTAGGTCGTGTAGCCGGGCGGGAAGCTGCCGGTCGTGCTCTCGAGGTTGTGGCAGGCAAGCGCCAGTTGCTTGAGGTTGTTTTGGCACTTCATGCGGGCGGCGGCTTCGCGCACCTTTTGCACCGCCGGCAGCAGCAGCCCGATCAGAATCGCAATGATGGCGATCACCACCAGCAACTCGATCAGCGTGAAAGCCGAACGCGAACGCACGGTACGATTCATGAACAACTCCCGAGGAAGAAAAGGACACGAGAACCGTGAAGAACGCAGAACAATTGGCGGAGGGAAAAGAGTATAGAGTTCGTACCTTACACAGAGCCAATTAAGTCCCTGCGATGGCACAATGAAAACAAGGTGCAAGTTTGCAGAGCAATTTGTGAGGAAACGTATCGCTACTTCTTCACACTCGCCGTAGTTCCCACGCACCACAGGTGTTCCGCCGAGCGGAAGAACAGCTTCCCGGCGCTCACCGCGGGCGTTGCGTGGCAGCCCTCCGCGAGCGGATTTTTCGATACCTCCTCGAACTCGTCGCCCCACTTCAGCACATAGGTGGTGCCCTCTTCCGCGGTCGCGTAGATCAGGCCGTTCACCAGCAGCGGCGAGGCGTGGAACAGCCGGCCGTTCAGCCGCTCGCTCCACAGTTTCTTCCCGGTGCGGGCGTCGAGCATCGTGGCGATGCCGGTGTCCGACAGTACGAACAACCGCCCAGCGTGCGCGAGCGGCGAAGGCACGTAGGCCGCGGTCTTGGTGTCGCTCCACTTCACGTGCGAATCGGTCACGTTCCCGGTCCCGGTGGGGTCGATGGCGAGTAGCGTGTTCTTCGGGCTGGTTCCGGTGGCGTACACCAACCCGCCCTCCTGCGCCACCGTCGCAACGAACTTGTCCGTGACGCTGTCCACCTTCCAGATGAGTTTGCCGCTCGCGGGTTCGTAGGCGCACACGCTCTTGCTGCCCGCGAGCACGAGTTGTTCGTTCCCCTTCACGCTCAGCACGCGGGGCACGCTGAACGAGCGCACGCGGTTGGGGCGGTCCACCTTCCACTTGGTTTCGCCGGTGGCCGGGTTCAGCGCCGCGAGGAACGCTTCGCCGTCCGAGTCCCCGTTCACGAAGAGCAACCCGTTGTGAAGCGCGGGCGTGCCGCAGAACCCGTGGTGCGAGAGGAACGGGCCGGGGCGCTTCAGCCACGCGCGCTCGCCCGCGAGGTCGTAGCACGCGACCGCGACCTGATCCACATCGAGGAACGTACACCACACGTGCTTGCCGTCTGTTACCGGCGACGCGCTCGCGGGGGTGTTGTTCTTGTGCATCTTCTCCGGCGCGGCCGTGAGCACGGTCTTCTTCCAGAGCTGCTTCCCGGTGTCGCGGTCGTAGCAGAGCAGCAGGCGGTCGTTGGTGGCGGGGTCGAACGACGTGAGGAACACGCGGCCCGCGGCGACGACCGGCGACGAGTGCCCGACGCCCGGCACGTCGGCCTTCCAGACAACATTGTCGGTCGCGCTCCACTTGGTGGGCACGGCGCGATCGGTGACGATACCGTCGGAGTTCGCGCCGCGGAACGCGGGCCAGTCCGCGGCGCGGGCCGTGAGCGCGAGGGCGAGCAGCGCCGCGGCGAGCGTGCGGGGCATGTGGAACCCTTCGGAACGTGGGGGCTATTTCTTCTCGGCGGCTTCGGCCGCGAGCACTTCGGCTTTCATCGCGAGCGCCGCCTCGCAGAGTTGCAAATACGCCTTCGCCAGCGCCGCGTTCTTCGGGTCGCGGGCCGCTTCATCTTTCAGGCGCTCTGCGGCTTCCTCGATGGCCTTCAGCGTCGCGCGCTTGCGCACGAGGTCGGCGGTCGCGCTCACGGTCGGCGCGGCGGGCTTCACGGCGGCAACGGGCAACTCCGGCACCGGCACCGGGATGGCGGCCGACACCGGCGCGGCGGTGCGAACCGGGAGCGCGAGCGCGCTCGCCGCCCCGCCGCTCACCGGCCACCCGCGAACGGCCCCGGACCAATCGCCGCTGAGCACCGTCTTCGCGTCGGCGGAGAGAGCCACCTTCAGCACCGCGTCGGCCGCGGGTCCGAGGTCCGCGAGATTCTTTCCCTTTTCGCCCCACACGCGGGCGCGCCCGTCGCGGCCGGCGGTGGCGAGCGCGCCGGTGCGGTGCCACTGTACGTCGAGCGCGCCGTCGTCGTGCGCGTCCCACTTCGCGGCTTCGCTGCCGGTGTGCAGGTTCCACACGCGCACGGTGCCGTCGTCGCTGGTGCTGGCGAGGGCGTCGCCGTCGGGGCGGAACGCGAGACCGGTCACGCCCTTCGTGTGCCCGCGGAGCGCCAAGAATTCCTTGCCCGATTTCGCTTCCCACAGGTACAGCCCGCCGAACCGGTCGCCGGCCGCGACGAGCAGCCCGTCCGGGCCGAACGCCACCGATTGCACCCAATCGGTCGGCTTGCGGAACGTGTGAACCACCTTCGCGTCCGCGACCGTTGCCACCTTCACGAGGCGCGACGGCCCGCCGAACACCACGCGGGCGCTGTCCGGCGACAGGTCAGCGGCGAGCACCGCGTCGGTGGTGTCGGCGAGTGCGAACTTGCGCTTCCAATCGGCCACGGTGAAGCCCACGACCGCCCCGCTCTGCCCGCCGACGCCGCCCGCGGCCAGCAGCACGGTGCCGTCGCGCGAGAACCGCAGCGCGTGAACTTCGCCTTCGGGGAACGCCAACCCGCCGAGCAACTTCGCACCCTCGAACACGAGCACCTGCTTGTTCCCCGCGACCGCGACCAGCGGCGCGACCGGGCTGGCCGCGAGCGCCGTAACCGGCGTCGCGCGCGGCAGCGGC
>JALHNS010000467.1 GCA_022843445.1 Gemmata sp.
GGGCGCGGCTTGGGGCGCGCGGCCGGCGCGCTCGTGCCGCCGATCTCGCGGCCCGCGGTGCGCGACGCTTGCGCCACGCCTTTTAGCGCCACGCTGCCGACGCGCTCGAGCTTCTTGCGGGCCGCGAGTTGGTCCATCACGCGAAGGCCCTCGAAGGCGTCTTCGCCGTAGAACACGTCGCCCTTGTAGATCGCGCGCAGGTCCTCTTCGACGTACCGCCGGTTCAGTGCGGCACCGCCGAGAATCACCGGCGGGTTCAGCCCGCGCTCGTTCAGCGTGATTAGGTCTTCTTTCATGATGACCGTAGACTTCACCAGAAGGCCGCTCATGCCGATGGCGTCCGCGTCGGCCTTCTGGAACTCCGCGATCATGCTGTCGATCGGCTGCTTGATGCCGATGTTGAACACCTTGTAGCCGTTGTTCGTGAGGATGATGTCGACGAGGTTCTTGCCGATGTCGTGAACGTCGCCCTTCACGGTGGCGAGCACGATCTTGCCCTTCTCCGCGCCCTCCACCTTCGTCATGAACTTCTCAAGGTGCGCGACGGCCGCCTTCATCACTTCGGCGCTTTGGAGCACGAACGGCAGTTGCATTTGGCCGCTGCCGAACAGGTCGCCGACCACCTTCATGCCGGGGAGCAGCACGTCGTTGATGACGCTCACCGGTTCGCGCGTCTCGCGGGCCGCGTCGAGGTCCGCGATCAGGCTCTCGCGCCGCCCTTGGATGATGGCTTGGCGGAGCCGCTCTTCGACGGTGTCGCCCAGCGATTGGCCCTTCTTGCTCTCGGCCTTCTTGTCCGCGTAGTGCGCGATCAGCAGTTGAAGCGGGTCTTCGACGCAGTTCCCGGCGGCGTCGAACACGCGCTCGTCGAACAGCAACCGGCGGCAGAGTTCTTTGCCCGTCGCGTCGATGCTCGCCAGCGGCATGATCTTGGCCGCGTGCAGAATCGCGGAGTCGAGGCCGTACTCGATGGCGTAGTGCAGGTACACGCTGTTCAGCACTTGGCGCGTGTACGGCGACAGGCCGAACGAGCAGTTCGAGAGGCCGAGGTGCGTGAGCGCCCCGGGCAGGTTCTGCTTGATGAGCCGCAGCGCCTCGAACGTCGCGATCGCGCTCTTGCGCGTCTGCTCTTGCCCCGTGGAGAGCGGGAACACGAGCGTATCGAACATCAGGTCGCCCGGCGGGATGCCGTACTCGTTCACCACGATGTCGTAAATGCGCTTCGCGACCTCGAACTTCCACTCCGCGGTGTCGGCTTGGCCCTTCTCGTCGATGGTGAGCGCGACGAGCGCGGCCCCGTACTTCTTCGCGAGCTTCGTTTTCGGGTCCAGCGTCTTGCGGCCGTCTTCGAGGTTGATGCTGTTGATGATCGCCTTACCGCTGCACAGCTTGAGGCCGGCTTCGATAACCGGCACTTCCGTGCTGTCGAGCATGATGGGCTTTTGCAGCACCTCGTTGTACCGCTTGATCACCTCTTTCATGTCGCGGACGCCGTCGCGGCCGACGTAATCGACGCACACGTCGAGCACGTGAACGCCCTCGCGCTCCTGCTCGCGGGCCATCTCCACGAGGCCGTTCCAGTCGTCCTTTTCGAGGAGCTGCTTGAACTTCTTGGAACCGTTCGTGTTGGTCCGCTCGCCGACGAGCAGCGGCTTCTGATCGACCACCAGCTCTTGCACCGTTTGGAGGCTGGACGCGACCGGGACGTACACCGGGTTCCGCGCCGCGGGGCGCGCGCCGTGCAGCCGGTCGCACACGGCTTTCAGGTGCGCGTGCGTGGTGCCGCAGCACCCGCCGATCACGTTCGCGCCGTACTCGCGCACGAACCGGTCGAGCCACGCGGCGAGGCCGTCCGGGTCCAGCGGGAAGTACGTTTCGCCGTTGCGGTTCTCCGGCAGCCCGGCGTTCGGCAGCACGCTGAGCATCTTGCGCGAGTTCCGCGACAGGTGCCGAATGCCCTCGTGCATCAGGTCCGGGCCGACGCCGCAGTTCATCCCGATGATGTCGATTTCGTCGATGGGGTCGAGCGCCGCGAGCGCCGCGGGGATGTCGGTGCCGGGCAGCATTTTCTGCCGCGCGTCGATGATGGTGAGTTGTACCATCAGCGGCAGCCGCACGCCGGCGCGCTTCATCTCTTCGACGGCCGCGACCGCGACGCACTTCGCTTCCAGCACGTCGAAACACGTTTCCACGAGGATCGCGTCCACGCGCTCTTCAATCATGGCGCGCAGTTGCGGCCGGTAAGCGTCCGCGAGCGCGTCGAAGTCGATGTAGATCGCCGGGTCGGTCAGCGAGGGCATTTTCGTGCCCGGGCCGACGCTGCCGATCACGAACCGCGGGCGTTCCGGGGTGGCGAACTCGGCCGCAGCTTCGCGCGCGAGGCGGATGTTCTGGCGGTTGATGTCGTCCAGTTTGTCGGCCATCCCGAACTCGCCGAGGCCGATCGCGTTCGCGTTGAACGTGTTGGTTTCGACCGCGTCGCACCCGGCCGCGAAGAACCCGCGGTGGATCTCTTTGATCCACTCAGGCCGCGTGTACACCAGCGCGTCGGACAGGTTCATCAGCGACTTGCCGCCGGGCGAGTGCCCCCAGTCCGCGTCGGTGGGCTTGTACTTGTGGAGGCTGGTGCCCATGCCGCCGTCGAGGATCACGACCCGCTCGCGGGCGAGGTTCAGGAACGGGTGGTCGAGTGCGGGCATGGCGTGTTCCGTGCGAACAAAGTGCGTGCTGTAGTTGTACCGGATTGCGCGCCGTCTTCTAAACGGATTCGGCACGGCGGGAGCGGGTTCGCCGGAAACGAACACGGCCGGCGCGCCCTCGTCCGTGGGGCGCGCCGGCCGCAAGGCCCATCGGGCGTCCGTGCCCGGGCCACACGATCGGGCCTGTTATCGGTTCTCTGGTGCGCGTCGCAGCTTGGGGCGGAGGAAGCGCCTTCCGCTCCGGTATCGTCCCTGATACCAACCCCGGCGCGTCCAATGCGGCGGGTGCGAACGCGACCGCGGAACCGGCCCGCGACCGTGCTTCGGTACGACGCGTCCCCGCGTCCGGTGCTGTGCCGGAAGTGCGAGTGCGTCGATTGTCTCGTTGTCGTGGTCCGCCGTGCGAGCGGCGGGCGGTGCGGGCGTTGGCGTTCGGTGAGGGTGCGCCCGCGACCGGTTCGTTCGGCCGCTAGCGGCCCGTGGTCAAGAGATCGCGATTGGTACTCCGGGGCGACACGGGTGACGTGGTGCGTGTGGCGGTCCGGGACATTCTTCGATCTCCTCGCGGTGGATCGCGTGAACCAGTCGAGAGGAACGATACCGTCTGTGCGGGTTGTGTCAACGGTGAAGACGGTGACACCGCGTTGCCAGTGGCGGCGCGAGCTAAAGCGAAGTGGATCAACCGGTTCGGGTGAAGGCCCCGCGCGCCGGGGGGCGCGTCAAGACAAGAACTAGGGTGTGCTACGCAGAAAATGCGCCCCCCACGAACTGCACCCAAAGTGCGCCGATGCAACGAGTTCCGCACCGCGAGTCGGCCGTAAGAAGGGCGCGTGAAGAAAAAATCGCTGGCGCGAAAAAAGTGTAAAGTGCCTCCACCTGTGCCGTGTGGGAAACCCTTCGGGAACCCGCTAATTGAGAGGGGTGCCTCGCCGCCGGGTTTCGGATCCCGCTACAGTCCCGACCGAAGTCGGGGACGGGCTTGCGAGCGCCGACGGCATTAAAATTAAGGCCCCCATAGCAGGTTAGTGTAGGTTCGCCAAAAGCAAAATCCCATCACGAACACCGCAGAGGCACAGGCACTATACCCGCGCCGCCAGCGCAGAGCAAACCGAGTGTCCGGCCGCCGCGAATCGTGCGATTTTTAAGGCGATTTTGCACTTCCTGCGCGCGATGTGAGTTCGCGGATGTGAACGAAAGGCCCTTCGCCGCGTGCCGGAAGCACGGACGAAGGGATACTATACACAAGAATACAGAAGGTCAAGAAGGCGTGAGGCGCGTCACGTCTCCATCAGCAGCCGCAGCGGGTCGCTGAAGAGCTGCGCGAGGCGCACCGTGAAGCGGCACCCGTCCGCGCCGTCGATCACGCGGTGGTCGTAGGTGAGGCTCAGCGGCATCATCAGCCGCGGTACGATCGCGCCGTCTTTCACGATCGGTTGCAGCGCGGACTTGGAGAGGCCCAGAATCGCCACTTCGGGGTAGTTCACGATGGGCGTGAACGCGGTGCCGCCGATCCCGCCCAAGTTCGTGATCGTGAACGTGCCGCCGCGCATCTCGTCGATGGCGAGTTTGTTGTCGCGGGCCTTCCCCGCGAGCGTCGCCACTTCGGTGGCGAGGTCGCGGATGCTCTTCTTGTCGGCGTCGCGGATCACCGGCACGACGAGGCCGCGCTCGGTGTCCACCGCGATGCCGATGTGGAAGTACTTCTTGAGGATCAGCTTCCCGGCGTTCATGTCGTAGCTGCTGTTGAACCGCGGGAACTCCTTCAGCGCCGCGACGCACGCCTTGATCGCCAGCACGGTCATGGTGATCTTCGGCGCGCCTTTGGGCAGGGCGTCCACGATCCGCTTGCGGCCGGCTTCCAGTTCGGTGATGTCCGACAGTTCCTGCTGCGTCACCATGGGCATGGTGCGCCAGCCGGCGGTCAGGTTCTTCGCGATCGTTTGGCGAATGGTCGCGACGTCGGTGACTTCTACCGGGCCGAACTTGCTGAAGTCCGGGAGCGGCGGGAGCGTGAAGGCGTTCACGATGACGCCACCGACCACCCCGCCGGCGGCTTCCTTCGGGCGCGAACGTTCGGCCTTCACGAAGCCCTTCACGTCGTCGAGCGTGACGCGCCCGCCGCGCCCGGTGCCGCGCACCTCGTTCAGCCCGACGCCGAGTTCGCGCGCCAGCCGGCGCGTCGCGGGTCCGGCCGGAACCGACACTTTCGTCGCCGTGGCCGTTGCGGTGCCGTTGGTCGCGGGTTGCGGCGCGGCGAACGCGGTAGCGTTCACGAACGCGACCGGCGGTTGCGCCGCTTTCGGCGCGCTCGCGGGTTGCGGCGCGGCCTTTGCGCCGCCCTTCAGAGTGAACAGCTTCGCGCCCACCACCACCTTGTCGCCGGGCTTCACCAGCACCGCTTCAACGGTCACGTCGGCTTCGGCCGGCACGTCGACCGCGGCCTTGTCCGTTTCGACCGAGACGAGCGTCTGCCCGGCCTTCACGGTGTCGCCGGCCTTCACTTGAATCGCGGTGACGGTGCCGCCCTCGATGCCCTCGCCGAGGCTCGGCAGCACGAAATCGCCCGAAGCGGCGGGCACGGCAGCAGGAGGAGGAGAAGCCGGGGCCGCTGGTGCGGGCGGCGGAGGCGGCGCAGCGGGGGCCGCAGGC
>JALHNS010000468.1 GCA_022843445.1 Gemmata sp.
TGCGCGGAAGGCCCGTCGCACCCGCTTCCGGCTCGTCGGAGGCTACTTCCCGACGCGGAAGGCGCGCTCCACGCGCGTCACGTTCCCCTGCTTGTCGGTCGCGGTGACGGTGAGCGTGCCGCGGGCCAGTTCCTTCACCGGGGCGCGCAACTCCAGCACCCACACGCCGGCGCTCGCTTGCTTGAACTTCGGGAACAGGTTCTCGCCCGCCGCGGTGCCGTCGATGGCGAAGTCGGCGGTTACGCGGATCGCGCCTTCGCCGAAGCCGGTGCCGTAGTCGTGCGCGCCGATCACGATGCGCGACAGTTCGGCGTTCTTCCCGGCGGCGGGCAGCGTGAGCGCGAGCGTCGGGCGCTGGTCGTCCAGCATCCAGCCGAAACCGCGTTTCGCCGGGTTTTGCGCGTCGTAGTCGAGGTCGATGGGGCAGCCGAGGTCGATCCACCGCGCGATCGTGCGCTTCTGCTCATCGGTGAGCGCGTGCCCGTTGCCGGGCATCGCCTTGCCGGTGAAGTCGAGGTCGTAGCGCGCCTTGTTCTTCTGCGCGTCTACTTCCGCGCCCTTGAGGAACAGCTTCCCGGTGCTGGGTTCCACTTCCGACGGGTGGTCGTCGTTGCTGAAGCCGTCGAGCCGCTCGCCGTACAGCTTCCACACGAGCAGGCTGCGCCGCGACTGGAACTTGCGCACGTACCGCGAGGCGTTCGGGTAGCCCCACGAGTCGTAGCCCGGCGGCTTGTGCCCGAACTTCGCGCGCTCGTCCAGCGCGAGCCGGTAGTAGGTGCCGGGGAACTTCCCGTGCTGCTCGTGCTGTACCCATTCATCGTCGGCAGCGAGGTCCAGCTTCGCCGCCGGTTGTTTGCCGTCCTTTGAGGTGTGACACTCCGCGCAGTGCGCGCTCAGAATCGGTTTAATGTCGCGCCAGTATTCCACGTTCAGCGCGCCGGTTGCGAAGCGCACCCCGGTGTCGCCGTTCGCGTCCCACTTCTTCTTGCTCTCGTCTTTTTCCTTGGAAGTGACGAGCGGCGTGCGCGCGGTCAAGTCCCACAGTTCGTAGCCGGCGCGGCCGGCGGCAGTGGTGTCGAAGTCGGTCGGCTTTTGGCTGTGAGCGTGACAGCCGCCGCAGTCGGTGCGGATTTCGCCCGGCCGCAGTTGGTGCCACGTTTGCGCCGCGTTCAGGACCATCCCGCGCTTGTCGATGGTGTGGAACGTGAACCCGAGGTCCGCGGGAATCTTCGCGAGGAAGCTCGTGTCCGGGTTCCCATCGGTGTCCTTCGGCTGCGTATCGCCGTTGAACTTGCGCAGCGGGATTTCGCCGAGTACGCGCAGGCGCTCGCCGGCGTGGTTGTAGTACCGCCGACCGGCGTTCGCGCCGCGCCGGTCGGTGGTCGGTTCCATTGCGATCACCCGCACCGCGTGGATGTCGCTGTTCACATAGAGGCCGGCTTCCGCGCCTTGGTTGTGCCAGTTCAGCGGCATCCCGTTGCCGTGACTCGTGAACGCATCGAGTCCCTTCCACGGGTCGTTGCCGCCCGCGAACGCACCGGTCACGCCGCCCTTCGCCACCGCGCCGTTCGGGTAGGTTTCGCGCTTGTAGAAGCTGCTGCTGCCGACGAGCGCGAACGGCGTGCCTTCCGGCAGGTGGTCGGACTGCTTGCCGTCGTTCTTGATCGCGGCGCGCAACACCGGTTCCTTCAAGCCGTAGATGCGCTCGTACGGCACGACGGCGCGCGGCCAGCACTCGTTGAAGTTCGGATCGTTCTTGATGAGCCGCATCTCGGAAGGCGAATCAATTACTTTGGCGGTCGCGCCGCTACCGTCGCGGGCGACCGCGGCCGGGATCGCATAAATGCCCGCGTCGATCTGCGGCAGATACGTGTACTGGTGGTTCGCGGGGCCGGGCGAGTAGCACGTGAGCAGCGCGCCGCCGGGCGCGCCGCTGGGGTGCGTGAACTTCCCGACCGCAGGCGAAGTCTTGTCGCCGCGCACGCTGCGATCGGCCGGGCCTTCCAAGCCGAACGCGAACGGCGTGAGCGACACGCTGCCGAGCGGCATGAACGGCATGCGGTACCAGCGCGGGTTGCCGTTGTCGTGCCGACCGAAGCGCCACGGGGCGTTCCGCGGGTCGTTCAGGTGCGCGGGGCCGAACGCCGGGTTCGCGCCGTACCGCTGCGGGGTGAGGTCCGACGCGGGGCCGAACCGCTCCAGCGCGCCCGGTCGCGGCAGCTTGATGAGCGCGCCGAACCCGCTGTTGTTCTGGTTGTAATACTCTTCGACGACGATCTCGCCGTTGCTCAGTTGCGTCTGGAAGTGGAAGCCGTTCGGCGCGCCGCCGGGGTCGAACGCGCTGACGAGCGGGTTCCACCCGGTGCCGTCCGGGTTGATCGTCCAGATGCCCCACAGGATGTCGCCGCGCAACCCCTGCGATTCGAGCGTGCTGTACATGATGCGCCCGTCGCGCAGCACCACCGGGTGCAGCGCGCCGGCGAGGTTCAGGTGGCCGATCTTCTCCAAGTTGGTCGGCGTCTCGGTGTCGCCGATGTCGGTGTCGCGGTCGTCCATCACGAACAGTTGGAGGTTGATCGCGGGGTAACCCTTCGCGGGTCGGAAGCCGTCGCGGTTCGATGTGAACACGACGCGCCCGCCGGGCAGCGGGCACGGCCCCATGTTGTACACGCCGTACTCGAAGTGCGATTTGCCCTGCTGCGGCGTGCGGTAGTCGGCGCTCCAGTTCGCGGCCCCGGTGTTCGGGCTGAACTTCTGGTTCGTGAGCCGCACGATCTTCTTCGTCTTCAGGTGAATCTTGTAAACGTCCGCGCCCTGCTTGGGCGGGTTCCACTGGCTCGCGCCCTTCATGTTGTGCAGCAGAACGTAGTAGCACCACTGCGCGTCGAACGAGATCATCGGGTCGGTGACGGAGCCGTCGCCGCCCTTCACGAGCACCTCTTCGGAGCCGTCCGGGTGGAGCAGCATGAGGTCCGCCCCGGGTTCCATCGTGACCGGGGAGCTGAAGTCGGTGAAGAACCGCTTGTGGACCTTGTCCCCGGCCCGCGGCGCGCGCACGTACACAATATCGTAATCCACCTTCACCGCGTTGTCGGCCTTCACCGGTGGCACAACGGTGTCGATTGGGTCGAGGAACTTCGGTTCCTTCTTCTCTTGCGCGACCGCCGAGAGGCAGAGCAGCGCGCAAGCGGCGAACAGTGCGAAGTGGCGCATGGCGGCAGGTGGGGTGAGTGTGGGCGAGTGCGGCACACCAACTGTAAAGCGACCCGCCCCGGAACGCAACACAGAGCCGCGCGGAGTGCGCCCGCTACGGGGATAGCGGTTGGCAGTTCCGCGTTGCGTTGGCCCTGACATTGCGACTCTGCGCACATCGGTTACAACTCGTGTAACCCTCTTTCGGAACGTCTATGATCGTTCGCATCGGTACGTCCGGGTACGCGTACCCGGAGTGGGTCGGCGGGTTCTACCCGCGCGGCACCACCCAACACGACATGCTCCCGTACTACGCCTCGCGGTTCGCGTGCGTCGAAATCAATTCCAGCTTCTACCGCGCCCCCACGCGCGAGCAAGTTGCGAAGATGAGCCGCCGCTCGCCCGCCGCGTTCGGGTTCGTGCTGAAGGTGCCCAAGACCGCGAGCCACGAGCGCTCAACGGTCGATCTCGCACAGTTCAAAGAGGCCGCGGACGTGCTCGCGGCGAACGGGAAGTTGCTCGGCCTGATTCTGCAAGAGCCGGAAGCGTTCCGCAACACCGCCGCGAACCGCGAGTGGGTGGTGCGCGTGACCGACGCGCTGCGCCCGCACCGCGTCGCGGTCGAGTTCCGGCACCGCTCGTGGAACGCGCCGAACCTGAGCGACTGGATGGCGCACATTCGCGCCGACCTCGTGAGCGTCGGCGTGCCGAACGTGCCGGACCTGTTCCCGAACGGCCTGCGCGTTGCGAACCGGCGCGTGTACGCGCGGCTGCACTCGCAGAACGCGGGGAACTGGTACGGCGGCGGGAAGGTGCGCTACGACTACGATTACACGCCGGAAGAACTGCGCGTGTGGGCCGACGGGCTGAAGGAACTGGCCGCGCACGACCGCGCCGACGAGGCGCTCATCTTCTTCAACAACTGCGTGGGCGCGCAGGCCGCGGAGAACGCGGAGCGCATGGTGGCGCAACTCCTCGGCGCGCCGAACGTGCACGTTGCCGAACCGCCGCCGAGCGGGCTGTTTTGAGCGCCGCGGCGCTCACGCGCGTTCGCCGCCCGGCGGTTCGTCGCCCGCGCGCAGCAGTTTCGCGCCGGCCCACGCCCACAGCGCGAGCAGCGCGAACGTGTCGTACGGGAACCGCACCCCGGTGTCGAACCGCACGCCCCAGAAGGCGCACTCCCAGTTCAGCGCGTTCAGCGCGTTCTCGAACGCGAACCCCACCGCCACGCACGCCCACGCGAACCGACTGCGGCGCGCCGCGCGCGAACCGAACAGCACGAAGAGCGCCGCGGCGGACAGCAGCGCGTCGTAGTACATGAAGTGGAAGCACGACAGGTAGCCGCCGAGGAACAGGAACCCGGCGCTCAGGCCGGTGGGCCGCGCGCGGTCGCCGCGCCACAGGTACACCGCCGCGGTGCCCGACAGCACGAACAGCCACAGCCCGCGGGCCAGACCCGCGCTGAGCGCCGTTTCGCGCTCCGCGGCGGGCTTCGCAAAGTCGTGCAGCGCGCGCCGCGCGAGGCCCTGCACGTCGCGGCTCAGGTCGATCCAGTTCTCGTCGGCCGTGTAAATCGCGGTCGCCTCGCCGCCCACCCGCAGCCACTCGAACCACGGTTGCAGGCCCACGAACGGGAGCGTGAGCGCGCCGAGCACGGCCCCGGTGCCGAACATCGCCGCGCAGAACTTCCACTTGCGCATGAGCAGCGGCACGAGGAACAGCGCGGCCGCCCACACCGGCTTGAACGCGAGCAGCCCCCACACCGCGCCGCCCGCGCCCCAGTGGCCGCGCGCCGCCAGCGCCCAGCCCCACACCACAATGGTCAGCGTCAGCGCGGAGTTCTGGCCGAGGTCCAGCGCGCCCCGCGTGCCCGGGTACAGGAACAGCGCGAGCGCCGCCGCCGAGCACCACACGCGCCCGCCGGTCAGTACCTTCACACCCAGCGCCGCCACGTACACGAGCAGCACGCTCAGCAGTTGGAACAGGTGGTACGCCGCTTGCGGCCGAAGCGCGCCGAGCGGCGCGTAGTAGAGCGCGTGAACCGGCGGGTACAGCGGCCCGCCAACGGCCGGCCCGTTCAGCCGCGCCACCAGCTCCGGCGAAGCGGCGCGCGCC
>JALHNS010000469.1 GCA_022843445.1 Gemmata sp.
GGCCGCACCCGGTTCGAGCTGACCGACCCCGCCACCGCCGCCGCGCACGAGGCCGCCGACCGCCGCGTGCTCGAGACCGGCTCCGCGCTGGAACTGGAAGAGGCCTACGCGCGCCCGGACGGCACCACCGGCACCACGTTCTCGGTCAAGTTCCCGGTGCGCGGCACCGACGGCACCCTCTCCGTGGGCGGCGTGGCGCTGGACGTGACCGAGCGCAAGTGGGCCGACGAGCGCCTGCGGGCCAGCGAGGCGCTGTACCGCTCGGTGGTCGAATCGCTGGCCGAGGGCGTGGTGGTGCAGGACGCCGCCGGGGCGATCGTGGCGTGCAACGACCGCGCGTGCGCGGTGCTGGGCCTCACCCGCGACCAACTGACCGGGCGCACCTCGCTGGACCCGCGGTGGCGCACGGTGTACGAGGACGGCACCCCGCTGCCCGGCGAAGAGCACCCGAACATGCGGGTGCTCCGCACCGGGCGGCCCGTGTTCGACACCGTGATGGGCGTCTACACGCCCGCCGGCGAGCTCACGTGGCTGAAGGTGAACGCGGTGCCGGTGAGCCGCACCGGCGACGGTTCCGGCCCGGCCACCGTGGCCTCGTTCCACGACATCACCGCGGCCCGCGCGCTCGACGAGAAGGTCCGCGCCTCGCTCCGCGAAAAGGAGCTGCTGCTCAAGGAAATTCACCACCGCGTGAAGAACAACTTGCAGATCGTCTCGACCCTGCTGGACCTCCAATCGGACTTCACCACCGACCGCGCCGCCCTGACCCTGTTCGCCGAGAGCCGCGGCCGGGTGAAGTCCATGGCGCTGGTGCACGAGCGGCTGTACAAGTCGCACGACGTGGCCCGCGTGGATTTCGGCGACTACGCGCGCCAACTGGCCGCCGACCTGTTCCGCGCGTACCGCGCGTCCGACGACGACGTGCGGCTCGAGGTGCGCGCCACCGCGCCGCCGCTCGCGCTGGACGTGGCGATCCCGTGCGGGCTGCTCTTGAACGAGCTCATGTCCAACTGCTTCAAGCACGCGTTCGCGCGGGGCCGCGGCGGCACCCTGCGCGTGGATCTGGCCGCGCGCGGGGCCGCGCGCGAGCTGACCGTGGCCGACGACGGCCCCGGCCTGCCGCCGGGGCTCGACTTCCGCAACAGCAACTCGTTCGGGCTGCAACTGGTGTGCACGCTGGTGGAACAGTTGAACGGTACAATCGAGGTGCGCGGCCCCGGGACCGCGTTCGTCGTCCGCTTTCGCACCCCGGAGTACTGAGACCGAGAGGCGGGGCGGAACACATGGCGGCTCGCGTGCTGATCGTCGAGGACGAGCGCATCATCGCCAAGGGCGTCGAGAAGCAGTTGCGGGCGCTGGGCTACGCGGTGGCCGGCTCCGCGGGCACCGGCGCGGACGCGGTCCGGCTGGCGGCCGAACTGCGCCCGGACCTGATCCTCATGGACGTGAACCTCGGCGGCGAGCCGGACGGCATCGGCGCGGCCGAAGCGATCCGCGCCGCGCGCGACGTGCCCGTGGTGTTCCTCACCGCGCACTCCGACGCCGACACCATCGACCGCGCCAAGCGGATCGGGCCGTTCGGCTACGTGCTCAAGCCCTACGAGGACACCGAACTGAAGGTGGCGATCGAGCTGGCGCTGTACAAGCACCAGACCGACCGCCGCGTCCGCGAGAACGAGCGGTGGCTGGCGGCCACGCTCGCCGGCATCGGCGACGGGGTCATCGCCACCGACGCCGAGGGCCGCGTGCGGTTCATGAACGCGCGCGCCGAGCGGCTCACCGGCTGGCCCGACGCCGAGGCCGCGGGACGCGACGTGGGTGCCGTGTTCCGAGCGGTGAACGAGCGCACGCGGGCCGACGTGCGCAACCCGATCTTCGACGCGCTCCGCACCGGCGCGAGCGCCGGCCCGTCGGCCGGCGCGGTGCTGGTGGCGCGCGACGGGACCGAGCGCCCCGTCGACGACAGCGCCGCGCCGATCCGCGACGCCACCGGGGCCGTGTCCGGTGCGGTGCTGGTGTTCCGCGACGCCACCGAGCGCCGCCGGCTCGAGGCGCACCTGCGCCAAGCCGAGAAGATGGAAGCCATCGGCCGGCTCGCGGGCGGCATCGCCCACGACTTCAACAACATCATGACCGTGATCACCGGGTTCGCCGACCTGCTGCTCGACCCGGCGTGCCCGGCCGCGGAGCGCGACGGGTTCCTGACCCACATCCGCGAGGCCGGGAAGCGCGCCGCCGGCCTCACGCAGCAGATCGTGGCGTTCGGCCGCAAGCAGGTGCTCGTGCCCGCGGTGCTGAACCTGAGCGCGGTGCTGCGCGACACCGCCCCGCTGGTGAAGGGCCTCGTCGGCGCGGGCGTCGAACTCGAGGTGGTGCCGGGCGCGGACCTGCCGGCGGTGAAAGTGGACCCCGCGCAACTCGGGCAGGTGCTGCTGAACCTCGCGGCCAACGCGCGCGACGCGATGCCCAACGGCGGGCGGCTCGAGGTGCGCACCGCCCGCGCGGACCTCGGCCCGGACCCGACCCGCGACCCGGACGTGCGGCCCGGCAGCTACGTGCTGCTGAGCGTGCGCGACACCGGCACCGGTATGACGCCCGAGGTGCTCGCGCGGGCGTTCGAGCCGTTCTTCACCACCAAGGCCGTGGGCGCGGGCACCGGGCTGGGCCTCGCCACCGTGCACGGCATCGTCAAGCAGAGCGGCGGGCACATCGAGGCGACCAGCGCGCCGGGTGCGGGCACCGAGTTCCGCATCTACCTGCCCGCGGTGACCGAACCGGGTCCCGCCCCCGCCGCGCCGGCCCCGGCCCCGCGCGGCACCGAAACGGTCCTGCTGGTCGAAGACGAGACCCTCGTGCGCCGCATGATGCGGCGCGTGCTGGCGGGCAACGGGTACACCGTGCTCGAGGCCGCGAACGGCCCGGACGCCGCGCGCGCCGCCGAGGCGCACGGCGCGCCGATTCACCTGCTGATCACCGACCTCGTGATGCCCGAACAGCCGGGCCGCGAACTGGCCGACCGGCTCCGCGCGCGCGGCCTCGTGCGGCGCGTGCTGTTCGTCTCCGGCCACACCGAAGGCGACGCGGCGCGGCAGGGGATCGAAACCGCCTCGGTCGATTTCATCGCGAAGCCGTTCGCGGTCGCGGACTTCGCCCAGAAGGTGCGCGCGGTGCTGGACCGGGCGTGAGTCGTCCCGCGGTCCGGTCACTCCGTGACCGGAGTTTCGGTTTTCTGTGTGGCCGTCTCCTCCTGTCGCCCTTCCAATCCGGTTACTCCGTGACCGGACCGCAGGACTTCTTCGGGTGAGACGAGCGCCCGCTGGCTCGAACTCGTGGGGATCGCGTGAGCGCACTCATCCGGGCCGCGACCGACACGGATTGGCCGCACATTTGGGCGCTCTTTCGGCGCGCCGCGGAAAGCGGCGACGTGTTCGCCTACGACGAACGCACCACCGAAGAGACCGCGCGAAAGCTGTGGTTCGACGCGCCCGCGACCGCCTTCGTGTGCGAAGTGGGCGGCGCGTTCGCGGGCACCTACTATGTGCGGCCCAACCAGCCGGGGCGCGGTGCGCACGTCGCGAACGCCGGCTACATGGTCGATCCGGCGTTCCGCGGGCGCGGGCTGGCCGTGCGCATGTGCGCGCACTCGCTCGAAACTGCACGCGAGCGCGGGTTCACGGCGATGCAGTTCAACTTCGTGGTGAGTACGAACGCCGCGGCGGTGCGGGCGTGGCAGAAGTGCGGGTTCGCGGTGGTCGGCACGCTGCCCGGCGCGTACCGGCACCGCGCCTTGGGCTTCGTCGACGTGTTCGTGATGTGGCGCGCGCTGTGACGCTCAGCCCACCACTTCCACCACGCGGCCCTCGGCGTCGGTGATTTCCGATGGAACCACCGTGAGTACCACGCCCGGCAGTTCGGGGAGCTCGTAACGGCCGCGCTTCACCGGCAACCGCTCGCGCAGCGCCGCGAGCGCCGCCGGCGACAGGTCGAGCGTCGGCGTGCCGTCGCGGACCGCCCACTTCCACTCGTTCGCCGCGCGGAACCGCACCGTCTGTTCTTTGCCGACCAGCGCGAAGTCGCGGCCGTGCGCGAGCCGCGACCGCAGTTTCGGGAGCAGCGATTCCACGGCTCGCGCGCCGAGCGTCACGTTCAGCGCGCGGGTCGGGCCGCGCCCGGTCGCTTCCCATTCCACCTTCGCCACGAACACGCGATCGGACTGCGAACCGTCGCGGTCGATGCCCTCGTGAATCCGCTTCGCCGCGCTCGTGTTGCTCAGAAGCGACGCGCGCGAGAGATCGGTGACGAGCAGCGGGTCGGTTTCGCGCAACAGGTCGAGCACGCGCGCGGTGTGCCAGTCGCCGCACGCCGCGTGTTCGTCCAGTGCCAGCCCGACCACTTGAAGGAACTCGACGCGCCCGTTCGGGGTGTCGACGGTGCCGAGTTGCGGGTCGGTGTCGAAGGCGATCGCGCGAATGAGCGTGTCCGCGCCGAGGCAGATGGGGCCGTTCAGGTCCAGCATGTGACCGCTGCCGAACCAGTTGCCGCTGCGCCGCACATAGACGCTCAGGTTGTTCAGCAGGCTCATCGCCCAAGCCGGCGGGGTGCGCTCGCGCCCGCGGGCGACGCGCAGCGTCAGTTCGAAGCCCCGCCCGCTCACCTTCGATTCCGCGTCCGTCTTCTCGTACAGGTCGCTGAACCCGTAAGTGACGTAGTGCCAGTGCGCGGGCGGCCCCTTCGCGCGGTACGCGCTGATGCCGTATACGAGGCCGGTGCCGAACGGCGGGTGCGGGGTGATCGGGTAGTGGAGCGGTTCGGGCTGGTCGGGGTACAGCGCGTTACACGCCGCGTCGATGGCGTCCCACCCGGGCGCGTCGCTCGCGGGCGGGGCGGGGGCTTTCTTCTTTCCCTTTGCCACGGGCGCTCTCGCGGTTCGGGGGGGCTACTTTGCCACGAGCAGGTAGATGATCGCGGCGGAGAGAATCACCACCACGCCCACGAGCACCGGCACCCAGTTGAAGCCCTGCGGTTCGGGCTTGCGGCGGCGCGGCGCGGGCGTTTCGGTGTCGTCGGGTTCGGGTTCCGGCGGGTGCAGGGGCGTGCCGGGCCGCGGGGCCGTGTACTTGCCGCTGGGAGGCACGGGCGCGGGCGGGGCGGGGTTCGAAGGGCGCTTGGGCTGCACCGCGTACTGCCCGCTGGGCGGCTGCTGCGGCACCGCGGGCGGCGGCGCGGGCCGGCCCCGGTTCACCGCGCTGTTGCTGGCGCTGGGGGTCTGGGGGGCGGGCGCGTAGTCCA
>JALHNS010000470.1 GCA_022843445.1 Gemmata sp.
GGCGGGCTTCGCGCCGCCGGCGCTGAGCACCACGTCCCCGGCCTTCAACCCGGCGCGCCCCGCGACCGAATCGCCCTTCACCGCGCTGAGCACCAGCGCCCCGCCCTCGACCTTCGCTTCGATCCCGACACGGTGCAGCTCGAAGAAAGCGATAAACTTCAGCGGGTTCGCGTTTTTATCCTCCCACCAGACTTTCTGCGTCGTCTCGAAAATGGCAACTTGGAGTTGGAAAATCGAGAACCCTTCTGGATCGCCGAAAGGAACCTGCTGTTGCATCGGAGGAGTCGGCACCTTTTTGACAGACACTTTCCCAGATGCGACGAGCGCACAGGCATCGGCTTCTTCGATCTCAATGTTACCCCGCGCGACAATCAGGCTCCGCCGCGCCCCTTTCAGTCTCACGTCACCATCGCAAATGAGGACCGAGCACAGCACACCCGGCGAGGCTACGGAACCGTTCGTGAGCACGAGCGAATCCGTGATTCCGACTGTTGCGCTAACATTCCCCGGCGCGATGATGAGACCGTGCAGCGAGTGTTCGGCATCGACAGCGCGCGCGAGTACGGCCACTTGGTGAGCACAGACGAGTTGCCCCTTCCCGTTCAACTTCGCGCGCGTGTACCGGTCGGCGGCGCGCACGAGTTCGGGGTTTAGCCCCTTCTGATACTCAGCGAATGTTGTGCAGAGCGCCGCGCCGCGCGGCTCGCGCTGGTGCTTTAAGTCGGCTCTCTTCAATGCGCCGTGACCGAGCGCAACAACCGGTGCCCAGAGGCGCTCGTCGTCGGCCTTGGAATCGCTCGCCGCGAGCGCCGCGACGAGTAGGTCCGCTCGACCCGCTTCAGCGTGTTTCTTGGCCGACGAGAGTGGTTCGTCGGTTCGTTCCACGGGCGCGCCCCGAGCCGCGACGAACGTGCTCGCACAGGCGAGCACGAGGAGACGATTGCGCATGTGCATTGGGTATCCTGATTCGTCACGGGGAAACCGGCGAGCGGTCTCCCCGCAAGTGGGAATTTACACCGGACCTTGCTCAAGCGTATCGTTTTGATAGGTCGGAGTACCGAAGATGGAAGCGTCGGGAACGACGAGGTAGATTCCGTCGCCCTTCTTCGCGTCGTTGTTCGAGAGGGTTAGCGAAATCACGTCGAGTGTCCCTTTGCCGAAGTAGATGCCGCCGCCTTTCGTCTGATACTGTTGATCGGGGTTCGCGACCCAGTTGGACTCGAGTGTGGAATTTTCCACTTGGAGGTAAACTCCCACACCGGTGTGTGCGATGTAGACCGCCCCGCCGCGCGTCACAGCACTGTTTAACAGCATGTTGGTACCAGTGAGCGCGACTTGCGTCTGCCGGCCAGTTTCCCGCGAGAAGACCGCGACGGCACCACCGGTCTGAGCCGAATTGCCCAAGAAGAGGGCGTTGTGGATGGCCGCACTATCCGTACCGAGGAACGCGGTCGCACCGCCGAACCCGGTGTCGGACGAATTGAACTCGAAGGTGCAACCGGTGGAGTAGAAGCGAGTGCCACTGAAGAAGACCGCCCCACCACTCGAAGCCGAGTGATTGTTGATGAACGTGCAGTCCGTGAGGTTGAGATCACCCGCGCACCAAATCGCGCCGCCGAGGGTTGGCGACTTCCCATTCGCAAACGTGAGGTTCTCGATCGTGAGATAAACGCCGGGCCCCACATCGAGGAGACCATGCGCGACTTGTGTGGTCGCGCTACGTTGAACTGTGATACCGGCCGCCGATCCGTCGATTGTAATCTCGACACCCGTCACGCCCGGATTGGGTTGGACGATCAGGTCGCGGTGTGTGGCGGCATCACTCAGGGTGATCGTTCCGCCCTGCTGCGCGGCAGCAAAATCGATGGTGTGATGGCCCGCCCCGGCATCCGTTGCGGCTTGTAGCGCCTCACGAAGCGAGGTCAGCCCGTCGTTCGGATCGACCACGTCGGTGAGCGTGTTGACGGTGAAAGCCGCCGGCACTTCGCGCGCTTCCAGCGTTTCGAGCCGCAGGCGCGAACGATTGTCATTCGGATGGGGGGGGGACTGTTGTGCGCCCTTCGACTTGCGCAGGAACCCGAACATGGTTGCCCTCCGGGCAGGAAGTGAGAACGGGACATTCCGCGAACCTCAAACTCACTTCACGCTAATCGTGCGATTCGGCCTGTCAATCGATGAACTCGAACTATTGGGCAAATTGAGCGCAAAGGCCGCTTCTCACGGCCTTTCGGAATTGGGAAACTGAGCGACTGAGTGCGTTCGCTGCATTGTTCGGTCGAACGCCTTCACGAATTTTACGCACTTCCGGCTGAGCTACCGCGACGCCCGGTTTCGCATCTACCTGCCTGCGTACCGTTGGGTGCTGGAGAACCGGTTGGCGCGCGAAGTGGACGAACTGCGCGCGCTGGGCGGAACCGGCGCGCTGGTGCTGCTCGATTACGAAACGAACGCGGACCCGAACGACCTGCGTGCGCCGCTCTCGCACGCGGCACTCGTGCGGGGCCGGCTGGAAGGCGCTTGGCCCGTGCCCGGCGCGCCACTTCAAAGTGTGCACAAATGAACAAAATTGTGCACGAAACGTGACAGTTTCGCGCACAATTGCCGCGAGGGGGGTATAGCGCGCGTGGGTTGGCCAACTCGGGCCAACTCGCCCCCCGGCCCCCTCACGAAACGCTGGAATTTCTCGCACACTTTGCGAGTTGGCCAACGGTTGGCCAACGGTTGGCCAACTCTGGCCGTCTCGGGTTCGCTGGCCAACTTCAAAGCGCGCAAACGCGCCCGTGCTGCGCGTTCAGTCGATCACCTTCGTGAGCGGGTACTCCACGATGCCGCTCGCGCCCGCGGCCTTCAGTTGCGGGATGATGTGCCGCACCGTCGCTTCGTCGATGATGGTGTTTATTGCCACCCACTCCGCGTCCGCGAGCGGCGACACGGTCGGGTTCTTCAGCGCCGGGAGCAACCCGATGACGCGGTCGAGGTCGGCGCGGCGCACGTTCATCAGGAGGCCCACTTTCCCCTCCGCGGCCATCGCGCCCTTCAGCATCAGAATGAGGTCGTCCATCTTCTGGCGCTTCCACGGGTCGGCCGCGGCCGCGGGGTGCGCCACGAACCGCGTCGTGCTCGTGAGGATGTCGCACACGATGCGCAGCCCGTTCGCCTTCAGCGAGCTACCCGTTTCCGTGACTTCCACGATGGCGTCGGCGAGCTTCGGCGGCTTCACCTCGGTCGCGCCCCAACTGAACTCCACGTTCGCGGTGACGTTGTGCGAGGCGAGCCACTTCTTGGTGATGTTCACCACCTCGGTGGCGATGCGCTTGCCGCTCAGGTCTTTGGGTTCGCGGATCGGCGAATCGTTGGGCACCGCGAGCACCCAGCGCACCGGGCGGCGGCTGACTTTGCTGAAGACGAGTTCGGCCAGTTCGGTGACGTGCGCGTCGCTCTCGACGATCCAGTCGTGCCCGGTGAGGCCGCAGTCGAGCGAGCCGTCGGCCACGTAGCGGCCCATTTCCTGCGCGCGAATGAGCGTGCAGTGCAGTTCGGGGTCGTCGATGGCGGGGTAGTAGCTGCGCGACGGGAAGGTGATCTTGTACCCGGCCTTCTGGAACAGGTCGGCGGTCGCCTCTTGCAGCGACCCGGCGGGGAGGCCCAACTTCAGCACGTTACTCATCTCGGTCTCGTGGGTGTCGGAACGCGGTGCAGAGTTGTTGAACGGGCGGCGCGCGCGAAGGGCAACCCAAAACGCACCGAACCCGGCCTGCGGCCGGGTTCGGGCGCTCGTCGGATTGGCACCGCTTAGTAGCGGAACATCGCACCGAAGGTGGCCCCGCCGATCCACAGGGACTCGGTGCGGACGGTGGCACCTGGGTTCACCGCACCGCCGTTGCCGTAGTTCGGGCTGCCCGGGATGCTCGCGCTGTTCACCACCGGGTTGATGAGGCTGCCGGGCCGAATCACGTCCGGGAAGAACATGAAGTGCGACCCGACGTACACCGTCATGCCGCCGGTGACGGCCACGCCGATGTTGCCGCCGAACTCGGGCACCGCCGTGAAGCGGTCGCGGGTGAACGTGCCGATGTTGCCGCTGTTCGCGAGGACGCCGGCCACCGCGCCGCCGGCCCCGATGTTCGCACCCAACAGTCGGCCGTTCTGACCGATGATGACGTTGGGCCCGCTGCCCGGCAGGCCGCCGGAGCGCCCGGTCTGGTCGAGGAAGTTGCTGAACCCGTTGATCTCCACGCGGCTGCTCATCGTGCCGAGCGACACCTTGCCGGTGAACGACGTGGTGAACAGCCCGTATCGGCCCTCGAACTTCAGCCCGAGCACGCCGCCGTTGAACCGGTTCTGCACGCGGAACGAGTCGCGCACGTCCAGAACGACCGGGCCGAACACTTGCGCGCCGGCGAAGTTGGTGCTCGCCGAGCCTTGGTTCACGGTGATCTGCGAAATCACACCGAACGGCCCGGTCACGAAGATGGGCGTGGCCACGTTCTCGTCGAGTTGGCTGATCGAGCGCACCGACACTTCTTCTTTGACCTGAATGAACCGGTAGCCGACGATCGCGTCGATCGACCAGATCAGCCGCGAGCCGGGTTCGGCGCGGTACAGGTTAATCAGCGCGGCCGGTTCGATCCCGAACGTGCTGTTGCTGGCCCGGACGCGGGCGAACGCGGCGGCGTTGTCCGGCCCGGAGAGTACGATCGCGCTGGGCGCGCCGTTCACGTCCACGAACGGGCGGGCGAGTACCGGAAGCCCCGCGGTGTTCAGCCCGCCGAACTCGCGGGTGAACGGCTTCTCTTCGGTGAAGTGCCCGCTCAGGGTGAACCCGAACCGGCGGTCGGCGTCGCCGAAGAAGCCGGCGCTGAGCCGCATCCCGTTCAGCACGTTGAAGTCCAGATCGTTGCCCGCGCCGCCGGCGAGCACCAGCGTGGAGGCCCGCCCCACGATGCCCGCGTCGGCCGGGGCGCTGGTGGTGAGCAGCGCCGGCGTTTTCAGCCCGCGCACGCCCCACAGCAGGTACTCGCCGTCCACCCACCAGCGCGGGGCCGCACCGTAGCCGGTGCCGCCGTCCGGGCCGGGCGGGGCCGGCTGCCACGTGTTCTGCATGTACGGGCCGGGCACCGGATAGGTGGGCGAGGGCGGCGGGCCGAACCCGCCCACCGGGCCGAGGCCCAACGGGTCGTAGTTCGGGCCGAAGTTGCCCGGCGGCATGATCGCGCCCGGCGGCGCGAACCCTTGGTTGCCCGGTAGCGCGTTGAACGGCAGCCCGCCGAACACCGGCCCGCC
>JALHNS010000471.1 GCA_022843445.1 Gemmata sp.
AGGCCGAGGCCAAGAAGCAGGAGCAACTGGCGAAGGCCGAAACGGTCGAAAAGGAGCGGGCGCGGCAGGAGGCGGAACGGTTGGCCACCGACAACGCCAAACTCGCGGCCGAGGAGAGCGATGCCAAGAACAAGGCCCTCCTCGCCACCGACCGGGCCGTCCGGGCCACGGCCGAGACGGAAAAGCAGTACCAGCGGGCGCGGGCGGCGCTGTTCACCAGCCAGATGAGCCGCGTCGCCGCGATCCGCGAGACCGACCCGGAGAAGGCCCTCGAACTGCTCGACGACCTCGACGCCTGCCCCATCGACCTACGGGACGCCGCTTGGTGCTTCGCCGCCAATGCGTGCAAGCGCGGCAACATCGGCTCCCTCAAGGTGGCCGACGGGGCCATGTGGTCCGCCCTCAGCCCGACGGGCAAGATCGTCGCCGTCAGCCGGTATGTGTTGCCTGAACAGTTCAAACCCGGCGACCCGATGCCGGGTACCATCGACCTGTACGACCGCGCCACGGGCAAAGTGATCGGGACGCTTCCCAAGTTGCTCGGCCCGCCGGAGCGGTTCGTCTTCAGCGACGACGGCCGCTTGCTCGCGGCGGCGGACAACGGCCCGTATCTCCTCGTGCCCGGTGTGCCCGATAGCGCGTTCACGGAGGTCCGCCCCGGAAGAATCCTGATCTGGGACGTGGAAGCCGGCAAGATGGTCGCCACGCTCGACGGGCACGCGGATCGTGTGAACGCGATTGCGTTCAGTTCGGATGGAACTCGCTTCGCCACGGGCTGCAAGGACGGAACGGCCCGCGTCTGGGACGTGAAGACGGCGAAAATGCTGCACGAACTGAAAGGGCACACGAAGGAAGTGGCGACGGTCGCCTTTCACCCGGACGGCGCACGGCTCGCCACGGGCAGCCACGACAACACGATTCGGCTGTGGGAGGTCGCCACGGGCAAGCTCGCTTCGACGTGGACCGCGAGTGCCAACCCAACACCCGAATACGCCACCAGTCGGGCGCGGATGGAAAGCCTGAAGCCGAACGTGCGGAACCCGTACCTGCCGGCCGGCGTCCTCAGCCTCGACTTCAGCCCGGACGGCAAACTGCTGGCCGCCTCGAACGCGAACTGGCAGCTCGAAATCTGGGACGTGGCCGGCGGGGTGACGCGAACCGTGATCCGCGACCCGAAATGGCCGAATCCGTTCCCGCCCGCCCGCTTCCACAAGAGTGGGCGTCGCGTCGTCGCGGGTTCGACGCTTTGGGACATCGAAACCGCGCAAAAGAGGCTCGCGATTCCTACGCAGGGGCGAACCGATTTCTGCCAAGAACAGAGCATCCTCACGAGCCGGGTGTTCCTCTCGACGGGTGGCGTTCAGGTCGATTTCCACGAGATCGAAGGGCCGACCGAGTTGGCGCAAGTCACTTCGGCCCGGCACACCTTCAACACCACGCAGGCGGCGTTCCACCCGAACGGCGAACTCGTCGCCTTCGCCTGCGACAAGCGCATCGACCTGTGGGACCTGCGCACCGGCAAACTGCGCCGCAGCCTCGAAGGGCACGAGCGCAGAGTGACGGCCCTCGCGTTCAGCCCGGATGGCACGACGCTCGCCTCGGCCAGCGGCTATCACACAATGCCGCCGCGGCAGCACCTCGCCGGTTCCAACCCGAAGGAGCTCACACTTCCGCCGCCCGAACCGCTTCGGCTGTGGAACGTGGCGACCGGAGAACCGGTTGCCACCATCGAGACGGCCAACGTGGACACGGTCTCGCTCGCCTACAGCCCGGACGGGAAAACGCTGGCGGGGATGCAGTGGCAGCACCCGCCGAAGAGTTCGGCCAAACCCGTCGTGTCGCTGTGGGACACGACCGGGCGGAAACTGCAAGCCAACCTCGAACCGCCGGAACTCGGCGTCTCGCTGCTCCGCACGCTCCAAGCACACGTGCTGTTCGACCCGCGCGACGGCAGCCTCGTGACCGCCGTCGGCCGCTACGCGCAGATCTGGGACCTGTCCACGCGCACGGTCCGGAAGCAGTTCGTCGGGGAGGCGGATCGCTTGCTCCAGAGCGAGCAATTCACGTCGGCGTCGCTGTCGCCCGACGGGAACCTGCTGGCGGTGAACGCCCCGAGGGGGCTGGGGGATGGCGAGGTTCTCTGTTTCGACACCGCCACCGGCCAACTCGTCCACCGCCGATCCATCAAGACATCGTCCGCCGTGCGGTTCACGCCGGATGGGAAGAACCTGATCGTGATGACCGGGCGGGACGTCCACTTCTGGGACGCGCTGACGATGCAGCCCCGGCTCACGTTCCAAGCGTCCACAGCGGAACCTACGTACGGCGTGATGGCCCTCAGCCACGACGGACAGCTCATGGTCACGGGTTACAGCAGTCGGTTGCCCGCACCGAACAAGGGCGTACCCGAACTGGTGTCCGAGTTCAAACTGTGGAACCTCAGCCGCTCGCCGGCGGTCGCCGTCTTCTCCGACTGGACCGGCTTTCGCTTTTCGCCCGACGGGCAAACGTTGGTCGCCCACGATTTGCGGGAACTCCGCATCCTAGACTTGAAGGAGCGACGAGAGCGCCCCCGCATCGACCTCACGATGGTGCCGCGCATCGTGCCGGCGTTCAGCCCGGACGGGCGAACGTTCGCCGGCGGTACGGCCACCGTGACTGAAAAACAACAGGCGTGGGTCCGCGAGGGTTCGGGCGGCGGGCGTTACCCCGGCCTCGTGATCGTCTGGGACGTGCAGACCGGTGACCGCGTGCGCGAGTACTCGCCGGGCACCGGGGTTGTCCTCGACCTGTGTTACACGCCCGATGGCAAATCGCTGATCGTGCTCCAGGACACCACCGAAAAGCCCGCGAACGTCTGGGACAAGGATTGCATTGTCCGCGTACTCGATCTCGCGTCGGGCCGCGTGACCGCCGAGTTCCCCTTCGAGAAGGCCATCGGCGGCAGGCTCACCCTCAGCCCGGACGGGAAGACGCTGGCCCTGTCGGCGTACGACGACTCCGTCGCGCTGATCGACCTCGCCGCCGGGGTCGTCCTGCCTCGGCTCCCCGCTGTGCCCCACAAGAAAATCAGCCGCGAAGTGCCGCAGGAAGGCGCCATCGTCGCCAGCGGATCGGGCGGCAACTGGCTCGATGTCGTCTGCTTCACGCAGGACAGCCGGCGTCTGGTCGTGCGCCGGTTCGAGTCGCCCGACACGGTCGTCGTCTGGGACTGGCGGGCCGGCAAGCAAGTGGACGAGCGACCGCCGGAAACGGAACTGCTGCCGAAACGCGACGTGCCTCGGGATCGGCCCGGCGGTCGCTACGAGGTGATCCGCATCAACGGCAAAGACCGGCTACGGAACGGGCGCTGGGAGTTGATCGACCTGTGGGTGAAGCCGCCGGCCGCTGTCGTCCTCCGAGGGAACGATCCGGCGGTTGCGCCAAAGCCTCCGGAGAAGAAATGAACACCGCCGTGCGATCCGAGTATCCGGCCCCGAAGGAGACGAAGTGAACGTCAGTCAGTTGTCGCCGTTAGGGTACGACGAACTGCGCAAGCTGGCGGCGGGGTCGCGGGTCACACCCTCGATGCCACCGCGTTGGTTCACGAGGCGTGGCTGAAGCTGGACGGGCAGTCGTTCACCTCGCGGGGCAGTTACCTGCGGGCAGCCGGCGTCGCCATGCGCCGGCTACTCGTCGATCAGCTCCCCGAGCGGTAACGATTTCAAACTTTCGCGCGCGACATTTGCCGCGCGAGCATCTCGCGGAACAGCCTCCATCGTCTACGATTCCCAGCGGATTTCGCGGTTAACAGGCGGCGCGAGTGTCTTCCGGTTAGGCGCGGTGGGCGGCGTTGGGGCGGTGGGGGTTCACGGTCAGGTCGAAGTCGCACTGGTCGAAGGCGTCCATCAGGGCGTCGATGCCCTCGGCGGCTTCCAGTTCGCGCTCCTCCGGGTACAACGGGAACATGCGGTACAGGCGCACCGTGTCGGTGGTGCCGGGCACCGGGACCGCGTGTTCCGCCCACAACAGCCACGAGTCGAAGCCCACGTTCGGGCCGAGCGGCGTGCCGGGGTCGTCGGTAATCACCGTGACCGGCGCGCCGAGCCACGTGTCGTTGCGGTGCGGAAACTTGGCGATGGTGCGGAGCCACAGGAGCGGCCACGACAGCGCCGGGTCGCGGATGGCGCGCACGTCCCACGTCGCGGGCAGTTGCACGAACAGTTCGGCGAACCGGTAGGCGCTCAGCCCCGGCGGTTCGTCGGGCACCGTCATGGGGCGGTCCGAGAGGCCGGTGGTGAACAGCGTGATGGTGCCGTCGGGGTCGTCCGCGGGGCAGGTGTGAACGGCACGATCTCGACGAGCGCGTGCGGTTCGACCGGGCCGAACGTGTCGGCGCAGAAGCGGATGACGGCGACGGCTCGCGGGTGGTCGCTCACGCGGGGTGCCCTCGGCGGTGCGGGTGCGTCACTTCTTGGGCTTGGGCTTCGCCTTGCCCTTTGCGTCCCGCGCCTTGATCTCTTCGAGCGTGAGCGCACCGTGGGCACGGAGGAACTCGGCGATGGCGGTGTGGCCGCACGCCAGCGCAACCGACAGCGGAGCGTGGTCGGCGAAACTCACGTTCACGTCCGCGCCGTACTTCACAAGCAGTTCCACCAGATCGAGCCGACCCTCTCTAGACCGCCCCGACCATGTCCGACACCATGCCCCGCGCGCCAGCCAAAAGTTGCTCGGCGTTGCCGAGCAGGTCGAGACCGGCTCGGGCCACCGCCCCGAGCGGGAACAGCATGCTCCCCGCCCGCGCGATCACCGCGTTCGTGATCGCGTTCTTGCCGTCGATGGCGATGTGGGTCAGCCCGGTCGTCTCGCACGCCGCCGCCACCCACCGCCCGAACCGGTCCGCGAACGCGTCCGGGGCCAGCGTGGCGAACACCCGCGCGAACGTGTCGTGGCTGGGGATCCCGTTGGGCAGCGCGAGGCACCGTCGGAACCAGTGCTCCTTGGCGCGCCCGTACTCGGCGATTTCGTCCCAACTATCGGCCCCCGGCGATCGCCGCGCAGGTGGCGATCACCAGCACGTCTACCAGTTGGTGCCGCTTGTTCGCCGTCTCGACGCGCGGATCGGGCAGGTCCGCAAACACCGTGGTCAGCGCGAGCCGCATCGGGTACCCCTCCGGATACCCTCGGTCTAGCTGCAAGCCCTTACGCCGTCAGCGGTTCATAGTGCGCCCGCCCTA
>JALHNS010000472.1 GCA_022843445.1 Gemmata sp.
TCGGCCGCGCCGCCGGACGCGCGCGCCGGCGTGCGCGCGATCCGCTTGTACTCCGACGGCACCGGGGGCGAGCTGATTCGCGTGCCCAGCGCCGCCACGCCCGCGGGCGGCCCGGCGCGCACCGAGGTGCTCGGCCGCGAGGTGTTCCGGTTCGCGGTCACGCGCATGGCGGAACTGATCCGACAGGGCACCGCCGACGCGCGCGAACTCGGCCGCGAGATCGACCTGCTGGTGCCGCACCAAGTGAACCAGCGCATCATCGACGCGGCGCTGGGCGCGTGCGGGTTCCCGGCCGACCGCGTCATGGTGAACTTGGACCGCTACGGGAACACGTCGGCGGCGAGCGTGCCGATGGCGCTGGACGAAGCGATTCGCACCGGCCGCTGCGGACCCGGCGACACGGTGCTGCTGGTGGCGTTCGGCGGCGGGCTGACGTGGGGCGGCGCGCTCGTCACGCTGTAACGTCGGGCGAGCGTGCCGGTGCCTCGCCCCCGGCAACCGCCACGCTCGCCCAATACGACTTCACTCCGCGGGCTTCTCGTCCTTCGGCGCGAGCGCCTTGTTCACCGTTTCGAGCAACCGCTCCATCGCGAACGGCTTGCGGATGTAGTCGATGACGCCCAGATACTCCGCGTACACCTTGTGCCGGCTGCCCTCGTTCGCGGTCACCATGATGATGGGCGGCGCGTCCGGCTTGTCTTTGAAGTGTTCGAGCACCGGGTAGCCGCCCTTGCGGGGCATCATCATGTCGAGGATCACGAGGTCCGGGCGCTGCGTGTAGATAGCCTGTTGGCCCTGATTGCCGTCGTGCGCCTGAATCACCTTGTACCCTTGGCGCTCCAGCATGGTGCGCATCGCGTCCACGAGTTCGCGGTCGTCGTCCACGATCAGAATCAACTTCGACTCGGCCATGACCGGCCCTCGCGTGTTCGGTTCCGTACCCCGTTAAGGTACCGCGCGGCGCGCGCGGTCACAAGCGCCGCGCCCCCGGCGTGTCGTCTTATCGTGGTGCGACGCTCCGCGTCGTTCTTTGCTTCCCAACTCGAACCGCACAATTGGAACGGAATGCGACGCGGAGCGTCGCACCACGATAAGACGCGCGCATCAGCGTCACGCGAACAAGTCGGCCACCTTGCAGGTGAAGCCCGGCAGCACCGCGCCGCCGTCGAGCGTGGCATCGGCTTCGAGGGTGCGCGATTCGAGCGGTTCGGTGATGATCGTAACCGTACGGTCTTCGGGGTCTACGATCCACACTAACCGAACGCCCGCGAACAGGTACTCTTTCGCTTTCGCCTTGAGCTGCTTCATCGAGTTCGATGGCGAGAGGACTTCAACAACGAGGTCCGGCACTTCGGCGGGGTACGCGACGACGCGCTGACCGAGCGGCAACCGCTCCTTGCTGTAGTAGCTCACATCCGGACCGCGCACCGTGTCCGGCTTGCGCTCCAGTACGGCACCACTTTCTGTGGCGACGCGACCGAGTTTGGTTTGGTTCAGAAACGTCTTTAGTAGAAGGTACACTTGCCCTTGAATCTCGCCGTGCTCGAACCCCGGGCCGGCCATCGTGACCACCTTTCCGCGAACCAGTTCGCGCTTCGACCCGTCTTTCGGATCGGGAAGTGCGAAGAACTCTTCGGCGGTTAGGAGTTGCGTTTCCGCGGTCGCGGTAGACATCGTTCGCCCTCCGGGTGCGGGGAGCATACCGCTCCCCGCGTGCAACTCGCAACCTCAGCCCTTCGCCACGTCCACCCACTTGCCGGCCTTCGCGCTGTCGAGGATCGCGTCCAGCACGGCTTGCGTTTCGAGCGCGTCCTTGAAGGTCGGGCCTTGTGGCGTGCCGCTTTCGAGGCCCGCGATGAAGTCGGCCACTTGGTGCGTGAAGCTCGCGTCGTAGCCGATTGCGAGGCCCGGCACCCACCAGTTCTTCATGTAGGGGTGGTCGCCGCCGTTGTCGGTCACGTGAATGCTCGACCAGCCGCGCAGCTTGCCTTCCACCTTGTAGTCGAAGATTTGCAGCCGGTGCAGATCGTGTAGGTCCCAAAAGATGGACATGTCTTCGCCGTTGATCTCGAACGTGTACAGCGCCTTGTGCCCGCGGGCGTAACGGGTGCTCTCGAAGTTCGCCAAGCTGCCGTTCGCGTAGCGGCCCATGAACGTGCAGGCGTCGTCGATGCCGACCTTCTCCACCTTGCCCGTGAGGTTGTGCATGCGCTCCTTGACGAACGTCTCGGTCATCGCGCACACGCTGTCCAGCCGGCCGTTCAGCCAGATGCTCGTGTCGATGCAGTGGGCGAGCAGGTCGCCGCTCACCCCGCTGCCGGCCGCGGCCACGTCGAGCCGCCACAGCCCTTGCCCGCCCTGCGGCAGGTCGGCCTTAATCGTCCAGTCTTGGAGGAACTTCGCGCGGTAGTGGAAGATGCGGCCCAAGCGCCCTTCGTCGATGAGTTTCTTGGCGAGCGTGACCGCCGGGATGCGGCGGTAGTTGTACCACACCATGTTCGCCACTTTGGCCTTCTCGACCGCGGCGACCATCTCGCGCCCCTCGGAGGTGTTCATCGCGAGCGGCTTCTCGCACAGAATCGCCTTGCCCGCGGCGGCCGCGGCGAGAGCGATTTCTTTGTGCAGGTTGTTCGGCGTGCAGATGTCGATCACGTCGATGTCTTTGCGCTCGACGAGTTTCCGCCAGTCGGTCTCGGTGCTCTCGTAGCCCCACTGCTCCGCGAACTTCTTGATCTCGGCTTCGTTGCGCGCGCACGCGGCCTTGAGCACCACTTCATGTTGCGACGGGAAGAACTGCCCGACCTGCTTGTACGCGTTGGAGTGGGCGCGGCCCATGAACCCGTACCCGATCATCCCGACGCGCAGTTGTTTCTTGGCCATCTGAGAGAGGCTCCCGAGTAGGTGATGGGAAGACAGAAGCGTTTTATCCGCAGATTTCGCAGAGGAACGCAGATTTTGAAGACAGAAGGCAGAAGAGTTTCGACGGGATCGCGGGATGAAGAGGATACAGAATGAAACTCTGTTCTCTGTATCGTGTTGATCCCGTAATCCTGTCGAAAACTCTTCTCTTCTGACTTCAAAATCTGCGTTCCTCTGCGAAATCTGCGGATCAACCCTCTTCTACTTCTTCGCGGCGAAGTGGTCGTACACGGCTTTCGCCACGTTTGCGAGGAGCGCTTCGGCGGCGTTGTCCTTCGTCCAGCGCTTGTCGTCGTTGTCGTTGGTGAGCACGCAGAGCGCAACCGGGCCGCTTTTCAGGTACGCGATTCCGGCTTCGGTGCGGGCGGCGCTCACCGCGCCCGTCTTGTGCGCCAAGGTCGCGCCCGCGGGCAAGTGCCGCGCGAACATGTCCTTGTCGTCGCACGTTTTCAGGTGCGCGATCATTTCTTTGCACGCCTCCGGCGAAACCACTTTTCCGCTCTCGATCAGCGCAAGCAGGTCCACCATCTCGCGCGCCGTCGTGCTGCCGAGGCCGTACTGCTTGGTCGCGGCCGGGTCGATGCTGGTTGTGCTGCCCTTGAACACCTTCGCGTTCACCTTCGTGTTCTTGAAGCCGAGCGCCGCCATGCGCGCGTTCACTTCCTTCAAACCGGTTTGGTCGAGCACCATGTTGGTCGCGGTGTTGTCGGAGAACGCGATCATCAGCCGCACCGCGTCCTTCAGCGGAAAGGTCGCGCCGTCGGAGAAGTGCGACGTGAGGATGCCGCTCCCGGGCACCTTGTCGTCTTTGGTGAGCGCGAGTTTCGTGTCGAACTTCAGCTTCCCGTCCTTCTGCTGCGCGTAGGCTTCCACCATGACCGGGAGTTTGATGAGGCTCGCGGTGGGCAGCACGTCGTCGGCGTTCAGGTAGAACGATTCGCCGGTGCCGAGGTGCCTCACCGCGACCGCGACCGTGCCCTTGTGCGCCTTCACGAGCGACCCGATCCGGGCTTCGAGCGTGGGTTCGGTCGCGGGCGCGAGCAGCGCGAGAACGAGTGCGTACATGACGTGAGTTCCGAAGAAGAGTTTTGCCGCACGATCAACGTCGATTAAAGGCACGATCAGACCAAGACAAAGGCAGAATCGCCACAAAGAAGCACAAGAGACACAAAAAGAAGACAGCCGAGTTGAGTTCAAACTAACTCGGTTCTTGATCTTCTTTTTGTGCCCTTTGTGCCCCTTTGTGGCAATTGTCTTCGTTCTGATCGTGTCTTTGATCGGTGTTGATCGTACGGCAAAATTCTGCACCCTAAGCGGCGCAGGCTTCGGCGAAGGTGGTGAACAGGCGGGCCTGTTCGGGGTGCGTTTCGGTCAGTTCCTCCGGGTGCCACTGCACCGCAACGAGGTACTGCTCGCCGGTGCCCTCCACGCCCTCGATGATACCGTCCGGGGCGAACGCGGTCGCGGCGAGGTTCGGCGCGAGTTCCTTGATCGCCTGATGGTGCATGCTGTTCACCGGTACCACCGCGCCGCCGAGGATGCGGCCCAACCGCGTGCCGGGCTTCACGGTCACATCGTGCGCGAGGTACTTGCGGCTCGGCTGCTCTGGCGTGGGGAAGAAGTCGTGTTTCAGCGCCGCCGGCACTTGCGCGGTCACGTCCTGATACAGCGTTCCGCCGCACGCGACGTTCAGAATCTGAATGCCGCGGCACACCGCGAGCACCGGCAGTTTGTGCGCCAGTGCGTGCTTCAGCAGCGCGATTTCGACCGCGTCGCGGTCGGGGTCGATGGTGCCGCAGAGCGCGGTCTTCTCTTCGCCGTAGCGCGACGGGTCCACGTCCACGCCGCCGGTGATGAACACGCCGTCGAGCCGGTTGAAGATTTCGCCGAGCGTGTCCGGGTCGTGCGGGATGAGCGGAATGACCCACGGCACCGCGCCCACCTTGCGCAGCTCTTCGATGTAGCTGCGGCCCATGAGCCAGCACGTTTGGCGCTCACCGGCCACACCGGGCAGCGTTTGGGTGGCGATCCCGACGACGGGGCGGCGCATGCGCGAACTCTCCGCGAGTGTGTGCGTGTGGAGAGGGACTGGTGAATGATACAAGGCGAAGCGTGCGAATGCCAGCACGACGCGCGGCGGCGCGGCCGCGCCCAGGGCCATTCCTTGTTTCACGTTGGGTCGGCAGTTCACCCGGCCGGCTCACGCCGGGGGTTCGACGACGCCAGCGCTTGTTCGGTCGAACCGCCGGCGTGAGCCG
>JALHNS010000473.1 GCA_022843445.1 Gemmata sp.
GCGGCGAATGTCAGCCCCGCGCCGCACGCGGCGGTCGCGCCGAACGGGGGCCGCGGGTGGGACCGGCGGTTCATGGTTCGCTCCGGTTCACGACGAAGTAATCGACCGCACCGAACGCCCACTCCGGTTCGTCCGGCGGGTCCCAGTCGGTGCGCTCGCGGTCCCAGTGCCCCTCGAGTTCGTCCGCGCAGCGGAAGTACACCGTGAGCGCGTACAGCCCGACGCCGATCAACCGCACGTGCGGCAGGTTCACGGGAACCTCGTACACCAACGTGCCGGTTTCTGGGAACGGCAACACGAGGTTCGGGTTCACGAAATCTTGAACCAGTTCCCAGTGGTACGGGCGCGCCTCGCGGTGAAGGCGCGCGCGCACCGCGGTGGGTCCGGCGGCGCGCCCGGCGGCGCGCAGGTACATGTTGAACTGCGGCGCGGTGCGCGGGAACTCGGTGTCGCCCGGCACCGCGTAGTGGTGCGCCACTTCGAGCAGGTTGAACGGCGCGCGCGAGCCGCTGGCGCTGATCGTTCGCGCCCGCACCCACTGCATCACGTCCACGCGCCCGGTCATGGTGCCCGTTCCCTTCGGTTGCGGTACGTTCAGCGTATCACGGCGGCGGGCCGGGGGAATGGGAGCAGATACGAACGGCGCGGGCCGGATTTCGCCACTCGCCGAGCGCGGGCTCAAACCGGCGCGATGAAGGGGGTCAGTTCCGCCTCGGTGAGGGGGCGGTCGAATCGCGCGCCGATCGCGTACTCGCCGGTCTTCAGCGCCCGGCAGTGGACCACGCGGAGTACCACCGGGAGCACGGAACCGGAACCGGTTGCGAGCGCGGCCGCGACTACCGTGCCGACCGCGCACGGGCCGGGAAACAGGACGCACGCGCCGGTGGTGGAGATGTTCCAGACCAGCGCCTGCACGGCCGGCGCGCCGGGCGCGATCACGTGACACACGGTGTCCGCGGTGTGCCGGTGCCGCAGCGCCACCCGGCGGTCCGGCAGCGCCGGAAGCGACTCGGGCATTGGCGTCGGTTGGCTCACGCTCGTCGTCGGTGGCGGCGACGTTTTTGGTCTCAGTGGCATCAGTGCCGTTCGCGGTACTGTGGTGGTGGCGAGTGGAACGTGTGCGTATTGATTATGGGGCCGGGTCGGCCGATTCCAAAACGAAAACGCGGACCGAATGTTGCGGTCCGCGTCGCGGGGTGCCTCTGGCGGGCACGCGGGTCACTCCAGCAGCAGGGTCGGTTCCCAGCCCACGCGCTCCGCGTTCGCCTTCAGTTTTTCGAGTGCGCGGTTCTGAATCTGGCGCACGCGCTCCTTCGAGATGCGGAGCAGGTGGCCGATCTGGCGCAGGCTGTGCGTGCCGTTGCCGGTGAGGCCGAACCGCAGGTCGAGCACTTTGCGCTCGCGGGGCCGCAGGTTTTCCATCAAGAACCCGAGGGCCTCTTGGCGCTCGTTGTTCTCTTGCATCACCAGCGTGCCGGTGTCCGGCATGGCTTCGGTGAGCTTGAAGTCGGAATCGTCGTCGAGCACCGCGTTCAGGCTGACCGGCGTGCGGGTCGCGGTTTGCAGGTGCGTGAGGTGCTCGAGGCTGCTGCCGGTGCGGCTCGCCAACTCTTGCGGGCTGGGCAGGTGCTTGCCGCCGTGCGCCAGCGCTTCGCTCTCCTGCTGAAGCAGACCGAGTTCTTGCAAGTGGTGCGGCGAGAGGCTCACGAGGTGACTCTGGCGCGCCACCGCGATCTGGAGCGTCTGGCGGATCCACCACGTCGCGTAGGTGGCGAGGCGGGTGCCGTGGCTCACGTCGAACCGGTCGATGGCCTGCATGAGGCCGCACACGGCTTCTTGGAGCAGGTCGGAGTACGCGAGGCTGTGGTGCCGGAACCGCTTGGCGACGTGGGCCGCGAGGCGGATGTTGGCGCTAGCCAGCCGGTGCTTGTAGTGAACGTAGCGGTCGTGCAGGCGGCGCACGGCGTTCACGTCGCGACGGACCGCGGTGCAGTGTTCGCGGATGAACTGCGCCATCGGCCACGGCTCGAGCGGCGGGCGCACGGCGCGCAACTCGTTCGGGAAGTGGCGGAGCAGCACGCGGACCAGTTCGCTCTTGCAGTCCCAGAAGCTCGTGAGCAACTCCCGCTCTTCTTCGGGCGTGAGCAGATCAGACGAAAAGGTGGTGAGCGAGGTGTCCTCGACCTTATCGGACTGACCGGAGCGCTTGCGCCTCGAAGCGGTGGCGGTTTTCATGGTGGCCGTTCCCTGTGTGCGGCGTTGGTGGTTCGTGGACGGTGAATGACGCTCTTAAGGGGCGCTACCGAACGTTTCCAAACGGGAATCCGGGTGGCACGGTGCCGCGAATAGTATCTCGCGGGGCACAACGGCCCCGACCGGACGGAGCGTCCGAACTGCACGGCGGGGGCCGGTCGCGTACCCGGAGAAGGCCAAGTGCGGCAATTAGCAGCCAGTGTGTGCCCAAGTGCCGGTCGCGGGTCAAAAACGCACTTCGGGCGGGCCGGCTTGGGTGAAAGCAGCGGCTCGTCGAGTGGCGCGTTCGCGCGAATGTGGCAGAGGCTGTGGCGGTGCTAAGTCTTCCAGTAGCGAGCGGTTCCGTCGAGCGAGGAAGCTCCAGTCGGGCCGGCGGTGGCACGGCTCGGTTCGCGTTATCGTTCGGGGAAGGTCCCCCATTAAACAGCCCGATTGTAGGCGAGGTTTCGCCGCCAATCAAGAACTAAGAACACTATTATCGGTATTTTTTCATCACTCCCACTACTTGTTTTCTCCACACACGGGGGGCGCGGGCCGCGGACCGCATCGGGTGGTGCCAAATGCCCCAGCGCGTCCAGCTTTCCCATCACGCGCCGCTCGCGCGGTGCAAACATCTTTCGCTTTCCGCACCACCGGTACGCACGGAGTGTTGTAAAGTGGTAGAAACCCCGGCCGCGCGCAGCGGGTATCGGACGACCCGCGCGCGCCCCGCGACCCGCGGCCCGCACACGCAATGAACGTCTCCCGTTACAAGTGCTCGGTGCTCGTCGTGGACGACGAACCCGACGTGCTCGCGATCCTCTCGGCCCAACTCGCGAACGACTTCGAGGTTAGTACCGTACAAGACGCGGCCCGCGCCCGCGCCGCGCTCGCCGAGCGCTCCTTCGACATTGTCATTTCCGATTTGCACCTGCCGGACGAAAGCGGCCTCGACCTTCTCGATTGGGTGCGCCGCACCGCGCCGCGCACCGCCCGCGTGCTGATCACCGGCGCGAACCAGCTCGACTTCACCGTGGACGCGATCAACCAGTGCCAAGTTCACCGGCTCGTGCTGAAGCCGTGGCGGGCCGAAGACCTGCTCCAATCGCTGCACACCGTCAGTCGGGCGCTGGTGCTCGAGCGCAGCCACGAACAGATTCTGGACGAGTTGCGCCGACTGAACCTCGAACTCGAACAGCGCATTCACACCCGCACGCTCGAACTCGAACAGGCGCTGCTGCAACTCCAGCAGAAGAACCTGCTGCTCGAAAAGATGGCCGCGACCGACCCGCTCACCGGGCTGCCGAACCGCCGCGCGATCGACCGCATCGCGCGCACCGAACTGCTGCGCCGCGCGCGCACGCCGGCCCCGATCGCGCTGTTGATGGTGGACGCCGACCACTTCGGCCGGTTCAACAAGCAGTACTCGCAGACCGCCGGCGACCACGTGCTGGTGTGGCTGGCGAAGCTGCTGCAAAGTTCGGTGCGCGGTTCGGACAGTGTGGGCCGGGTGGGGGGCGAAGAGTTCCTCGTGGTGGCCCCGAACACCGACCCCGCGGGCGCGGAAGTGCTCGCGGAGCGCCTGCGCGCGAGCGTGGAGTCGGCGCACACCATTTACAACGGCTACGCGCTGGCGCTGACGATCAGCATCGGCGTCGCGGTGGCGGAAGCGACGGCGGTGGTGAGTTACGAACAACTGCGCGAAACCGCGGCCGACGCGCTGAAGGGCGCAAAGGACGCGGGCCGCAACCGCGCCGTGTTCCGCTCGCTGGAAGTGCCCGTGGCCTAGTTCCGGGCCGCAACGCGCGTTCACATTTCGCGCCCCGATTCGCGGTGCGCGGTGTTGGCCTTTCCACTTCGGTGGTGTAACCTCATCGAATCGGGGCGCGCGACCCGGGACGACTGCCCAAACACCACGCTCGAATGCCCGAACCGAACGAAACGCAAAAGGCTCCACCGCCTGAGCCGAACGCGCCCACCGGGCCGTTCGTCGCTTCGGGAAGCACCAGCGCACAACTCGCCGTGCCCGCGCGCGTCGACAAGTACGAAGTGCGCGCGGTGCTCGGCGCGGGCACGTTCGGCCGCGTGCTGCTCGCCTTCGACCCCGACACCGGCCGCATGGTCGCGGTGAAACAGCCGTTCGGCGAGGGGCTGAAGTCCCAGTACCGCGACGACTTCCTCAAAGAAGCCCGCGCCGCGGCTGCGATCGACCAGCACCCGAACATCTGCCCGGTGTACCACGTCGGCACCGCGGACGGGCTGCCGTTCATCGTGATGCGGTTCGTCGCCGGCGGCACGCTCCGCGCGCTGTTGGACCGCCGCACCGCGCCGCTCCCGGTTCCCACGGCGTTGCGACTCGTGCGCAAAATCGCGACGGGGCTTGCCGCGGCGCACGCGAAGGGCGTGATCCACCGCGACCTGAAGCCCGCGAACGTGCTGTGCGACCTCGACAACAACGAGGTGCTCATCACCGACTTCGGCCTCGCGCGCGTGACCACCGCGTCGCGCGCGGGTGCGTCCCTCACGGGCAAGGAACACGGCACGCCGCTGTACATGCCGCCGGAGCAGTGGGGCACCACCGCGTTCGGCCCCATCACCGAGCGCGCCGATGTGTACGCGCTGGGCGCGATGATGTACGAACTGCTCACCGGGAAGCCGCCGTTCGAGGGCGGCACCTACGAGCTGATGACCAAACACTGCATGGAAGCGCCGGTGCCGCCGAGCCGCGCGCCTCGACCTCGATTTGCGGCTCGATCCGATCTGCCTGAAGGCGCTCTCGAAGGCGCAAGCCGACCGGTACCCAAGCGCGAAGGCGTTCGCGGACGCGCTCAGCGCCTACTTGCGCACGACCGACGCGGACCAGCTCGCGCCCGGTGCGCTGTCGGACGTGGAACTGGTGCCGCTTCCGCCGCTGCCGCCGCGCTCGCGGCCGGT
>JALHNS010000474.1 GCA_022843445.1 Gemmata sp.
GGCCCGCGTGCGCGCCGCGTGCGCCCCCGCGACGTGGGCCGCGTTCCAGCTGCACGTGCTCGACGGCGTGCCGGCCGCGGAGGTGGCCCGCGAACTGGGCACCACCCTGAACGCGGTGCTACTCGCGAAGAGTCGCACCCTGCGCCGCACGCGCGAAGAGGTGCAAGGGCTGCTGGACTGAACCACCCGAGGAAACCCAGATGAGCACCGGCAACGAACCGAACGCGCAACCGCGCACCGAATCCGGCGGCGCGGGCTGCTTCTTGGGTTTCGGCGGGATCGCGATTCTGGCGGTCATCCTGATCAACGTGATGATCGTGCAGAACAACAACGCGATCATGCAGAACAACCTGCGGATTCAGGAGAACAACCGCCGCCTGCAGGAACTCCAGCGACAGCAGCAACAGCAACAGTTCAACCGCCAGCGCGGCTGGTGAGCCGGTCCCCGTTCAGTCACCCGAAGCGGGCATGCGATGATTTGCCACCTGTGCCACCATCAGGCGAGCGGCCAGTGCCGCGCGTGTCTGAAGTTCTACTGCCCGAGCCACGGCGACGGGGTGTGTGGCCCCTGCACTGCGTACGCGCCGGTCGAACCGAGCGCGCTCGCGCCGGCGTGTGCGTCGTGCCGCGCGCCGGCCGTGGACACCTGCGACGACTGCAAGCGGCCGTTCTGCAACCGGCACGGCACCTCGGAACCCGGCGCGTTCTTTTCGGACCGCACGCTCCGGTGCAACGACTGCCAAGCGTCCGCCGCGTGCGTGCGGTTCTGTCTGGGGTTGGTCGTCGCGGGCCTCGTAACCCTGTTCATCTTCCTGTTGGTCGGTCGCCCGGTGCGCTAACCACTCGCACCGTTGAGGGCTTTCTCATGAGTACCGAACCGATCCCGCCGAACGGCCCGCGTCTCTTCCCGCGCAAAGAAACGGCGTTATTCCTTGGCTGTGCCGCGCTGTTCGCGGGCGCGGTGTACGTCCTGTTCGGCACGCACGCGCCGCCGTACCAAAAGTTCCCGCTTCCGCCGAAGATCGCGGGGCGCACCGAGCACGAGTGGGAAGACCTGTTCGCTCGGGGTCAATCGAACCGAAGCGATAGCATGGAGCAACAGCTCGCGCCGCACGGGGCGGACCTCGAACCGGTGCTCCCTCTGTTGATCAAAGCGCTCGAGAAGCCAGATCCGGTGCCGGTGCGCTACCAGTTCGAAACCGGTCCGGTGGATCTCGATGCCCGGCGCCGGGAGTTGGCGAGCTACCGGATACCCATTCTGGGCGTACTCGAGCGCATCGGGCCGAAGGCGAAGTCGGCCGTCCCGGTGCTGCGCCAGCAGCTCGCGCATCGGGACAGCCCGGTGCGCGTGGCCGCCGTGCGGGCGCTTCTGGTTGTCGATCCCGGTGCGCCCGAACTCGACGACGCGCTGCTCGCGAACTGGGCCGCAGAGGACGCGCGCGGGCCGAAGCCCCTCCTCGCCGCGGTGAAGGGGAAAGGGCCGCAGTTCGTCAAGCGGGCCGAAACCGGCCTGATCGCCGACACCTCAGACTGGGACCGCGCGGTGGTCGCGCTCGCGGATTTGGGCGCGGATCCGTTCGCGGCGCTCACCGGCGGGTTGAAGGCGGCCGACGCCGCCGCGCGTACGAACGCGGTGCGCGGACTGCACCGGTTGCTGGAGGTGGCCCGTGTACGGGGGAACCCGGCACGGGAACTGCCCCCGTTCGCCGCCGCGCTCGAACCGGTCTTGGCCGACCCCGACGCCGAAGTGCGCCGCCCGGCGTTCGCGGCGCTGACACGTCTGCCGGACCAGTGGCTCCCCGTACCGGCGTTCGCGAAGGGCAGCGCAGACGCCGACCCGGGCGTGCGCGCGCTCGTTCTCGCGCACATGTTGACGCGCCCCAACCTCGTCGAACTGGGGGCCGACCGGCTGCGCGCCTTGGTGCGCGGCGCGAACGGGCCCGAAGCGGTCCGCGCCGCGCTGTTGCTGTTACGGCCGTTCGCCAAGCGGACCGCGGACGACCGCGAAGCGGCGCGGGCGCTGGTCCGTGCCGTGCTCGCGCAAGACCGGCCGGAGGTGTCGGACGACCTGCGCGAGTGCATCGGGTTGCTGGAACTGAACGACGCGGCGACCGTGACCGCGCTCACGAAGGTGCTCGCCCGCGACGACGTGCCCGCGCGCCGGTTGGCGAGCGAGGCACTCGCGGGCATCGGCGCGCCGGCCCGCGCCGCCGCGCCCAAACTCGTTGCCGCGCTCCGGGTGTCGCTGAGCAAGGGCGGCGAGTACCCCGAAACCGAGTTCCGGATCGCGGCGTGCAAGGCGCTGGCAGCGGTGGCCCCGAACGACCGCGACACGGTGCGCGTGCTGATCGAGTCGCTCGAAGACCGGCAGAACGTGTACGGGGCGGCCGACGCGCTGCGCACCGTCGGAACGTCGGCCGTTCCGGCGCTGCGAAAGGCGCTCGCGGACAAAGACCCCAACGTGGCGGCGGGGGCCGTCACCGCGCTCAAGTATTTCGGACCGGACGCCGCGCCCGCGGTACCCGACTTGATCGACCTGTTGCGCAATTCGCCGAGCGAGCAGACGAGTGACGCGCTCGCGTGGGTCGGCTCGCCGGCCGCAGAACCGCTCGCCGAACTGCTGCGCCACAAGAACCCGCACGTGCGCCGGAGCGCGGCCGAAGCGCTCGCGCGGATGGGGCCGGAAGCCGGGGCCGTGCGGCCGGCCCTCGAGCGCGAGCTCCGCGCCCCAGAGATCGCCGACTGGGCAGAACGGGCGATCCGCCGGGCCGGTCCGGGCGAAGGTTCCGCCGACAACTGGGAAATCGTCTTTCTGTACCGCGCGCACCCCACGGTCGAGAGCGCCTTCCACGCCCGGGCCAAGCGGTTGCTCGGGCTGCTTCGGGCCACCGATTCGTGGCGCGACCCGACGCTCGCGACCGGGTTTTGGGCACAGTGCAGCCGAACGGACGCGCTCGAACGGTTCGTCAGCAAGTATTTGGAGGACTACTGGAACGGTCGGTGCGCCGACCTCGACATCGCGATCCGGCTGTGCGAGCTGGTGCGCCGCCAGAGTACCCAACCGGTCGCGGGCCTCGACCGGCTCGCGTGGCATCTCGCTCACCTGTACGCCCGCGCGGACCGCTACGCGGACGCGGTCGCACTGTTCAAAGGCGTCGTGCCGCACATCCCAAAAGACGGTCCCGACGACCGCGAACTGGCGCTCGCCGAATTCGGGCGCTCCCTGCTCGCGGTGCGCGCGTTCGCGGACGCCGAACCGGTGCTGCGCGAACTGCACGCGCTCCGCGCCCGCACCGACCCGGACGAGTGGACCGCGTTCAACGCCAAGGCGATGCTGGGGATCGCACTCCTCGGGCTCGACAAGCGAGCGGAGGCGCTGCCGCTGCTGGAAGCGGGTTACGCTGGGCTGAAGGCGCGCGCCGAGCAAATCCCGGGGCACGTGCGCCGCGAGCGCCTCGAAGACGCGCTCCGCGCACTCGTGCGGTGCGCCGAGCGCGAGGCCCCGGCCAAGAGTGCGGCGTGGCGGGCCGAACTGGCGGCATTCCCGCCGGCCCTCGCGCCCTCGCCCCGCGAAGCCGGCAAGCGGAATACCGAGCCGAACCGGTGAACCGCTCGCGGCACTCGCGCGATCGCGCCCGCGTCGTTCCGCGCGGGGTGTATTCGGCCCGCTGTGCCCACTCCCGCACGGGCCCTGACGCGCACCTCTGGGAACCAGCCCGCGCCTTTCAACGCCTCTGCGAACAGAACCACCAGCGGCGTGGGGCTGGCAGTTCTGCCCCCGCGCGAACCACCGCCCACGCGAGGTGCTCGCGCGCGACGCGCGACAGTGAGTAAGGGCGCATTCGGGTTCAACCGCTCGTGCCTTGCGTGTTCGCAGTCACCGTTCGCCCCGCAACTTGCGGCGGACAGCGCTTTTGCACGGGTAAGCTCTTGTCCGCGATTTGTCCGCGAATCGGTTGAAAAGGGAGCACAATCGAATAGCATCAGGGATGTCCCGACCGCTCGCACGACTTTCGTGAAACGTGTGCAAAGTGCTGGGAATAAGGGGCTTTTGAGTTCCGCTGTGCCGACCGTCGAGTCGGCCCCGGGAGCCGAAGGTTACAGGTTCAACTCCTGTCGGGCATACTTTCTTCACCCATCGCCGATTCCTTCTGCGGCAAGCGGGCGCGCGGGGCGCAACGGCGAAGGAGGCCGGCATGCCGCTCGCGCAGCAGTTCCCCGAAATCACGCAGCGGAACCAGCCGCTCGCGCCGTTCACGCACCTCAAGATCGGCGGCCCCGCCGAATACCTCGTACAGCCCCGCTCGGTCGAGGAACTGAACGCCGTGCTCGCCGCGTGCAAGCGCGACGGGGTGCGCGTGCGCATGCTCGGCGGCGGCTACAACCTGCTCGTGCCGGACGACCCCATCGGCGGCGCGGTGGTGCGCCTCGTCGCCCCCGCGTTCACCTTCCTGAAACGCGACGGTAAGCGCGTCACGGCCGGCGGCGGCGGACAACTGTTCGACCTGATCGCGTTCGCGGTGCGCAACGGCCTCGGCGGGCTCGAAACGCTCGTCGGCATTCGCGGCACCGTCGGCGGCAGCGTGCGGTGCAACGTGGGCGACAAGACCGGCGAGATCGGCCAGACGGTGCGCGCCGTGACCGTGCTGACCGACGCCGGGGCCGTGCAGACGCGCACCCGCGACGAGCTGACGTTCGGCGACCACCGGACCGACATCGACGAACCGGTGATCCTGTCGGTCGAGTTCGAGCTCGAAGCCGAGTCGCCGGGCACCGTGCTGAAGCGCATGCGCAAGGCGTGGGTGCAGCGCAAGGCCACCGAACCGCTGAGCTTCCAAGCCGGCGTGCGGCTGTTCCGCAACCCGCCGGGCCAGACGGCCGCGACGCTCATCGACCGCTCGCAGATGACCAAGGCCAAGGTGGGCGCGGCGGAACTGAGCGAGCGCAACTCCAACTACGCGGTCGCGCACCCCGGCACCACGGCCCGCGACATCGTGCAGCTCGCGGACCTCGTGCGCGCCAAGGTGAAGGAGCGCACCGGCGTGGCGCTCGACCGGGAGCTGCACGTGTGGTAAAGCGCGCGCCCAAACCGGCCGCACCCGGCGCGCGGGCGCGGTACCGCGCGCTCGCCGCGGTCGC
>JALHNS010000475.1 GCA_022843445.1 Gemmata sp.
GCGACCGTCGGCCCGCTCGCGGTGTTCTTCGGCATCGTGCTGGCCACGTTCGTGTCCGAAGACCTGACGTGCGTCGCGGTCGTGCTGCTGCTCGGCGCCGGTCAGGTGAACTGGGTTACGGGCCTCGCAGGCTGCTTCGTGGGCATCGTCGCCGGGGACTTCGGCGTGTGGGCGCTCGGTCGGAGCGCCGGCAGCGGCGCGCTCCGGTGGCGGTGGGCGCGGCGGATACTGCCGGCACAGCGCCTTGCGGAGATGGAGGGGCTGCTGTGTACTCACGGCGGGCGTGCGGCGGTGGTGTCGCGGTTCCTGCCGGGCACGCGGGTGCTGGTGTTCTTTATCGCGGGCGCGACCCGCGTGCCGGCGGCGCGGTTCCTCGTGTGGGCCGCGGTCGCGGCGCTCGCGTGGGTGCCGCTGGTGGTGCTCGCGGTCGCGTACTTCGGCGGCGCGGTGGCCGGGCCGCTGGTGCGCGGGTTGGGCACCGCGGCGTGGCTGGTGCCGGTCGCGCTCGCGGCACTCGTGGTGGTGAAGGTGGTTCCGCAACTGTTCTGCCGCACCGGGAGGTGCCGGTTGCGCGCGAGCGTGGCGAAGCTGTGGCACCACGAGTTTTGGCCCTCGTGGGCGTTCGCGCTCCCGCTCGTGCCGTGGTACCTGCTGCTGAGTCTGCGTTACCGCAGCTCCACGGTCTGGACCGCGACCAACCCCGGCATCGAGAACGGCGGCGGCGTGGTGGGCGAATCGAAGGCGCGCGCGCTCGCCCAACTCGACCCGCGGTTTGCGGCGCGCACGGCGCTGGTTCCGCCGGGGCCGCTCGCGGAGCGCGTGGCGCTGGCGCTCGCAGCGTGCGACGCGTTCCCCGTGATCCTGAAGCCGGACGCCGGGCAGCGCGGGGCCGGCGTGCGGAAGGCGTACGACCGCGCCGACGTGGAGAAGTACCTCGCGAAAAACCCCGACGCGGTGCTGGTGCAACCGTTCCACGCGGGGCCGTTCGAGGCCGGCGTCTTCTACTACCGGTTGCCGGGCGAAGCGCGCGGGCGGGTGCTTTCGGTCACCGACAAAGTGTTCCCCGAAGTGACCGGCGACGGGCGCGCCACGCTCGCGGAGTTGGTGCGCGCGCACCCGCGGTACCGGATGCAAGAAGCCGTGTTCCTCGCGCGGCACGCGGCCGTCGCGGACCAAGTGATTCCCGCGGGCGAACGGTTCGCGCTCGCCACCGCCGGGAACCACTGTCAGGGCACCTTGTTCCGCGACGGCGCGCACCTGCTCACGCCCGAACTCGAGCGCGCGATCGAAGACGCGCTCGCGCCCTTCGCCGGGTTCTTCTTCGGCCGGTTGGACGTGCGCTATTCGGACCCGGCCGCGTTCCGCGCCGGTCGCGGGTTCGTGGTGATCGAGGTGAACGGCGCGACATCGGAATCGACGAACCTGTACGACCCAAATTGGCCCGTGTGGCGCGCGTACGCGGTGCTGTTCCGGCAGTGGGCGCTGGCGTTCCGCATCGGCGCGGCGAACCGCGCCCGCGGGCACCTCCCGCTCGGTGTCGTCGCGCTGTTGAGATTGTTGCGAACGTACTACCGCGACCGGCGCGTGAGCGCACTTGCCGACTGACCAAAGGAACGTGCCGTGCGAACCGTTCTGCTCGCGCTCGCGGTGACAACGGGCTGTCAGCGAAGCGCGCCACCGCCCGCGGAGGTGCTTACCGTGACGACCAATTCCGAACACACGTGGGCGTACTTCTTCCGCGCCGACGACGCGCCGGCGGCGGTCGCGCGGCTCGGCGCGCGACCGCACACCGTGAGCGAGTACCGCGTCGAAGAGGCCCGCGCCGCGAAGGGCGATCCGGCGCTGCCGGTGGCGGCCGGTGCGCGGCTGGTGCGCGTCGAAGTGGCGGCCCGGCTGCACCCGGCCGCGGGCGCGCCGGAGCCGCTGTTTCAGGGGGTTCCGCGACACTTGGAGTACACCACCGGCGCGCAGAAGGCCGAACTCGCGGCGTCGCGCGGGCCGCTCGCGCCGTCCGAAAACACGCTCGCGGTGCTGATCCCGATCCGCAAATCGGCGGCGTGGTGGGCGCTCCCGCTCGACGCGCGCGTCGAACACTTCCGCCCGCGCGCCGGGCTGCAGGGGCACACGGCCATCGGCGCGCCGTTCACGGACCGCATCTACCGCAAGCTGTACCACTCGCGGTACGCGACCGAATCGGAGTACGACTTCGTGACGTACTTCGAGTTCGACCGCGCGCACGGGGGCGCGTTCCGCGAGTTGCTGGCGGCGCTGCGCGACCCAGCGCGGAACCCGGAGTGGGGGTTCGTGGAGCGCGAGTTCGAGTTGTGGGCCGTTCGCACGAAGTGAGCGGGGTAAGGGCCAGCGCGCCCGCGGCGTCGAACTCGCGAAACCCGAACCGGAGGACCGACCGTGCGACTGAATCGAGTCTCGGATTTGAAGCGGGTGCTGATTCTGGGCGGCGGGTTCGGCGGCGTGTACGCCTCGCGGCGCTTGGGGCCGCAGGTGAAGGGGCGCACCGCGGAGGTGACGCTCGTCAGCCGCGACAACTACTTCGTGATGACGCCGCTGCTGTTCGAGGCGGCCAGCGGGGTCATCGAGTTCCGGCACGCGGTGAACCCGATTCGCCCGCTCATGTGCTGCACCGATTTCGTGAACGCGACCGTACAACACGTCGATCTGGCGCGCAAGGAGGTGCTCGCGGAGTCGCGCGCCGGCGACACGTACCGCCTGCCCTACGATCACCTCGTGCTCGCGCTCGGCGCGGTCACGAACACGATGCGCACCCCCGGTAGCGAGCACGCTCTCACGTTCAAAACGGTCCACGACGCGGTGCAGGTGCGGAATCGCGTGATCGAGGCGTTCGAGCGCGCCGACGCCGAACCGGACCCGGCGCGGCGGCGCGCGGCGCTCACGTTCGTGGTGATCGGCGGCGGGCTGGTGGGCACGGAACTGATCGGCGAACTGACCGAGTTCACCGGGCAGTTGTTCCGCTCGTACCCGCGGCTCAAGCGCACCGAACTGCGGCTCGTGCAACTGCAAAGCGGCCCGCGGTTGTTGCCCGAGATGGCCGACGGCCTCGCGGCGTACACGGAGAAAACGTTCCGCAAGCGCGGGGTGGAGGTGCGCACCGGCACCGCCGCGGCGCGCATCGACCCGGACGGCGTGGAACTGACCGACGGCACGTTCGTACCGGCCGCGACCGTGGTGCTCGCCGCGGGCCTCGCGCCGAACCCGGTGGTAGCGGCGCTCGACCTGCCGAAGGACAAAACCGGGCGCGTCATCACCGATGCGTGCATGCGGGTGCCCGGCCACGCGGGGCTGTGGGCGGTCGGCGATTGCGCGTCGATCCCGGACGCGAACGGGAACCCGTATCCGACGCTCGCGCAACACGCGCTGCGCGAGGGGAAGGTGCTCGCCGACAACATCGCCGCGGTGCTGAAGGGGCGCGAGCCGCAGCCGTTCGTGTACAAGACGCGCGGCACGATGGCCGCGCTCGGGCACCGGCGCGGCATCGCCGACCTGATGGGCCTGCCGGTGTGGGGCTTCCTCGCGTGGTGGGTGTGGCGCACCTATTACGTAATGCAAATGCCGCGCTGGGAGCGGCGGCTCCGCATCATCGCCGATTGGACCGTCGGCGTGTTCTTCCGGCCGGACGCCGCGAAGATCGACCTCACCACCGAACCGGCCCCGGTCGCGCCGTGCGAGCACGAGTGCGCGCCCGAACCGCTCGCCCGCGCGTAAGTCCCCGTTTCGCCCCTTTCCCCGATGGAGAATGCCAATGTTCCGTTCGATCCGGCTCGCGCTGCTCGGCGCGCTCGCGGTTTTGAGTGGCTCGCAAGTGCGCGCCGCGGACCACGGCCCGAAGGTGGGCACCGCGGCGAAGGAGTTCGAGTTGGCCGCGCTCGGCGGCGCGAACACCAAGCTGTCCGCGCTCACCAAAGACGGCCCGGTGGTGCTGGTGGTGCTCCGCGGCAACCCCGGCTACCAGTGCCCGATCTGCACGCGGCAGTTCGGCGAGTTCCTCGGCAAGGCCGACGACTTCAAGAAGGCCGGCGCGCACGTGGTGTTCGTGTACCCGGGGCCGAGCGACAAGCTGAAGGAGAAGGCCGCAGAGTTCGTGAAGGGCAAAGACTACCCGGCGCACTTCGCCATTCTGCTCGACCCGGATTACACGTTCACGAACGCCTACGGGCTGCGGTGGGACGCGAAGAACGAGACCGCGTACCCCTCGACGTTCGTGATCGGGAAAGACGGTAAGGTGAGCTACGCGAAGGTGAGCACGACGCACGGCGGGCGCGCGTCGGCGGCCGAGGCGCTGAAGGCGCTCAAGCCGTAGGACGGGCTTCCAGCCTGTCCCGTCTGTGTGAACGTGCGAACCGGGACAGGCAAGATGCCCGTCCTACGAGGCCCGCAGCGCCGCGACGAGCGCGTCGAACTCTTCTTTGCACTCCGGGCAGATGGCGAGGTGGTGTTCGAGCCGTTCGGAATTCGGCGGCACGGGGCGACCGGCGGCGGTCGCCTCGGCGTACGCGCCGATGCGGTCCAGCCACTCGTCGCACGTCAGCTCGTCCGGGCGCGTGACCAGCAGCACGCCGGCCAGTTCCCGAATCTGCTCGTTGCTCAGTTGCGTGTGGGTCATAGGTTCTCCGGCGTCACGAACCGGACGCGCCGGCCAACAGCAATCTTACCACATCGGCCGAAAAGCCGGCGGCCTCCAACCCGGTCTTCAACTTCATGCGGGCGTCGTGGCCCAGTTTGTACAGCGCGTTGCGGTTCGTGCCGAGGCGCTCCGCGATCACCGCCTGCGGCACGCCCTCCAGTTCCGCGCGCATCACGGCCCGCTGCTTCTCGGTGAGCGCGGTGTCAATCAGGTGCCGCAGCGCGCCGAGCACGGTTTCGCGGTCGAGAGCCGCACCGGGGTCGGGCGCGGGCGGCGCGGCCGGTTCCGGCAGCGCGCGGGCCGCGGCCAGTTCGTCGAGCGACACGTCGCGGTACCGGGCCTTGCGCAGTTCCGAGAACGCGACCCGCACGGCGACCGCGTGCGCCCACGTCAGGAACCGGCTGTCGCCGCGGAACGAGTCGAGCCGGTCGAGCACGCGGAGCGTCGCTTCTTGGGCGAAGTCTTCGACTGCG
>JALHNS010000476.1 GCA_022843445.1 Gemmata sp.
GCCGGCTGGGTTGCTTTGAAGCACCCACCCGGCCGACGCCGGCGGTTCGACAACACGACACGGTATTCCTCGGATCCGTATCACTTGAGCGCCTTCACCCACTTCTCGAACTCCGCGGCGCGCTCGTTCACCGTTTGCTCCGGGCCGCTCAGCCGCAGGTGGTGCGCCTCCCCTTCCCCCTTCGCGTCCCGTTCGTCCACGATCACCCAGATCACCCGCCAGTCGTCCAGAATCATCTCTTTCGATTTCGGGTCGAACGGCCGCTCCTTGTACTTCCACGTCCCGGTGACGTCGAGCACGTCCACCTTCGCGCCCTTCACCTCCCACTGCGCCGTCTTCGCGACGCGGTCGATGGTCTTCCCCTCCGGCACCACGAACGTGTTCTTCCACTTGGGGAAGTTCTTCTCCGCGCCGGGCAGGCTCTCGCCCATGATCGTCAGTTCGGCGTCCGGGTGGTCCTTCGCGCCCGGCAGCTTGAACTGGTACTTGCGCAGGTTGTTCGCCGGTTTCTCTTTCTTCCACGTGTCCGGCACCGCGGCCGACAGCTTTTCGAGCTTCACGACGACCGGTTCGGCCGCCCGCGCGGGGGCGAACGCACACAGACCGGCAACCAACACCAACCCGGAGAGGCAGCGCATTGTGGACCTCCGCGAACGGGATAACCCTACGGCAATCGTAGCTCACCGGGTTCGACGCGGCGCGCGCGAACCGGGTTCCGCGAACCGCTACCGCTCCCACGGCTTGCGGTCGCGCTGCTCTTGCTGCTGTTGCTCTTCGGCGGCGCGGGCCTCATCGCGGCGGCGGGCCAGTTCGTCCGGCGGCAGGTCTTCCGGCGGGGTGTCCAGCGATTCCACGAGGTCCGGCGGCGAGTCCCACTTCATGCGCGCCGCCAGCCGCGCGAAGCCCCACCCGGCCAGCAGGGTCAACAGAATGCTGGCGCCCAGCCCGGACCACCAGAACGCGCGGAACGACTTCCACGCGTTCACCTTCGACAGCTTGACGTTGAATTGCTTGCGGACGGTCGTGTTCTTGTCGATCATCGTGCTGGAGGTGTTGGCGTAGGGGTACTCCACCGGCATCGTGATCGTGCCACTCAGTTCCTTGTCTTGCAGGTCCGCGTTCGGCGGCAACTTCACGTCGGCCCACAGCGTCGGCGCGGTGTGCAGTTCGCTGCTCTTCACCGACATGTTGCCCCACGTGCTCGTTTCGGCGAACACCGCGGCCCCGTTCACCGGTTGGTCCCACGTCACTTGCGGGCTGCCGCGCCACAGGCTCTTCACGCAATCGATCTTGTCCGGGAAGGTGACGCGGAACGTGTCGCCCGGTCCGAGCACGGGCGGGTCGGCGTCGGCGAGCGCCCAGCCGTTCAGCTGCCGCATCGCCACCGGCACCAGCGCCGCCAGCACCGCGCCCAGCGCCAGCGCGAGGTACACGGTGTGGCCGCCCGTGGTCAGCGGCGGCTGCGGCTCGCCGTTACTCGGGTCGCCGGTGCGGATCACTTCCACCGCCCCGCTCTGCACTTTCTCCAGCGCGCGGGCGCGGTTCGCGTCTTGGTTCGCGTTCGGGTCGCTCTGCGCCGTCAGGAAGTGCGCGAGCAGCGCGAGCAGCGCGAGACCGGCCATCCCGTACGCGGACACGTCCCGCGTCGTCACGTCGTTCGCGCCCACCAGCAGCAGCACGACGCCGGCGATGAGGAAGAAGACGGTGAGGCCGAAGTGGGTGTTGTTCTTGTCGTGGCCCACCATGCGCGGCTGCACGCGCCCGCACTCCGGGCACGGGATCGTATCGACTTGGTTCTGCAGCGCCGCGATGCCGGCCTGTTGCGCGTTCGCCTCGGCCTGCTCCGCGGTGCCGCCCTGCCCGCTCACGGCGCGCTCGAACCGGTGGCGGAACACCGCGCCGCACCCGAGGCAGTCGTACTTCTTCCAGCACTTGATCGTGCCGCTGGCCTGATAGCTCATGTGGCGCCCGCACCGCGCGCCGCAGGTTACGCGCCGGGTGGCACGACCGGCGGCTGAGGCGCTTGCGCCGCGGGCGGAATCAGCGTAGCGGCTTTCCGCTTGGCGAGCCAGTGCCTACCCGCTTTCCACACCATCGGCGCGATCGACAGCGCCACCACCACGATCACCACCTTGTCAATGTGCTTCGCCCACGTGAAGTCCGGCTTCCCCAGCAGGCTCTGCACCGGCGGGTCGGCGAGCGGGATCAGGTAGTACCCGAACAGCGTCATGCTCACGATCCAGCCGATGCCGCCGAACACGTTGTAGAAGAGAAAAGTGCGGTACTCCATGCGCGCGGCCCCGGCCACGACCGGCACGAAGGTGCGCACGATGGGAATGAACCGCGCGATCACGATGGTTTTGCCGCCGTGCCGGGCGTAGAAGTCGCGAGCCTTCTGCAAGTGTTCCTGCTTGAAGAACCGACTCGACGGCCGGTTGAAGATCGCCGGCCCCGCTTTCCAGCCGATGCCGTATCCGACCGTGTCGCCCACAATCGCCGCGACGCACAGGGACAGAATAAACGGCCACAGCGGCCACCCGCTGATTTGCGCGACCACCCCGAGCACCACCAGCAGCGAATCGCCCGGCAGCAGGAACCCGATCAGCAGCCCGGTTTCGGTGAAGACGATGATGTTCACCGCGACCAGCGCCGCCCAGAAGACGCCCGGCTGGTTCAGCGCGTGTTTGAACTTCTCCGGGTCGCTCAGGTTCCGCGGATCGACCAGCGTCACGATGATCGACCACACTTGCGTGAAAAACTCTTCCATGCTGCGCCCGTGAGCGTGAAGCGCCGCGCCGGCGGCGGATAGCGTTTCGGTAAGCGTACTGCGCGGCGGGCGCGCGCGAATAGCCCAACCGTGCAACCGCACTTGCTCGCGGCGCGCGCGGGGCCTATTCTGACCCGACGGGCCAAGTGGCGGAACGGCAGACGCACTCGACTCAAAATCGAGCGCCGCAAGGCGTGTGGGTTCGAGTCCCACCTTGGCCACCTGAACAGACTGACAGTTTCTGGCTACAGGTGACAGTAGTTGCCTGTAGCCCCTGCTGTTGATGGGTTTGCGTCGCTTCTGTCGAATGCTGTCCGCTCGCGGCGGTTTGTGACTGCACCGCGTTTTACACCACAACTGCACCGTATTCTGCACCGCCTTTCAGTGCCTTCGTGAAGTCCGCGTCGAGCGTTTGCAGGTAGTGTCCGAGCGCGATCTTCGGCGTGTTCCCGATCCACGCGGTAACGACGTGAATCGGGTGGTTTGCCATCAGGTCGGTTTCGCAACTCGCGCGCAGGTTGTGGAAGAGCTTCGGCCACGGCGTCAGGCCCGCGCGTCGGACGATCTTCTCGAACGTCGTGCGCAGGTTCATGTTCACCCAACCGTTCGGACCTTGTGCCGTCTCGCGGTACTTGTCGCCTTGCTGCCCGCCGACGACGTACTCTTCGCCTTCGGCCAGTTCCCACGCTTCTTCGAGGGACGGGCGTAGCGCGGCGAAGATCGGCACGACACGCTCCGAGCGGCCTTCGAGGTGTTCGGTCTTCGGGCTGTGAACGATCATGCGCCCGGTGGCGAGGTTCACGTTCTCCCACTTGAGCGTGAGCACTTCGCTGGGGCACCGCAACCCGCCGAACCGGGCCAGCGCGATGATCGCGCGCCACGTTGGGTTCGCGGCTTCGATCAACTTCGCGGTGTCCGCGGGCGAAATGTAGTGCCGGCGCTCGGCCGGGTTGTGGTTCTTGCTCCGCACGTCCGCGAACGGGTTCGCGGTGACGAGCTTCAACTTGAGCGCATGCCCGAACAGCATCTTCGCCATCTTGAGCCGACGGTAGGTCGTGGCCGGTGCGAGTTGCTTGTCTTGGTAGTGTCGCTTAACCCTTCCGCGTGTTCGACCGTGACCGCGCGCATGTCCGCGTTCGCGCCGAGGAACGCGGTCAGGTCCGTCACGACGCGGTGAATCGTGACCGCGGTCGCCGGCTTGGAATCGCCACGGCGCTGTTCGAGGTAGTTGGCGAGGAACGCGCCGACCGTGCTCGACACCCGCTTCGGGATCAGCCCGACGGCGGCGAGTTTCTCGGAGAGGTCGTTGCCGATGCCGTTCACCCACGCGGCCGTTTCCGCGTCAATCGGCAGGTTCGACACCTTGAGCGCGTGCAGCCCTTCCACCTTCAGTTTCACTTCGTTCGCGGTCTTCTTGTTCACCGGGCCGAGGCGGATGCTGCGGCGCTTGGTGTCGGAGCACACGAGTTGAATCGTGTAGTGCCCGTTCGGTTCGCGATTGAGCGAGGCCATGTTTCGTTCCTTTCATGTTCGGCGGATGCAATCGGGTTGGTTCGGATGGTACACGGCCTCGGCGGCGCGTGTCAGGTCGGGAAGTCGGTTCTGCCGCACCCGCCGCGGTTCGAGCGGGCGGGTGCGTGTATGTACGAAGTACATTGGGAAGGGGGCCGTTGGTGTCACCCCTTTTGGGACACCGGTGACACCCCTTCGGCGGGTGCGCATCGCGCACGCGACTTGGGCGTTGTGGCGTGCAACCGGTACGTCGTCGGGGCGATTCCCCGCACGCCCGCTTTGACTACTTCCAACAAGTCGCGCCGCTTCAATACCGCGAGGTGGCGCTTGATGCTGCGGGGCGACAACCCGCACCGGCGCGCGAGGTCCGAGACTGCTGTCTGTGACCAACAGGGGCTTGATCGCGTCAGAAAAACGTGTTACTTTTTCTGACATGGGCGCGACGCAAAAAACGGCATCCAGCATTGAAAAGCAAGTGCAACGGCGGTTCATCGGGTCCGGCCGCGGGTCCGTGTTCACGCCGACGCACTTCCTCGACTTGGGCGGGCGCGACGCGGTCGATAAAGCGCTGTCGCGGTTGGCCGAAGCGGGCACCGTGCGGCGGCTGGCCCGCGGCCTCTACGACTACCCGAAGGTTCACCCGGTGCTCGGCCCGCTCGCGCCGTCTGCGGAAGCCGTGGCGCGGGCGCTGGCGGGCCGCGACCGCGTGCGGTTGCAACCGGCCGGCGCGCTCGCCGCGAACGCGCTGGGCCTGACCGAACAGGTGCCGGCCCGCGCTGTGTACCTGACCGACGGCC
>JALHNS010000477.1 GCA_022843445.1 Gemmata sp.
GCGGGGACAGTCGCCCGCGTCGCTCACCGCGAGTCCGAGGTTGAGCAGGGCGTGGGGATGGTCCGGGGCGCGGCGCAGCACCTCTTCGTACTCGCCGGCCGCGTCCGCGAACCGGCCGCTGCGGCGCAGGAAGTTGCCGCGATTGAACCGCGCGTCCAAGAAGGTGGGGTCGGCGTCGATGGCGCGCGCGTAGAGGGCGTCGGCCTCGTCGGCCCCGCCGCGGCGGGCCACGAGCGACGCGAGGTTGCTCAGGGCCGGCGCGTGGGCGGGCACGGCGGCGACCAGTTCCCGGTAGTACCGTTCGGCCGCTTCGAGGTCGCCGGTCTGGTGCGCGGTCACGCCCAGAACGAACAGTTCGGCCGGTGTGGGCACCGGTTCCTCCGTGTGGCGGCGCGCTACTCGCCGACGTAGGGCAGCAGGCCCATGAACCGCGCGCGCTTCACCGCGCTGCTGGTGGCCCGCTGGAACGCGGCGCACAGCCCGCTCCGCTTGCGGCTGAACAGCTTGCCTTGGCTGGTGATGAGCTTCTTCAGGTTGCTCACGTCTTTGTAATCGACGAACGCGGGCCGCGGGCACCCGTCCTTCGTGCAGAACCGGCACTTCGTGGTGCGCGCTGCTGCCAACTTCTTCCGCTTCATGTCGCTTCCCAAGCCGTGTGAACGCGTGCGCTCCGCACAATCGGAAGGAGCTAACTTAGGCGGCACCCGCGCGCGCGGCAACCGACGAAAGGCGCGAGCCGCGCGGGAGCGCCGTGCGCCCTGTCCGCACCGCCGCCGGGTTGCTAAACTTGTAGGTTCACCGGTTTCGTGCCGGTTCCGCACACAACCTCTATTGGGCACGGCAATGGCGAAGGGGAAGGAAGCGCGCGGCATCATCAAGCTGAAGAGCGAGGCCAGCGACCACTGCTACTTCACGCAGAAGAACCGCAACAACACCAAGGAGCGCATCTCGCTCCGCAAGTACGACCCGATCGTGCGCAAGCACGTCATGTACAAGGAAGCGAGCAAGGTGTAACCCGTTGGGAAATCACAAGGCCCACGGGACCGCACTCGACCGAAGCCCCAAGCCCTCGCGGCTTGGGCTTTCGCTTTTCCGGGGGTTCGCACTGCCGCAAAGTCGGAACTGCTTGTATTTTGTTGGTTAAGATTCGCTCGTTGAGCTTTGGACTTTTCCCCCGAAGGGGGTTCGTCATGTCGGACCGGGTGCTCGTGGTCATCGGCCGCACGCGCCACAAGATGGTGGTCGCCGAACTCGCGGAGGCCGTCAAACGCGGGGCCAAGTTCATCGAACTGCGGCTCGACTTCCTCGCCAAAGCCGTCGATTTCAAACGGCTCGCGCCCCTCAAACAGTGCCCGTGGGTCGCCACGCTGCGCCGCCCGGCCGACGGCGGCCGGTACAGCGGCACCGAGGCCGAGCGCCAGACCGTCTTGCGCCAAGCCATCGTCTCGGGCGCGTTCGACTGGGTCGATCTCGAAACCGACGTGGCCGACACCATCCGCCGGTTCGGGGCCGTGAAGCGGGTCATCAGCTACCACAACACCGCCGAGACGCCGCAGAACCTCGACGACATTTACGCGAAGATGCTCAAGCAGGACGGCGACGTGTACAAGATCGCCGTCGCCGCGCAGAGCGTCGACGACGTGGCCCGCGTGATGCACCTGCAGCGCACCGCGCCCAAGCCGACGGTCGCGTTCTGCATGGGCGACATCGGGCAGCCGTCGCGGTTCCTCGCGCTCAAGTTCGGCGCGCCGTGGATCTACGCGGCGTTCAACAAGGAGCGCGGCATCGCGCCCGGGCTGCCCAGCTACGACGAGTTCCGCACCACGTTCCCGGTGAAGGGCATCAACGCCGACACGAAGATTTTCGGCGTGGTCGGCGACCCGGTGGCGCACAGCCTCAGCCCGCTGCTGCACAACCACATGTACAAGCGGCTCGGTGTGAACGCGCTGTACCTGCCGTTCCGCGTGCCGCGGGGCACCCTGCCGCAGGCGCTGGAACTGTACGAACAGATCCCGGTGAGCGGGTACAGCGTGACCATTCCGCACAAGGAGGCCGCCGCGAGCCTCGCCCGCGAGAGCGAGCCGAACGTGCAGGTCACCGGGGCCGCGAACACCCTCGTGCGGCGCGACGACGGCAAGTGGACCGCCGCGAACACCGATTACGCCGCCGCCGTCGATTCGCTGAAGGCCCACTTCGCCGAGCGCGCGAAAGACGGCCCGGTCACGCAACTGAGCCAAGTGTCGGTGCTGATCCTCGGCGCGGGCGGCGCGGCGCGGGCCATCGCGCACGCGATCCACCGCGAGGGCGCGCAGCTCACCATCACCGCCCGCACCCACGAGCGCGCGCAGCGGCTCGCCGAAGAGGTGAAGTGCAAGGCGCTCGACTGGCACGCCCGGCACAGCGTCTCGTTCGACGTGCTCGTGAACTGCACCCCGGTGGGCATGCACCCGAACGTGGACGAAGCGCCGTGCCACTTCAGCATCCTGAAGCCCGGGCACGTCGTGTTCGACACCATCTACGCGCCCGAAACGACGCTCTTAGTGCGCGAGGCCCGCAGCCGCGGGTGCGAAACGATCACCGGCGTGGACATGTTCGTGCGCCAAGCCGCCCGGCAGATCGAACTGTTCACCGGGCGGACGCCCGACACCGCGCTCATGCGGCAGATCGTGCGCAAGGCGCTCTCCCCGCTCACCAAAGCGTTCGACGACGGCGCGAGTGTGGAAGGCGCGGAGGGCAAGAAGGGCAACGACGGCGACGACGGTAACGACGACTAAAGGCAGTGGTGCGGCTTTTGTCATTGCCCTCTCCCCGCGGAGCGTGGGAGAGGGTGGCCGAGTCTTCGAGGCCGGGTGAGGGGCGAACAGCAAGCACCATTCACGCAAAGCTGAACCAGTTGGATAGCTCACCCCTCACCCGGCGGCGAAGCGCCGCCACCCTCTCCCGCAAGGGGAGAGGGCAAAACCTCCCCAACCGAAAAGGCTACACTCACGGTGGGTTCGCACCTCATCCTCATCGGCTACCGCGGCACGGGCAAAACCACCGTCGGCCGCGTCCTTGCGACAAAGCTGAACCGCGCGTTCTTCGACGCCGACGAACTGGTCGAAGCGGTCGCGGGGTGCTCCATCGCGGACATCTTCGCGCGCGCCGGCGAAGCCGACTTCCGCGACCGCGAAGCCGCCGCGCTCGCGGACCTGTGCGCGCGCCCGCCGGCGGTGCTCGCCACCGGGGGCGGTGCGATTCTGCGCGAAAGCAACCGCGCGCTCCTGAAGGCGAGCGGGTTCGTGGTGCGGCTCGCCGCGCCGCCCGAGGTGCTGTGGGCGCGCATCTGCGCCGACACCGCGACCGCCGCCCGCCGGCCGGCGCTTACTTCGAGTGGCGGTGAGGCGGAAGTGCGGGCGCTGCTCGCGGCGCGCGAACCGCTGTACCGCGCAACGGCCGATTTCGCCGTCGATTGCGGCGCGGCGTCGCCGGAAACCGTTGCCGACGCTATCCTCTCGGCATGGCGCTCCTCATGCAGCTTCCCGTCGTCCTCTGGTGCCTCTGGGTGTTCGCCCTCGGGCTGATGGTCGGCTCGTTCATCAACGTGCTGGTCGCGCGTCTGCCGTTCGAGAAGAGCATCGTGTGGCCGTCGTCGCGGTGCTTCGCCTGCTACACCAAGATCCGCCTCACCGACAACCTGCCGATCCTCGGCTACCTGCGGCTGCGCGGCCGGTGCCGGGCGTGCGGCGCGGCGTTCTCCGCGCGCTACCTGTGGGTGGAGGTCGGCACCGGCGTCGCGTTCCTCGCGCTGTTCCTCGCCGAGGTCGTCTTCAACCGGTTCAACCTGCCCGGCGTGAGCATCAGTGGCGACGGCCTGCCGACGGCCCGCGCGCTGGGGCTGTTCGCGTACCACTTGGTGCTGGTGAGCGCGCTGATCGCGGCCGCCGTGGTGGACTACGAGCACCGCATCATCCCGGCCGAAATCACGTACACGGCGCTCGCGGTGGGCATCGCGGGCGGCGCGTTCCTGCCGTGGCCGTGGCCGCACCCGGCGGAAGCCGCCGGCGCGATCCCGGCGGGCGACCCGTGGATCCTGCTCAGCCACGTCGGGAAGGTCGCGGTGGGCGCGCAGCCGTGGCCGTTCTGGGGGCCGCTGTTCGACTCCGCGCCCGCCGGCAGTTGGCAGCTCGGCCTGCTGAACGCGGTGCTCGGCGCGCTGGCCGGCTCGCTCGTCGTGCGCGCGATCAAGTGGCTGTTCGAGACCGGGCTGGGGCGCGAGGCGCTGGGCCTCGGCGACGCCGACCTGCTGATGACGGCCGGGGCGTTCCTCGGCTGGCAGATCGCGGTGCTGGCGCTGTTCGTGGGCGCGTTCGCGGCGCTGGTGCTGAAACTCTTGCAGGCGTTCCTCGGCGGTTCCGACGCGCCGCAGAGCGCGCCGGGCGGAACGCCGATCAGCGGCCCGGCGCAGCCGCGCGAACTGCCGTTCGGCCCCGGGCTGGCGATCGGCGTGGTGGTGACGTGGTTCGCGTGGCCGTGGCTCGGGCCGCGCGTGCAGTTCCCGTTCTTCGACGCGACCGTGATGGCCGTGCTGGTGGGCGTGATGGCGGTGGGCGTGCTGGCCGCGGCGCTCGTCTTGCGCCGGCCCGTCGAAGAACCCGTTGCAACGGCGACCAAATAGCGCGAACCCGGCGCGCGGGCGGCTGTCCCGTGTAGAGCGGTTCTCGTTTGGGTGTAGCGGCTGCGACGCGGAGCGTCGCACCACAATAGTGGCACGACGCTCCGCGTCGTTTGTGCCGACACGACACGAACCGCTCCGAACGATCGAGAACCGCTCTAGCGGCCCCCCGGAGGGGCCGTATCTGTCGTTCCCCAACGAGTACCACCATGCCAGAAACGGTGATCGTCGATTACGGGATGGCGAACCTGCGGAGCGTGCAGAAGGCGTTCGAGCGCGTGGGCCATTCGGCGACGATCTCCGCGGACCCGCACGCGCTGCGCGCCGCGGCGCGCGTGGTGCTTCCGGGCGTGGGCGCGTTCCGCGACGCCATCGCGCGGCTGCGCGA